>NZ_QFWH01000009.1 GCF_003149375.1 Vampirovibrio chlorellavorus
TGAAGAAGCCTTGAGTCAAGGGTTTAAAGCCGAAAACTTTGCCTCCCGGACGGAAGAATACCGTACCTTTGAAGAGGCCATTGTCGCCTTTTGGCAATATGTTGGCATTCAAGATGACTATGTTGACCATTTCCCATTTCTTAACAACCTGTCACAATTAAAGTTGCAGTTCCCGCAATCGCCGGAGCAAAAGGTATGACGACACTGGATCTTCTAAAATCAGCCTTTACAGGCACCTTTCAGCTGAAAGAAAAGCGCCCCAACATTTTTCAGATCGTGGCACCCTTTTTCCATGAGGATGGGGACATGATGGAGATTTTTGTAGAGCCTACCAGCAAAGACCGTTATCGAATTTGCGATTATGGTCTAACGCTGATGCACCTCTCCTACAATGTCAATATAACGGAGAGCAAAGAGTCCCTTTATAGCCGCATCATCAAAGAGAATGGCCTCGATGAACAGGACGGAAATATATTTATTGAAAGCGATTTCGGTAATCTGCTTCCTAATTTCTTTCATTTTGCCCAAGCGCTGGCCAAGGTCTCCAGTTTGCAGTACCTAAAAAAGAAAGCGGTCCAGAATTTATTTTATGATCTGCTTATTGAGCATATCCAGCAGGAATACGCCGATATCCCGTATAAGCTCAAAGCGACACCGATTCCCTCCAATAAAGAGTCTATTGTGGATGTGATATTTGAGTTCCCTCGGCATCCTTTATTCCTATTCGGCGTTAAAGAAAACGACAACCAAAAGGCGCTGGAAATCGCCGCCAATTGTTTTGAATTTAAAACCGAAAATATTAATTTCCAGAGCGTGGTAGTCTACGAAAATTACGATACGCTTACTAATAAAAACCAAAAGCGTCTATTAAGGGCTACCGACAAGCAGTTTCTGGATTTCGAGCAATTCAAGCATGAAGGTCGCCGATTTGCTGATAACGTGGCTTAAACCGAACAATGAGCAACTGCAAGAACGTGAATGAGTACACCGAAGACTTTCTGATCGAGCAACCCGCCATTGAGCTTTTTCAATCCCTGGGCTGGTCTCACTTTAACGGCCATGGCGAGGGGGATGGGCCACGCCCTGACCTATCAGGTCGGGAAACCCTGACTGAAGCCATTCTGCGCCCTCGCCTCCTGAAAGCCCTGCAAGCTCTCAATCCCACACTACCAGACGAGGCCATTGTTGAAGCCGCTAGCATCCTCTCCCAAGACCTGAGTATCTTGATTCTGGTGCAGGCCAACCGGGAAGCCTATCAGCTACTCAAAGAGGGGGTGAAGGTTAAATTCAGAAACGAAGAGGGCATTGAAGAACAAGACACGGTTCGGGTGATTGACTGGGAAACCCCGGAGAATAACGATTTCTGTCTGGCCTCCCAACTGTGGCTTACTGGGGAAATGTACAAACGGCGCACCGACCTGGTGGGCTTTGTGAATGGCCTGCCCCTCTTGTTTGTGGAACTCAAAGCCTCCCACAAGCGACTGAAAAACGCCTTTGATGAAAATTTCCGAAGTTATCTCAGCGATATTCCCCAACTGTTTTGGCATAACGCCCTTGTCATCCTGTCCAATGGCAGCGAAAGCAAAGTGGGGAGCCTTACCTCTGGCTGGGAGCACTTTGCCGACTGGAAGCGCATTAGCGATGAAGAGGAAAAAGGCATCATCTCGCTGGAAACCATGATTCGGGGCACCTGCGAAAAGCGCCGTTTTCTGGATATTGTGGAAAACTTTATTCTTTTCCAGGAAGGCAAAGGGGGCCTGATTAAGCTGGTGGGTAAAAATCACCAAGTGTTGGGCGTTAATAACGCCGTGAAGGGGCTGGATGGCATTAAAGAGAATCAGGGTAAGCTGGGGGTGTTCTGGCACACGCAGGGTAGCGGCAAAAGTTACTCCATGGTCTTCTTCGCCCTCAAGATTTTACGCAAAGTGCCGGGCAACTGGTCCTTTGTCATCGTCACAGACCGTCAGGACCTGGATACTCAGATCTATAAAAACTTCGCCGCCGTGGGTGCTGTTACTGAAAAAGACGTCCAGGCCGGTAGTGGGGAGGATCTGAAAAAACTGCTGCGGGAAGATCATCGCTTTGTGTTCACCCTGATTCAGAAATTCCGCACTGAACAAGGAGAAGCCTACCCGGTGCTGTCTGAGCGGAGTGACATCATCGTCATTACGGATGAAGCCCACCGTAGCCAATATGACACCTTTGCCGCCAACCTACGGAAAGCACTTCCCAATGCGGCCTTTATTGGCTTTACGGGTACGCCATTGATCGCTGGTGGGGAATTGACCAAAGAAGTCTATGGGGATTACGTCAGTATCTACAACTTTCAACAGTCGGTCGATGACAACGCTACAGTGCCCCTGTTCTATGAAAACCGGAAGCCGGAACTCCAACTTAAAAATGAAGACCTTAACGAGGACATGGAGCGCCTGCTGGATGATGCACTGCTGGATGAAGAGCAAGAGGAAAAACTGGAAAAGCAGTTTGGTCGAGAATATCACCTCATCACCCGAGAGGAACGCCTGGAAGAAGTGGCCAAAGATCTTGTCACTCACTTTCTCAACCGGGGCTTTCTGGGTAAGGCCATGGCGATTTCCATCGATAAAACCACCACTGTCCGCATGTATGACAAAGTTCAGAAATATTGGCATTTAGAGCTGGAGGCCCTTAAACGCCGGTTGGCCATGGCGTCGCCCTCTGAAAAAGCCCTGCTAGAAGCCAAAATCACCTACATGGAAGAAACCGACATGGCGGTGGTGGTATCCTCTGAGCAGAATGAAATTGAAAAGTTTCAGGCCAAGGGGCTGGACATCAAGCTTCACCGGGAGCGGATGGTCAAAGAGGATTTAGAAGAATATTTCAAATCCACAGAGAAAAATGAAAAGACTGGCAAATACCTCCGTCTGGTCTTTGTTTGCTCCATGTGGCTGACGGGCTTTGACTCGCCCAGCATTTCCACCCTCTATCTGGATAAACCCATGAAAAACCATACCCTGATGCAAACCATTGCCAGGGCTAACCGGGTCTTTGCAGATAAGAACAACGGCCTGATTGTGGACTATGTGGGGGTATTCCGAAATCTACAAAAAGCCCTCGCCATATACGGCACCCCTCAAGGTGGCTCCAGCGATATGCCGGTCAAAGAGAAAAAAGAGCTTCTCATTTACCTTGAGCAGGCGATTGAAACCATGACGAGCTTCCTGACGGGCCTTCAGGTTCACCCGAAAACAATCATGGACGCCACTGGCTTTGAGCGGGTCAAGCTCCTGGATGACGCTGTAGACGCCATCCTGCAAAACGAAGAAACCAAAAAGAAGTTTCTGGGCCTGCAAGGTCAAATTCAAAAGCTCTACAAAGCGATTCTCCCGGATGCCATGGCGGAGCACTTCAATCCCATTCGCTTCTTGTTTAAGGCCATGGCTGATAAAATCCGCTCTCTGTCTCCAGAGGTAGACATTTCTCAAGTGATGAGTGAAGTGGAAAGGCTACTGGATGACTCCATCGCCCCTGAGGGCTTTGTCATTGAAGCGAGTAGCGAACAACCCTTGATTGACTTAAGCCAAGTGGACTTTGCCGCCCTCCAAGCCCACTTCAAGCAGGGACGCAAGCACACTGAATTTGAACGGCTCAAAAATGCGGTGGCCAATAAACTGACCGACATGGTGGAAGCCAACCGAACCCGCATGGACTACCTGGAAAAATTCCAAGCCCTCATTGATGAGTACAATGCGGAAACCCCCAACATTGAGTTGCTCTTTGACAAGCTGGTGGCCTTCACCCAGGAGCTGAACGAAGAGGAAAAGCGGGGCGTCGCTGAGCAACTGAGCGAAGAGGAGTTAGTGCTCTTTGACATACTCACCAAGCCGGACATGGCCTTAACCCCCAAGGAAATCAACGAAGTTAAGAAAACCGCACGGAGCCTGCTGGCTAGTCTTAAAAAAGAAAAACTGGTACTGGATTGGCGCAAGCGGCAACAAAGCCGAGCTGAAGTCCGTCTGACAGTCGAAAAAATTCTGGATACCGAATTGCCTCGCTCCTATACCCCTGAGGTGTTCAACAAAAAGTGCGATACCGTCTATCAGCACATCTACGAATCCTACTTCGGAGACGGCAGAAGCAAGTACGCCTCCTAAGCCTGTTGACTGGGGCCTTCAGCTCTACTGACTCGTTGAGCTAGCCAGGGTGGTGGGTTGGGTGGGGAGCCTATCGGCCATGGCGCTATATCTAGCTTAAGGTTATATCCTAAAGGGGGGTGGGGTTATGGATAATGGGTTCAGGACGAAAAAATATGAGCCATTTTGGGCTACGTGCGCCTTAAGCAAAATTTGTGCTTGCCAGATGTGCCTCCCGCTAAGTCCTCATCCGTCCTTTCGGCTACTCAGGACTCCTTCGGAGAAGACCGGCGGCTCACGCCGCTTCTTCTGTTTAGGGAACTAGGGGTGTTCAGCCGAATGTGTCTATCTACTTAATTTTAAAGACTACGACTGCACCGGGTAGCAAGTCGTGCATCCCCTGCTTTTTGTCGTTCAATGTCATGAACAGAATTTGAGCGCCAACAATCAGCAGCAATCCTCCAACAAAAGGGTAAGGGTTACTGCCTGAGTCAGCCATAAGCGAGGCAAATATACCTATCAGGAAAACAAGCCCCAGATTCACCACCAGATTGCACAAAAAGCGCAGTTGAACCCACTCAATGGGAAGGTATTGTCCTTGGCTTCCACAAACCCGAAGCCCTAAAATACGCTTCCCAAATGTTCCCTGCCAAGGGCCAGCCTCTAAATCAGACGTATAAAACCACTCAATGCCAACGTGAATCAAGACTGTCCACAGGCCAATCCACTGCCAAAATAAAGCATAAGCCCCGAAGACAAAGGGCAGCAAAATTAACTTATCAAGCAAAAAGGCTATCAGACGCCGTTGCGTTCCTGCGTACTCTAAATTATTGATAGTTGAGTTCATTCTTGTTCACCCTGATTTCCTTATTGAAGTCCAGGCCAGAAAACATAGACCGTGGATCTAACCGATATCGTCATTAATGACTAATGTCCCAGCCATCAGGTCGTGCAGACCTTGCTTACGAGGGGTAAAGCCAATCAGCACAAAGCCAATGCCCAGGGTCAGCAATGAAAGGCCCTTGCTCAGGTCACGCCAAAAGGCATGCCAATAAGTCAGGCGTTTCCCTGTCCGGCTAATAATCTTGATGCCCATGACTCGTTTACCCAAAGTGGCTTGTGCAGGGGAGCTTTCGCAACTCACAAAATAAATTGTACTGAGGAGGGGAGGCACAAAGCCATTAAATACCATTGCGCTAATGAAAATAACAACCAATAGAAGTAGCGCATCAATTCCAAAAGCCAACGCTCGCTTTGTAAAACCAGTGTAAGAGTATGTTCTGGCCAGGAATGGGATGTTAGGAGGTTCTCTTAAAGCATCCTCTGGTAAGTCACTCACTGCCGTCCAGTCTTTCTCCCCGTCTGCCTGAACCAAATCCGTCGGTAATAAATCCCGCCGAAGAATCATCTCCTTTAACTTCGCTCCCTCAATCGGCCCGTACTTTTTACCGCTGATGGAGTAGTGCCATTGAGAGCCAGAATAGGCCCCCAGGCTGGCCGTGGTCGGAAATATAGAGTCCAGACTCTGAATCGTCGTCCAGTCGCCCATCCCCTCTTTCCAAACCCAATCAGTGGGTTTGAGCTGATTTGTTTTCACTCGCCCTTGAAGAGCGGCTAAAGTAATGGGACCAGTGGGTCTTCCCGATTCCAGGTAATGCCACTCAGGCTTTTCCAATAAGGCGGACTCCATCACCTATCCCCCACACACCCGGCAAGGAATGCCGCCTTGGCGAATTGCCTGGGATTTTGGCATTGACACACAATTGCGGGTACACCGTTGAGCCCATTCGCAATTGGGCTTATGGTACTTAAACGAGTGCGTGTTGAAAAATACTCTTTCCTCCGCCTGATTGGCTTTCCCAGCGCTTGTCGGGACTTTCTCGTGGTTGTGGGCCATGGCGGGTGGGATAGATAGCAAACCCAAGGCTACTGTTATAGCCGTAAACCCTGCCATTACTTTTCTCAAAGTCATTGATTGGCTCCTTGGTCATTCCTATATACTGGGTGCTTCCGCTGTTGATGCCGGTAGTCCCACGGGCGAACGCCACCATCGGGAAGTGCCCAGACACCCACTTGATTCTGTTTAGCGGCTTGTTCGGCCTGCTGGTACTTACCACCAGAATATTGGGTATAGTCGTATGCGAGTCCTTGTTCTACCAGTTGCCGTTGAACGTCCTGACCATTCACGAAAACAGAGCAAACCCGCCGGTTGTAACTCCACCCCTCACAGACCAGGGTTGACTCCTGATCTACGACAAGCTGGATCATGGCATCCCTTGCGGATTCCGAAAAGGGCTGGCCTATCTCTGGGGTGTCGATGCCCGAAAAGCGTACCCGTAAACCGTCTTCTAACCTACAAGTATCCCCATCATGGCAACTTACAAACCGTTCGGCCATGGCAGGCAGTGATAAGACAAGGCTTAGACTGATTACTGGAAGCGCTTTGAGGACACGCAAAGACTTTGACCTACCAGAGATAGCGGCAGACCCATACTTGAATATTTTGGACAGCACAACGACAACCCCTTTTGGGCGTGATATTCTAAGCGGTTGCTCCGCCTGTAATTTCAGACGTGGAAAGCTCATTAAAAGCGTAACAACCACTTGTTACGCAATCAAAAGTTATCATCCATAAAATAGGCTGTCAAGTGACATACCTCGGAAATAAGCTGAAAGAGTTGCGTGGCTCCCTCTCTCTTTATGAAGTGGGAGGAGACACTGGTATACCTCGCATCGAAATCAGTCGGTATGAACGAGGCCAGCACCTCCCAACCCCAAAAAATCTTCAAAAATTGGCGGATTATTACGAAGTACCTTATGAGGATCTTCGGGTACTATACTTTTCAGATTATTTCTCAGAGGAAAATGTTGATCGGCCCGTTGTTTTGAAATGGGCACTGACCCAAGTCCTGAATTCAATGGAAATGAATATTATTAGTGCTTTCAGAGGGATTCCTGTTACCAAACAGGGAGAAGTTCAAGAGCGCCTCCTGGCAATGCTCAATGAAGAAGCCACTTAGTCTATTGGCCATGGCGACAATTCAGGCGCCTGGACTTGTTTTTGGTAGGATTTCAGGCCTGCCTCCCTGCCAAAAAAACTTATAATTTGTTTTTTCCAGCAATAATGGAAATAGTGCCCCAACCGCTTTTCTTCCAGGGCATCTCGCCCTAGAATAAAGGCATGAGACCTCATTGCCCCCGCTGTAAAAAGCACTCTCCCTATAAGTATGGCCACACCCTGGGCCGCCAGCGCTGGAAGTGCCGAGCCTGCGCTTATGCGTTTACTGTTCCGCATCTTCGGTATAAGCCCGCTGAGTGCCTCTACAAGGCCGCTGATTTATACGAGCAGGGGCTGAGTTCTAATCGAATTGCCAAACGCCTTAATCTGTCGCCGACTACTGTTCTAAAGTGGGTTCGCTTGCTGTCCCCCTCGTCAGCCAGGATTCACCAGAAGCGCCCTCGGGCCGTTTACCCTCCTGAAGTTACGGCAGCTTTGCGAGAGTGCCGGAGACACCCCAGTGTGTATAAAACCGCAAGCTCCAAAGCCACTTACTCTGGATTACCCAAAGAATGAGCGTTCACATACTCCATATATTCAGAGTGGTCAAATACATCCAGCCCATATTTGGACATCGTCACAAACCGCTCTTCCAGGAAATCCGTAAAGAGCTTGATAATTTTAGTTCTCTTCACTGTCTCATCAAAGACTCTGCTCCTTTCAATCTCTTCTAAGGCCACTCTGAAGCGGTGTTTCACGATTCCTGCCTTTCCGTAGCAGCAATTTTTGTGCTGATAAGGGCTGTACAATTTCTTTTTTTGGGCCTTGCAGTTATTGACATGACAGTATTTAAAGCGCTTGTCAGGATTTTTTATCCTCAACCCATTCACAAAACCAGGTAGCTTCTCAGTATTGCAAAAAGGCAAGCTACACCATAAACATTGGCCATATGGGGGCTTATATAATTCCCGTAATTTTTTTGTGACCGGCGTTTCAATCTCATAAAGCCTGTCTGAGGATGGGGCTGGTAAGTGAAACTCAAAATCATCAATTCCTAGGTTGGAAGCTTGGATCAACACCCAACGAATACCCCTTATCACGTTCCCCTGAGCGTCAAGAATAAAGATTAATGGAATATTTTCTTCTGGATTTTCCTGAAATAGAAGAGCTGTGTACTGGGTCTGAAAATCTAACAAGCACCTGATGTTTGCGGTTCCCATCCACTCTAAGGGTTCAATGGCGTTTTTCCATAAGCCTTCTGGATCTTGCAAATTAAAAGCATCCCAAAACCTTCTCTGAAGCTCGGCTCTCTCTAGGCAAGTTTCAGAAAAGATGATGGATTGCTTAGCCTTAACAAAATCCAGTAATTCTCTGTTTAAAAAATCATAAGTTTTCATTACGGTAGTAATACTTATCAGTTACTCAAATTAGAATACCCTTAAAACACTTCATTTATAACTGTTTATGTGCAATTCATTACTGTTCAAAAAAGGCAAATGAAATGAATACCCCCAACTTATTAAGCATCAAGCAGTTAGCAAGCGAATTGACCGTCTCAGAACAAACCATTCGGCAATGGATCAAACTGGGTTTGGTCCAAGCTATCAAACTCAGAAAAAAGTGGGTCGTCCCTCTTTCTCAACTGGAAAGCATCAAGAAAAACGGAATCCCTCACTAATCCGAACCCCAAAATTATTTCAGAAAACATCCCCTTAGGGATTTATTTAACCTGCTCAGAAAGGAGCAAATTTTATGTCGACCGAAAACCCCACAATACAAGAATCCTTCACCCTGGAACAATTGCTAGCCAAAGAATTTCCAGAGCCCCGTTGGGTTGTTGATACCCTCTTAACGGAAGGGCTCACCATCCTTTCGGGTGGTCCCAAGATGGGAAAGTCCTGGATGGCCTTGACTATTGGAATTGCAATCGCATTAGACACAAAGGTGTTTGATAAATTGAGCACCCAAACCGGCTCGGTCCTGTATTTGGCGCTTGAGGATAACTTCCGAAGGCTGCAAGTGCGATGTAAGAAATTACTCAGCCAGGAGCAAATACCCAACGACAAACTTATTTTCCGTGATACGTTCAAAAAAATGGATGCACAGGGTATTCAGGACTTGCAAGAACTGCTGGAAAAAAATCCAAGCATTCACCTCGTTATCATTGACACTTGGGGTAGAGCCAAGCCCTCAACCAATGGTAAAGCAGCAAACTACGAAACAGAAACGCTATATCTAGGAGCTCTTCAACGTCTTGCCGTCGATAAAGGCATTAGCATTTTAGTCTTTCACCATACCCGAAAAGGCACCGGGAACTCTGAAGACGCTTTTGATGATGTTCTCGGTAGCACGGCTATTACCGGTGTCGCTGATACAAACCTCATCCTGATCAAAGACCGTATGACAGGAACGGCCACTTTGAGAATGACAGGCAGGGACATTCAAGACAATGAGCTCTACCTCCAATTTGATGCTGAAACCGTAAGGTGGAAGATAGTTGAGAAACCGCAGGTTCAGCCCGGTGAGACAGAATCTAAAATTTTAGCCGCTTTTGAAGAGGAGGAAATCTTTGGTCCTAAAGAGGCGGCTGAAAAAACAGAGATGTCTGAAGACAGAGTTAAGAAAGCCCTAGGCAGAATGGTAGAAAAGGGATTTCTGCTAAAAGAAAATCGGGGCAAATATCAAAAACCATTCACCGTGTCACTTCCAACCCAAAAAGCTCATCCAGAAACGACTTCCACGGAGACAGAAGGGTTGTCACCAAATGTCACTTCAGAAGAAGACAATATCAATCCTCCTTCCGGAAGTGACAACGGTGACAGTGTAGGCCAAGTAGTTGTCACCAGCCAAAGCAACGCCATCCCTGTCTCTTAGCAAGATAGGGACAAAGTGAAACGAATTTTTATTCAATAAAAGGAGACCCTAATTAATGACTTCTCAAACTTTAACCCATTTTGAAGCTGCTCACGCTTGGGCAGAAGGCATGGAAAACGGAACTTTAACAGGTAGAGTTTTCAGCAGCAGCACGAGCCAAATCTACTGCTATTATGCCGTTGATTTTTTTACTACCTACGATGTTTTGTCAGAATCCACCCTGAAAAGCGCTCTAGCTTCCATCCCTGCAGAAAATTTTGCCAAACGAGAAAAATATCATCGTACTTTGATTTCGCTTGCAAAATATTTGGTTGCCGAAGGGATTCTAGCTGAGCCTCAGCTAGTCAAAATGCAGAAACTCAGACCCAAACGCCACCTGCCACCCAAGAAGACTGTTGTAGATGCTGAGAACCTAGCCATACTCCTGGAAGCCTGTGTATCCAAATTAGATCAGTTGATTGTAACCCTGCTTTCCTCTACAGGCATCAGAGCAACAGAAGCCTGCAATATTAAAATTAACGACATCAATTTTGCTAAACAAAGTTTAACAATCCGAGTTGGCAAATGGGGTAAGAGCCGCCGTGTTGGTCTCTCCCTCAACGCAGTTCAAGCCATCCAACTATATTTAGAAGGCAGAGCCTACCAAAGTAACGAATACCTTTTTCTAAACAGAAAGAACCAGAAAATGGATCGCCATGGGCTAAATCAAAGGCTTCAGCGTATTGGCAAACTAGCTGGTATTCCTGTTTCTCCTCATGCCTTGCGACGTGCTTTTGTGACGATTAACGCTAACAACGGGAAGCCTCTGCATATGCTTCAGATGGCTTGCGGCCATAGTGATATTGAAACAACCCGCAGTTACTGTATGACCACAGAAGAGGAGGTGATCAATGCAATGAAGACCTGGGGTTAAGCCCCGATAGTAAATTACAATAATTAAGGACTTTAAAAATGTTGAAAAAAACAAAAAAGATCCAAGTCTCTTCTGAAAGAGAGCGTGAAGGTTACTCTGGAAGGTTTGCAGAACTCTTCAGTGAAGAAGAATATCTGGAAATTATAAACGGCAGTAAGCCCACTTTCCCTAATCAGTGTGATGAAGGTGAAATAGCAGACATCCTTTCTCCTTTTTTCGCCCCGTTTCCTATGTGGCAACAGGACACGTCTGATTGAGATTAAGGAGCAGCTTAAAACAGAAAAATAAGAGTCAAGCCCCCATTGAAATACTCTCTGGGGGCTTGCAGCCTGTTTCAACCCTAATACTTTTTATTTTTCATCCCAAGTTCTCATTGCCTCAACAACTTCCTGCTCAGTAGTCATGCAGTAACTACGAGTCGTAGCAATATCTGAATGCCCACAAGCAATCTGGAGCATGACTAGAGATCTACCCTTATTTGCATTTAGCGTTACAAACGCTCTTCGCAGGGCATGTGGATAAGCTGTTACCCCAGCATCTCGGGCAATACGCTGGATGCGTTGGTGAATACCGTGGCGGTCCATTGGCTTTCCAACACGATTCAGAAATAGATACGCACTTGGTCCACAATCAATGCGAGTCTCTCGATAGGACTGAATCGCTTCAATCACGCCCACAGGAAGCCCAACCTTTCGAGTTTTCCCTCCTTTGCCACGTTGAACCGTTAAGATGGCCTTTTTCAGGTCTATATCAGAAAATCGAAGCTGGCAGGCCTCTGAGGCTCGTAAACCAGTATGCGCCAACAGAGTAACAAGCAAGGTGTCTAATGGACTTTCGCATGCCTTTAAGAGGCTTGTAAGGCTATCGGTATCCACTGTCGCCTTTTTAGGTGGAAGGTGCCGCCTAGGGGTTAATGGTTTTACTTCCTCTAGAAAAGATTCTGACAAAGCTTTTTCCTGAATCAGGTATTTACCAAGGCAAACCAATGCCTTGAATATCTTTTCCCGCTTGGCAAAATGCTCAGCAGGGATAGAGGCCAGCTTTTCCTTTAGACTGTCTGCCGATAAGGCTGAATAACTCTCAAAAAACTTCTCCACATAAAGCTGATAGATTTCCACAGTCCGAGAACTAAACACCTTTCCATTGAAAACCCCTGTCTGCATCGCTTTAATCCAGACAGGAACAAACTCGGGGTGACTTTTTAAGACTTGGGGTTTCCTATTTGTCTTTGAGGCGCTTTTGAAACTTGTCAGTTGGTCTTGCTGGGCAAGCAATAACTCGACCGCAAGGGGGCTGATTTGATAAGTGATTGAGCCGCCATAGGGCTTTGGAATGGCTGATAACTTGCCCGTTTCACACCAAGTCTTTACAGTCTGCCGAGATACACCAAGGATTTTAGCCACATCACCAACACTCAAAAAGTGGCCGGAAGAACTTGTCAGTTGTTTGTCAGTTTGCCCCTTTTTGGGTCGTTTTTGACCCGATTTCGGTTGAGAATTCTCAGAAACTAAAACAGTCCCCGGATTCGCTGAAAAAGCTGGAATCGCTGGAGACTGTTGGGGTTTAGATGGTTTATAAATGGTCGGACCGACAGGATTTGAACCTGCGACCCCTTCCACCCCAAGGAAGTGCGCTACCAAGCTGCGCTACGGCCCGATTTGATTTACAAGGGGATAGTGGTAAGTATATGTAAAGAGCATTCCCTTAACAAGACCCCATTCGCAAATGTGTAAAAAATCAACACAAAACAAAAACACCCTTAGCCTGGAACCCAAACACCCTTTGAGCGCCATTGATTAACGCCCTCTTTTTCAGGATATTGATGTACATTGAGCCATCAGGAGCCCCTCGGCATGAAACGTCCTTTCTTCTTTTTAGTCGCGCTTTGCCAGCTTATGCTTCTCTTCAACCCGGTGTGGGCCCTTAACGACAGTGCGTCTCCACGGCCCGTTCTTGCCCCGCAGCGAACACTACAGAATCAACAACACCTCCCCGATAGACAAATCGCCCAACTGCAGGGACAAATAAAAATCGCGCCCGCGGTCAACACGCCTGAAACCATTCTCAAACGCCTGCAATCGGCCAATCAGATTCCCCCGGAAGTCTGGCCCACGCTCCAGATAGAGCGCTCTGATACGCTCAACGCCTCTACCGACGGCAAGAACCTGATGATCACCGACACCCTGTTGGCCAAACTGCGCAACGATGACGAGCGCGCCTTTGTCCTCTCCCACGAGCTGGCCCATATTCTGCTGTCTCATATCAGTAAAACCCAGCTACGACGCACTGGACTGTCCTTGCTGGACTATTTCCTGGAGCGCAAGGCCGGACCAAACAGCTTGCTGGCCACAGCCAGCCGTCTCGGCATCAATCTGGTTGATCTCAAATCCTCTCGCGGATATGAGTATCAGGCGGACGACCTTGGGGTCCAGCTCATGAGCAAAGCAGGCTATAACCCACAAGCAGCCATTCAGGTCTTTGATATTCTGGAAGCCAATAACCCGACTGGTGGCACGCCGGGCTTCCTGCTCTCTCACCCCATTAGCCGAAGCCGCATTGAAGCGCTGGTCAAAAAATACAAGCTCTCGCTTCAATAAGAGCGATTCGCAACAACAATCGTTGGTCTGACCCCCCTTATCACTTAGACTAGACGAGCCAAAAAATGACTCCTGCAATCCGATTTGTCAAATCCCGTTTCTGCAGTCCTATCCACTTGGGCTATAGTCAACCAGCGGTCTTTAGTCATCAAAGTAGACAATAGACCTATTGTTTGCCGGGCAGTACTCATGCTAACTGTCTGCAGGCAATCATTTTACCCTTGTTGACCATAAAAAACAGGACTTGAAACTTACTCCAAATGATTCCATAATACATCTGAGAGTTTCTGCGGATAGGTTGTTCAGTCTCACGTAAGACAAGGCCTCGTTCAAGAAAACTCCCGGTACACTAAACTCATAAATCGAATGAGGCCATGTTAAATGGAAGACAAACAGATCGTCTGTACGACTTGCGGTACTGACTTTACCTTCACGGGGGAAGAGCAAGAATTTTACTTTACCAAAGGCTTCCAGGAGCCCAAGAAGTGCAAGCCCTGCCGGGATGCGGCCAAGCAAGCCCGTGGCGGCGGCGGTGGCGCTCGTGGCGGATTTGGTGGCGGTGGAAACCGTGGCGGTGGGTATGGTGCCCCTCGTGAAATGTTTGACGCGGTGTGTGCCGGTTGCGGCGTGCAAACCCAGGTGCCCTTCCAGCCCAAAGGCAGCAAGCCCGTTTATTGCCGGGACTGCTTCCAGGCCAGTCGGTCTTACTACTAAATTTTCAGTAGATTTGACAAAAGAGGCAAGTTTAACACTTGCCTCTTTTAATCTTTTTGGGTTTTAAGCTCAGTGGTAAGAACCATTGGTAAAAAGGTGGTTGGAAAATGGTAAGAACGGGTTGAGCCTATCGCTCTACCACTTGGGCCTGCAGACCCGGTAACGGCTTCACCACCGCGGGGCTTTGCCCGGAAACCACCGGATGGATTTTCCAGGCCAGACCGGTTACTTGCATCAGTTTGATGATGCCGTAGGTCAGGTCGAACTCCCACCAGCGGTGTCCGCTTTTGGCCGCACTGGGATTGGCGTGGTGATTGTTGTGCCAGCCTTCTCCGAAAGAAAGCAGGGCCACCCACCAGATGTTTCGGCTGTCATCCCGTGTTTCATAATTCCGGTACCCCATCACATGGGTCACCGAATTAACAAACCAGGTGATGTGCCAGACCCAGGCAATCCGGAAAAAACCGCCCCAGATGATCATTGAAGTGGCCATCTTGAAGCCGCCCATCCAGAAACCCACCCCGTACAAAAGGGCCAGGAATCCCAGGTTGATAGGCAGGAAGAACCGGGCCAGGAATTGAGCCCAGGGATCATTGACGAGATCCGGGATAAACCGGGCCTGAACGGCAGGATCCTGAGAGCGCTCATCGTCGTAAAGCAGCCAAAGCACATGGGCCCAGGCAAAACTGACGCGCGGGCTGTGCGGGTCCATCTCCTGATCCGATTCCATGTGGTGCAAGCGGTGTGTGGCCACCCACCAGGAGGGATCACCCTCCAGAGAGAGCGTTCCACAGAGCATTAAAAAATACTTCACCAGCTTGTGGGTCTTAAAACTGCGGTGACTCAGCAAGCGATGGTAGCACAGGGTAATCCCCAGGCAGCCCGTCGCGAACATCATCACCACAAAAACGCCAAAGCCTTGCCAGGTAAACGTAAAAGGAGCAGCCAAAGCCAATGTGTGAACCAAAACCAGCGCAATCAGCATGGGCATGCGAATCGGCTGATTTTCAACACGCTTGGGTAACAAGGTCATTCAAAAAAATCCTTAAGCTTGTTGTTATGCAATTTGTTTGAACTTGTCCCGACGAATTAAGCTTCAGGAGCAGCAGGTCTGGCAATGGCTTGCGGCTGGGAAGCGGGCTGCGCAAAAGACTGCGGCGCCACACCTGCGGCAGCAGCGGGAGCGGCAGGACGAGGGCCAGCGAAGCGACGGCGCTTGTCAGTGCTTTTTTTGCGGTATTTACGCGCATTTTCCAGATTGCGAAGCGCTTTTTCTTTTTTCTGATTATTTTTTGCCATTAGCGGATTACCTTATGGTTTGCATTAGTAAGCGTAGTTGTTGGTGCGGCTGGCCTGGAAGCAGTCCCGGCAATAAACGGGCTTGCTGCCATTGGGCTGGAAAGGCACCTGGGTTTGCACGCCGCAACCGGCGCACACTGCGTCAAACATTTCACGAGGGGCGCCGTATCCGCCGCCGCCGTAACCACCACGGCTACCACCACCGCCACGGGCCTGCTTGGCTGCGTCCCGGCAGGGTTTGCACTTGCCAGGCTCGGAAAAGCCCTTGGACTGGTAAAATTCTTGCTCTTCCTGAGTAAATACAAAGGAAGTGCCACAAGCTTTACAAGAAATATCTTTATCCATACGAAAATGCCTCTTCAAGGTTAGGGAAATAACAAAATGCGAGCTGACAATTCGAATTATCCGGGTTCTGAAAAAACCTTGGCGGACCTCGGATAAAGGCGAATACAGACAGCCTAAATCGTTATTTCGAACCTGAGCTCATTTTTATTATGCTCCCTACCCTTGGAATGTTCAACCCTTTTCGGATTTTAGCAAGTGCTGCCAGCGGAGTTTTCGCAGCGAATCGAGACTCCGGCGAGGAGGCTCAAGCGCTTGCCCTGAGGGCGGCTGCACCTCTGATTAGCGTCAACAACAGACCAAAATATAGCAATGTGACCAATTTTAAACGCCCTGCGCACTGGCTATCCTGTGAGCAGGCCTTCAGTAACCACAGGAGTTGAGCCGTGCGTGTAAAAGGCAAAAACCTGCATATTTTTCCCAACGACACCGGATGGTGCGTGGTCAGTGAGGCCAATCGCAACATCACCCAGCATTTTAAAACCGAGGAAGAAGCGCTGGCCTATGGGCGTCAGTGTGCCATCCGGGACGAAAGTGAAGTCCTGCGCCATACCGCCCACTGCGGCGAGCTTGATACGCTTTCCAGCGTGTGTCTGCCCCAGCGGGAATATTTTCCCGGGCAGGGTTGGAGCAACCGGGACGTCGAGCCGGAGCGGCCTAATCAGGCGACAAAGACTTGAAGCATCCTGAAAATAAGACGAAACTGCCTTCAGGGTAACCCGATACCCGTCTCACGGGCCAAGGCGGATAAAATAGCCTGAAATGCCTTTCCCCGGTGGCTGATTTGGTTCTTTTCATCGGAAGAAAGCTCGGCCACTGTGTTGGCGCTGAGTTCACCCGCTTCGTTGCGCAACAGCATAACAGGATCGTAGCCAAACCCATTAATCCCGCGCGGTTCCCCATCGATTACGCCCAGCTCAATACTTTCCAGGGCCTCTATAGTCAACTGTCTGGCGGGATTCCATAAAACCATTCCGCAGCAATACCGGGCAGAACGATTGGGATTCTGTCCCAGAAGCGCCAGAATCCCGTAGCACAGGTCGGTGTTGGAGACCCCGCTGTCCGTCATCCGATCCAGCGGCATCCTGTTGGGGTAAGCCTGCGCCAGCAAGGTGTCTCGGAGTGCAGGGGTCAGCCAGCGATTGGATTTCAAACCCGGGAACGGGCTCAGGCCATACAGCCCGTCCAGGGCATCCACCACCAGACCCGAGTCCTCGGCCAAAACCCAACCACCGGGCACTACCGGCGGGGTGGCCTGCGCTTTAATCAGGGCATTTTCCAAGAATGTGCCGCCCGTTTCCTCAATGTCCCCCACGGATTCGTTTAATACCAGTTGAATGGGGCTTTGCCGCTGCTGAAGCCAGCGCTCCAGCTCCAGACGCTTGCCCTCGTTTCGGGTGGCCAGGGTAATAATCAGGTCGTTAGCCTCTCTCATTGCTCTGGACCCTCCGCCTTTTGGCACAGCCAACCATACCGGGGGTAACGATACGCCATAAAAGAGGCAGGCAAAACACCTAGCGGGACAACGGTGATGGGCCACTCCCCACGCACTTGCTGCCACAGTCGCTCCTGAGCCTCCGCCTCCCACGTCCCCTGATTGACCACCAACAGCAGGCCGCCGGGCTGCAGGAGCCCCAGTAAGTGATTCAACAGTTCCAAGGGTTGAAAGTACTCCAGAGGCAAGCCCCAGGCCAAATGGGGATCCGGGGAAACAAAGGGCATAAACTGACTGATGATATGGGCCTTTCGACGCCAGTCCATGGCGTTTACCTCATGATACTGGGCATTGGCCAGCCCCCGGGTATAGTTTTCCGCCGCCTGCGCTCGTGTGGTCAGGTTGGCGTAACGACGGTGCGGGTCCAGCTCCAGACCGTCCAGACGGTAGGCCGTGTCGAAATGCGTTCGAATAAAAGCATCCAGGGCATCCACGTAAGCCCAGTTTTTGGCGCCCACATCCAGCCAGTTCAGGCAGGAAAAGGCACTCAGCTGCTCAAAAGCCTGTGGACGACTTTGCAGAAAGGCATCCAGCCACTCTAGATAAGTCAGATTTTCCAGTTGCCGGGATTCACTGCTTTTGGCTGGCAGGCGGGTTAAATCGTAGTGCTGGAGCAACTGATGGGCCTTCAGGGCCACAGCAGGGTCGCTTTGCAGAATCTGCGGTTGTTCGGCGATAAGGGCCTCCTGAAACACGGGGGGCTGCCAGCGCCAGAAATTTCGCAAGGCGAAGGCCAGGCCATTTAGCTTTGAGCGCAGGGCTCGCCGGTAGCCGCTACTATCCTGATTGTCTTGAATGCTCATGGAGACTCTATCGCAACGCACACAGGCGCCATCCTAACATCCCCATTATAGCGCGACACGCCACTGCTCGCCCATGTAAGGCACTGATTGGGCGAAAATGAGCCGGAGTCCCTAGTTGGGCGCCACGGTCGTTCTGAAGGCCATCAGCTCCTGATGGGCCTTCTGCCTGGCGACATCCAGCGCCTGCTGCCCCTGTAGCTCCACCCCGACGTTGCTTTCCACAATAGTGACCAGACACATGAGCATAAAAGCAACCAGAATGGCCGCTTCCATAAACGGAATTCGAAGCCCTAGTAATTCAGCCAAATAATTCGTTCCGTGGGCTCTCAAAGACTTCATGTGATGTGCCAAGCCTTTCTTTTTGTCTGGAGTTTAGTGCTTGCGGGAGACATAACCTGTGCGGAAAATCGCAGTTTGAGCAACGAATAGTACACCTTTAGAAAATCAGAAAGAATTCAGATATTTTTAGAAACCTTGATTAGAAGCAATGATGATAAAAAATGATTAAACACTCACGAGATGCCCAAAAGGGCAACTAAAATTTGGAATGGAACTTGAAAATCGGATCAGTTTGTGAAGTCTTCCATTTTCATTATAGAGCGTGTTTGAACAGAGTGATAGTGGCATTGGAAAAATCTTCTGTTAAGATTTTGGAGTCAATGCTTTACTTTTCAATTTAGTCCTTCCCGTTTAACTATGGAACCCCCCACCCGAATGAATTTTCCGATAACCCGAAAGAGAAGGCTGCGCAAAACTGAGCGTTTGCGGGAAGCCATGGCCGAAACCCACTTGCGGCCCGCGGATTTGATTTACCCACTGTTTATTAATGATGAGCAGCACAGTCGTGTTGCGGTGCTTTCCATGCCGGGCATTTACCAGAATTCTGTGAACAACGCGGTCATCGAAGCGGGAAAAGCGCTGGAAGCGGGCATTCGCGCTGTTCTGGTATTCGGAATCCCTTCTGAAAAAGATCAGGAGGGCTCCAGTGCCTGGTTTGAGCAAGGCGTGGTTCAGCGGGCTATCCGGGAGCTGAAACGCCAATTCGGCAAAGACCTGATGGTCATTGCGGACACCTGCCTGTGCGAATACACCAGCCACGGCCACTGCGGCGTGTTGCTGGAAGGCCGGGTTTTAAACGATCCCAGCCTGGAGCTGCTGGCCCGCACCGCCGTTTCTCAGGCGGAAGCCGGGGCGGACATGATTGCCCCCTCCGATATGATGGATGGCCGGGTGGCTTACATCCGGGACGCTCTGGATGATGCAGGCTACGATGATACGCCCATTATGGCCTATTCCGCCAAGTACGCCAGCGCCCTGTACGGCCCGTTCCGGGACGCCGCGGAATCCACACCCGCCTCGGGCGACCGTAAAGGCTATCAAATGGACCCCCGGAACGCCCGGGAGGCGCTGGAAGAGGTTTCTCTGGACATTCAGGAAGGCGCCGACATTGTTATGGTCAAGCCCGCCTTGCCCTATCTGGATATCATTAGCCAGGTGCGCAAAATGACCAATCTGCCGGTGGCCGCTTACAACGTCTCCGGGGAGTACAGCATGGTGAAGGCGGCTGCCGCCAATGGCTGGCTGGATGAAAAAGCCACCGTACTGGAGCTGTTAACGGGCATCAAGCGAGCCGGAGCCGATTTGATCATTTCTTATCACGCCCTGGATGCGGCAGCTTGGCTAAAGTCCGCCCCATAAGCAGATACCTGCTTGGCAGGAGCTAGACGTAGCCCTGACGCATGGCCAGAACTGCGGCCTGGGTGCGATCATCCACACATAGTTTTTGCAGAATACTGTGGACATGGGCCTTGGCTGTGGCCTTGGTGATGGTCAGCCTTTCCGCGATTTCCGGGTTCGACAGGCCGTCCACAATCAGCCGAAGCACTTCCATCTCCCGAGCGGTCAACGGGCAATCCTGCAAGGCCAGATCATCGGGTGCCTTCCCACTGGGCAAAGCCTCCTGAAGCGGTGTGGCCCCCTGAAATCGACCCAATACCATGCGGGCCACCGCCGGATCCAGCCAGGCGGTTCCTTCCTTGACGGCTTCAATGGCCGAGGTCAGGGCCTCAACAGAAATTCCCTTCATGCAATAGGCATCCGCTCCCGCGGAGAGGGCGGCGAAAACGTCCCGCTCGTTGTCCTTGGAGGTCAGCATAATGATGCGCACACCGGGATGAGCCGCCTTGATTTTCTGAGTGGCTTCCACGCCATCCATTTCCGGAAGGCCGATGTCCATCAGAATCACTTCCGGCTGGGTCTGCTCGGCCTGATGAACGGCTTCCAGTCCATTGGACGCTTCGCCCACCACCGTGATTCCCTCGTTTTTGGTCAATAGCATTTTAAGCCCCACCAGCGTCATGGGGTGATCTTCCACGATTAAAACCCGTGTTTTCATCAACACCTGTCTCTTCTATCTCTACCGATTGCTCAATTGGATGCCGTCATTCTATTCTATACCATATTTCGAGCAACCAGCGCCGCGACACGAATCTATCCAACGGTTCGGACGTTGCCCTTTGAGACCGCAGGCCGCCTTTTCAGGTTTATTGAAAGGTTCGATTGATGGAAACGTCAAACGTCAGGTCCCGAACCGTATAGTTGGGCGCTCCAAACTGTTGATCAAACACCGTGTTTCCAAACCCGGTATGTTCTATCCGCAGGCCGGACACTCCCAACATGGTCCGTCCTGCATTGACCCAGCGAAAGCAGTTGACCGAGACGTTACTCGCGTTCACACAATTGACCCTCAGGGAACGATCGGCGGCGATGTCGTTATAGATTTTGACAGTTCCGCCCACTTCGCGACTGAAACGGCCATTGGCCCACTGGTAAGTGACATTGTCTGGTAAAGCAGGATTGGTGGGGCGTGGAACTTCAAGATCCAAAGTGCTACCGTTTGTTAACGTTACTTTCTTGGCCGTTTGCAAGTCCCGGCGCAAGTCGTCCACAATGGACATGGAGATGATCTGCATTTTCTGATTCACCCGCTCAGCCAGCTGGGCCTCAATGCCCACGCGCATCAAGCTGGCCACCCCCACGGATAGAACGGCGATGATCATCATGGACATGGCCAGTTCAACCATAGTAACCCCGTATGTAACCCCATGCGTAACGCCATGGAGGCCACCGGGGGGGGGGCCATGGAACGCCGCTTGTCGAAACCTTCGGGTTACCTCAATCATACAGATTCCGCCTCGGTTACAAGGTCACTTTTTAACCAGGGATTTGGATTGGGAGTCTTTTTGATAACTGGTAAAGTTGTTGGCCGTCTCCAGTTCCACCACGCCATTGTTATTGACCGTAAACACAGCCCCTCGTCGGGAGGAGGGTATGGTCAGGCTGAAACTTCGTCCGCTGCCGGACAACCGGACCGCAGACCCGTTCGTCCCGGTTCCTATATTCCCCAGGGCGTGCTGAGTCGCTATCAGCACAGCCCTGTAATCCTGATCATTAAAATCGCTGGGCCGAATATCCATGCGGGTAGCCCCCTGGGTCACAATGGACTGCAGGGTGGCCTGAACACTCATGACCATTTCAGCATCCCGGTGTTCATCCATCCCCTGAAAAGCCGTCATGCCCATGGCGGCTAAAATGGCAATCAGGGCAATCACAACGGCCACTTCAATCAGGCTAAAGCCAGCATTTTTTTGATACCGGAACAGTCGGGCCTTCATATCAATCGGTTTGATCCTCATTCACTCAACACGTGAAAACTTGAACTGGTGGTGCATGAAACTTGTCGGCCCAAAAGCGTGGATCTTTAGGGCAGGTCGGCAATTCTGTAACAAACTGTAAAACCATTATACCGGAGATTCCGGTATAAACAGCCGACCTGTCCCTGCCGACACGGTTTTTGGACACTGTGGACAAGGCCCAGCACAAGGAGCGGAAGGAGCGGAAAAAGGAATGTCTGGGTTCCACGCCTGCCCAGGGGCGACAGGACCCCTCCTCTGCTAGGGGTTTTCTATCTCGATTTTGGCCATATTGGGCTTGAGGGCGTTCTGATAGTCCAGGGTCAGGCGATTCACCATGCGGCGGGCAAATTTTTTGCCGTCTGGCTGAAAGGTAAAGCGCATCAGGGGGCAGCGCCGATACACCTCGGAATGCTCCCACAGCACAGGGCCGTCGGTACCCTGGGAGACCTGTGCCCGAACCCGGTAACAGCCCGAATCGGCACATTCAAATTTCAAAATGGCATCGGCAGGGGACTGGTATGGGAGATTGGATTGCTCTTGTAAAGCCGCTCTGGCGTACTCCGCAATTTCGGGTGGGACGCTTTCCCGGCGGGCGGAGAAGCCCGCAGTCTCCCAGCCCAGCACATCCAGAGACTGCACCCCTCCCAGTTGCGGCCAGAAGGTTTGGGGCCTTTGCGGATTGCTCAGTTGTGTCCTGGGTTGTGTCTCAGGTTGCGGGGAGGCCTGTGGCTTGGCCCAGCCGGACAGGGGCGAGGTTACCGATAACAGCATGGCCCCCAGCACAATCAGCCCTTTGGAAGCACCAATGACGCCCAATGCGTTTGTTTTCACAGCAATCGTCCTCACAGATTTTGTACAGTTTTAATGACGTGAACGGGGAGTTGAAACGAAAAGCCTTGTCCTTTTAAGGTGGGGGGACTTCAGCCCCCCCCTGAACCGATCGGTCTGGGGATTTATACCCCGCTGCCATGGCTGGCTAAACACCGCAATGGAGGACAGTCAGTTTTTTGCATGAGCCGTTTGCAAGAGCCGGATACTACAGCCCGGCTAGCCCAAAATACCGCCCACCGAGGAGACCGTATCCGAAATGCCACTGTCGGCACCTGAGCCGGTGCTTTTGCTATTTTTCTGAATGGAGGCCATGGTTTGCTGCATGGCCTGCATCTGATTCAACAGCATCATCATCAGCCGCTGGTTATAAGCCTGAAAACTGTTGTTGTACTTCAGCAAATCCGCCTGATATTTGGTCTGGGCCGCAGTATCCGTCATATCCGTCGGGGGGGTGGGCAGCACGGGCAGGTTGAGTCCGCCCAGCACGTTGCCAAAACTACCCGTGGCGTTCCTGGCTTGCAAGTCCGCCACCGGGTCCGACTTCAACCCCAGCTGCTGAGGCGTGACCGCCATGCCGGACTGCTTGAGCAACTGCAATTGAAAAACCTTGAAAGCCGTACCAAAATTCATCGGGAACCCTCCAGTGTCATAAAGCGACCCATGGCCTCACTAACAGGCTATTCGACCCAAAGAGCAAAAACTTCAATCCAGTTTTGTTATCTGCTTTTACTGTCTCTTTTACTTTTCATTTTCACGCGCCACTTTCACGAGCTACCTGTTTTTGAGTAGTGTAAGCCATTTTTCCCCGGATTCAACCTGCGGCGGGGTCGCTTCGTTCATCCCCTCTCAAACTGGCTATAATGGAGGGGTTTGCTTCAGCATGAGAAATCGCCCATGACCGTCGATGCTCCGCACCCGTTTGTCAAACTGAACCCCGCCACGGGGGAACCGCTTCAGACGTATACTTGCCCCTCCGAGGCGGTCATTGCCCGCACCGTCCTTCAGGCCAGAGAATCGCAAGCGGGCTGGGGAGAGACGTCCCTGAAGCAACGGGCCGCGGTGCTGAAAGCCATTCGGGGAATAATTTATCAGCAGGCCCGGCATCTGGCCCAAACCATCAGCCAGGAAACCGGTAAACCCATAGCGGACGCCCTGGAGGCGGATATCGCCACCGCCTTAAACGTGCTGAGCTACTATGCCGAAATCGGCCCGCATGGGCTGAAGCAACGGCTCATCCAGCCCGATTGGATGTCTCTGGTGACCGGACGGTTGCACCGGGAAACCTGGTCCCCGCGCGGGGTCATCGCCATTATTTCGCCCTGGAATTTTCCGGTGGCCATTGCCTGTAGCGGCATGGCGGCAGCCCTTATGGCCGGTAACAGTGTTGTTTTAAAACCCAGTGAACTGACCCCCGCCTGTGGGCAGCACCTCATCGAGTTAGTGCAGGCGGGCCTGACCGCAGCCGGAGCCTCCCCCCAGACTGTCCAGGTGCTGGTGGGGGACGGGGCCACCGGAGCCTCTCTGCTGGCGCAGCCCATTGACGGGGTCATCTTCACCGGCAGTGATCGCACCGGTCAACGTATCGCGGAAACCGCCGCCCGACAGCGCTTATGGCTTAGTCTGGAACTGGGCGGCAGCGACCCCATGATTGTTCTGGACGGCTGCGACCTGGAGCAGGTGGCCAGCTACGCCCTTTGGGGCCGATTTATCAACGCCGGGCAAACCTGCGCCGCCGTCAAACGACTCTTCGTTCCAGCTCAACAAGAGGCCGCCTTGCTGGACTTGCTCAAAGCAAAAATCCGGCAACTGAAAATAGGCTCCCCGGAAGAAAAAGACTGCCATCTGGGGCCCTTGATCAGCGACGCCCAACGGCGACTGATTGCCGAGCAGGTGCAAGACGCCCTGCAACAGGGAGCGGAATTGATCATCGGTGGGCAGGCTGTGGACAGGCCGGGTTTTTTCTATGAGCCGACCTTGCTCAGCAAAGTTCCGCCGCAGGCCCGTGTGTTAACCGAGGAAACCTTTGGGCCGGTCTTGCCCGTTATCCCCTATGAAACCATTGAGCAGGCTATTGCCTTGGCCAATGACACCCCCTTTGGACTGACGGCCAGCGTGTTTGGCCCTACCCCTGAAGCGCACGAGGTTGCCCGACGCTTACACTGCGGCACCGTGGTGATTAACGAGGTGGGCCCCACCAATTTTGCCCTGGCCTGCGCCCCCTGGGGCGGATGGAAACGCAGTGGCTCCGGCTTTAGTCACGGGGCGGCCAGTTTAACGGATCTCAGTCAGCGAAAAATTATCAGCGAGAACTGGCTTTTCAAGTTTCCCTTTACCCGAAAACCCCTGTGGCACTTCAACCAGCCAGATCAGCCTTCGGGGCAACGGTCGCAAACCGTATTGGCGTTGGCCGCCCGGCACCCCGACTTGTGGTGGAACCCTCAGCGCTGGTGGCCCTTTTGGCAAAACCGGCCCAGCCAAAAACTGTAGCCCACCCTGCCGGAGCCGTTCGGCCTTACTGGCCCTATCCGCCGCAAAGCAAAATTAAAGACCGCTTTGATTAGAGAGCGCTTGGCTTTGATTAGCGGCCGCTGGGCGAAGTCAGCGCCTAAAAAGGTTACCCAACGACTTAAAAAAAAGGTTTCCTTTCGGAGCTAAAGGCTTAAAAAAAAGGTTTCCTTGCGGAAACCTATGTTCATCACCTTTTTTGTAGTTTGTTGATTGGAAATTTAAAAATGGATGCCCGAAATAGCAGGCATTAAATGCGAACTGCCTGAATCTTGTAAACGTATACCCCTTCAAGGCCACTTGTTGATATGTTGCCAACAAGCACCGAATTATCAATCAATAAACGGACTGCAAACCTGCCAGCAATCTGACTGGTTTGAATCTAACCACTTACTTCTAATAAACCCGACTTGTTGATACTTGAAAGTATAAATATTTTCCTCGCTAAGAGCGGAATGTAAAGCCCTTTTGTAAAAAAAACTGTTCCGCTTGTGGAAGGGCATCCAATCGCTGGCCGGATGCAGGGTGACGGCGGGCACTGCCCAGCGGTTCCCGCCCCTTCCCAATTTAGCATCCCCAGGCAGGAGCCACCTTTCCGATTAAATACCGCGCACCAGACCTTACCTGCCCAAGAGTGAGGAACCCCACCCCCGCATCCCCGTTTGAGCAAGAAACTCGATCTCAAGCAGGTACCTGCAAGCGTTTTCAGGGATTGCGGATCCAGAAGTCGATTAGAGTCCAGCCTTTCAGCACAGGCACCTTCAGGTAGTGGATCTTGAAAAAACTTTGTCCAAGGGGCTTCCCGAAATTGTAAAAGAATATTATGATGAGTAAAGAAACGTAAAGTCCTTGGAGAAATTATGAAGCCGTTTTTGAAGTGGGCAGGCAACAAGTATGCCATCATCGACCGTATTAAGGCTGTGCTGCCCAGTGGCAACCGGTTGATCGAGCCTTTTGCCGGTTCCGCCGCCGTTTTCCTGAACACCGACTTTGAAAACACCATCCTGAACGACATTAACGCGGACTTGATGACCTTATACCGCTACCTGCAACAAGATGGTCAACGCTTTATTGGCTATTGCCAGACTTTTTTTGTGAAAGAAATGAATGACGCGGACACTTACTATCAGTTTCGTAAAATTTTCAACCAGACCGGGGATGAGCGCCTGCGAGCCGCTCTGTTTTTGTATTTAAACCGCCACGGCTACAATGGGCTGTGCCGCTACAATAACAAGGGCGAATTCAACGTCCCCTTTGGCCGCTACAGCAAGCCTTATTTCCCCGCCGTGGAAATGACCCAGTTCCACCAGAAAATTCAGAACGCCACCCTGACCAACCGAAATTTTGTGGAGATCATGGAAATGGCCCGCCCCGGCGACGTGATTTACTGCGATCCGCCCTATGTACCCCTGACGGAAACGGCCAATTTTACCGGATACAGCAGCGGTGGTTTTGGCCTGAAAGAACAGGAAACCCTGGCCGAAGTGGCCAAGAACCTCTCCAAAAAAGGGGTTCACGTGGTTATTTCCAATCACGACACCACCTTTACCCAAACCGCTTACGAGTCGGCCAAGATCATTTCCTTTCAGGTGCGGCGCTTTATCAGCTGCAAAGGAGACGCTCGGGGACAGGCCAACGAAATGCTGGCCCTGTTCGGGGACGAAGAGTTCCTGGTCGGTTAAGGGTTTTATAAAGTCACTCCTTAGAAAAAAGCGCCTGTTTTCCACAAAAAAACGGGCGCTTGCCTCTTATTTAAGCAACGCCCGTTTCAAATATGTCAGAAATCCACACGAATTGACCAGTTTATGTTCTTGAACCACCCGCAAGTTACGAGTATGGGTTTGATTTTACGCAGGTTCAGGACTTTCGCATACATTCAAATGCCGTAAATTTGGGGCCCCTGCTCCCCTGAATAGTGGATCGGTCACTTTTCATCAACCGGGTTGCCTGCTTGATCTATACTTCTTTAGACCTGTCCATATTGAGACATTTTACCTACGCGAAGACTGGCATCAAAAAAACCTGGCCTGTTTTCATGCCAATAACGCACGGGTTGACTCCTTGTTTTGGGCACAGGCGACACATAAGGGATCATCAGTCATGGGCCAACCGTTTCCCCAGCTTCCAAACGGACAATTTTTGCAGGGCCTCCCTCAGGCAAACCACCTGAATCCAGCACAGGCCGCGGCCATGGCTCAGGCCATGCAGGGTATCGATCCGCGCATGCTGGCCATGGCTCAACAGCAAATGGCCGACCCCAACGGAGGAGACATTTTAGGGAGTATCCTGCCCGGTCCCAAGGAAGCAGCCCTGGGCGCCGCTGCGGGCGTGGCCACGGCATTGGGCTTGTCGGCCCTCATCGGGGAGAAGCTGAATGGCCCCCTTCCAGAGGCCGCCAAGTGGATTGATGAATTGGCTGGCGTTCGACAGGTCAGCCAATGGCTGGAGCGTCATCAGAACAGCCTGACCCAACGATTTCCCTTTTTAAGCGAAGGCTTTTTAAGCAATACCTTGTGTCTGGATGAACAGGGTAAACCCGTGCATGACTATGCGCATGCGGTTGCCCGAATGGAAGAAAAGCACATTGGCAAGGTGCTGGAGAAGTTTCCCAACCGTTTGAGCGAACCACAACAAAAAGCCTACGAAGCCTTATTGAGCAAACACCAGACTGCCATCGGGGCCAAGTACGCCACCCTCACCGAAGAATACTTTAAAGAGCAACTGCAAAAACTGGAATCGGAGTTCAGCGGAGACGCACTCAAAACCTACAAAGCCAAGCTCAACACGGAACGGGTGGCCGCCTTGAAGTGGGCGGATAAAACCCCCGCTTTTACCAGCAAGCAAGCGGACTGGTTGGCCGCCCATACGCAACAGGGGCGCTTTCAGAACGTCATGAACGCCACCCAGGCCAAGCTGGAGGTCTTGGAAGAACTGGGCGGCAAGGCCACCAAAGAACAAAAACAGCTTTTCCAGAGTTTACGGGGCCTGAAAGAACGTATCAGCGGACTCAATAACCTCTACAAGCCTTCTTACGAGGCGCAGGCCAAGCTGGCCGCCAATTTGGCCCGGGACGGCGTCGGGCCCATCGGTCGCACCATTGCCCTGGGGGGGCAGTATTTACAACGGATTTTCAACGGGGAAACCCTGAGCATGGGTGCCAAGAAGGGCTTCATGAACTGGAGCTTGCTCGGTCCGGTGGCCGCCGGGGCCATGATCTTCGGGATGGCTTTCAAAAAAGCCAACCACGCCAAAGAGGGCGAAAAAACCAAAACCTTTTTCCATGACTTTTTTGGTTCCGGCGTGGCCAACTTTATTGGCTGGGAACTGGGTAAAAAATGGCTGAACAGTACCGGTCTGTTCCACAAGGTACTGGGACGCTTTGCCACCAAACGCCCCTTTGACGCCACGAGCATGGGACGTTGGATACCCTTCTTCGGGGAAAACTGTGGCAAGTGGGTACAAAAAGCATGCGGCGGTCAAACTATGGCGGCCCAAGGTCTGGGCACTGTATTTGGCAAAGGACTGGGCGGATTTTTCTCTCGCCTGACCCTGGGCGGACTGGCCACGGAACTGACGGCCATGTTTGTTTTTGGTTCCGGCATGCAATGGGTGGGAGAAAAAGTGGCCCATGTCATTTTTGGTAAACCCAGCAAGGAAAGCATTGAGGGGCCTTCCGCCAGAAACACCATGCCGCAGGGACCGCAAGCCCTGATGGCCGCTAATTTAATGTCCGGCGCCATGCCTGGCACGCCAATGGCTCCCGGTAGGCCCCTGCTTGCGGGGAATCCGGCGGCGGGGGGCGCTATGCCCGGCTTGGCTCAGCCTTCGACACAACAAGCCCAACAGCGGACCTTGCCAAAATTCTCCATCAGCCCGGAGCAAATCAGCCAGAACGGGCAGGCACAGGAAGCTCAGGGTCTGCAAAGCCAGATTTTAAAATCGAGCCAGTTGCAACAAAGCAAAAATCACGGTCGGCCCAACTATTTTGATCCCAACAGTTTTTAGCCCCGGTTAACAGATTTTGAACGCGCGTCGTCTCGCACCATCAGGCCTAATTTGGATCACCTCGCCAGGCACTGTCGAAATTGAGAGCGATGGGTTAAAATAAGACCGAGTTTGTTGGATTGAGAGTATTAGACGGGCATGCTGGAACCGCTGCATCAGGCTGGTCAGTGGGCTTGGCAACAAGCGGCCTCTAGAGTCAACACAGTCGGCAGTATTCCCGGACTGGGGCAGGCTGCTGTTCCACTGAATTGGCCGCAGGAGCTTTGGCCTGAATTCCCCGGTGAGCAAACCCACAGTAAGGGCTTGAAACCCACGTCCCCACAAATGGCGTTTGGGCAACGCGTCTGGAACCGGGGCCGACAAAAACTTCAGCAGCTAGCGGAACAGGTCGCCCAAAAGATTAGAGGCCACCAGCCGCCTGTAAAACTCCACCCGTCACCTGTAAAACCCCACCCGTCACCTGTAAAATCCCACCCGCCGTCCCGGACAGCCGCCAGCGGCTTTCGACCCCGCCAGCAAATTCTGAGAGATTTTCCCTACAACGAAGTGGGCAAACTGCCTCGCTTTACCCTCACCCCCGATGATATCAGGGTGAATCCCGCCGCGGAAAGACTCCACCAACTGGAAGCCACACAGGTTTTGAACGCGCCTTGGGACAGTGAGCATTTGTTCAACCCGTTTCTGGAACATTAATCGCTTAATGGCCGTGCAGGGCCTTGGCCAGCAAGGGAGCAATCCCGTTTACCATAAACTGCACCCCCACGCACAGCAGAATAAAGCCCATAATGCGGGTAAATGCTTTCACAATGGTGGGGCCCATGCGGTTCATGATGGTCTGAGAAACCCGCATGGTCAGGTAACTGCTGAAGCAGACGGCCATAATGGCCAGCAAAATAACCAGATACTTGGCCACTGACCCCCCGGTGTTGGTGGTCATCCCGATGATGACGGCAATGGCCCCCGGCCCACTGAGAATGGGCATGGCCAAGGGGGAAAAGGCGATGTCATCGTGGGCTACCGCTTTCTTGTGGGCCTCTTGTTCGTCGATAACATCCAGGCTGTCTTTTTTGTTCAGCATCCCGTAGGCGGACGACAGAATCATCAGGCCTCCGGCGATGCGCAAGGCGTCAATGGAGATCTGGAAAAAATTGAGTATGAGACTGCCGGTGATAAAGAAAATACCCAGAATGACGAAGGAAAAAATAGAGGCCCGACGGGCCACCTGATTGCGCTGGGCGGCAGTCTGTCCATCGGTCAGGGTCACAAACAAGGGGGCCGCCATCAGGGGGTCCACAATGGAAAACAGGGAGACAAACGTCCCGATAAAAAACATCAGCAGTTCTTGCAAATGTAAGGATGACAGTATCGACATTCTCTCACGCTATAACAAACCCAAGGCAACAACAAGGCCAACGGCGTAGCCCGGCTGACTGTGGACAGGTGGGGAATTGTTCATCATTCGGCAGGCTGATAGGCTTACCAGAGAGGGATTATAAAGTTTCGCTTTAACAGTATGTTCAAACACCCCGGATGCGTTCATCCGGTAATCCGCTCATCCGGAGTCGCCCCGCTTTTTTCGCCGTGATATGCAAGATTCACTGTTACCCCCAATGCTCGCCTTTTAAAAACCCTTACCCCTTGCCAGACAATAAGGGAGAGCCGCACCATGGAACGCCTGCACGAATCGTTGACCATCAACGCACCGGCCAGCCTGTGCTACCAAAAATGGATTCACTTTGAGGAATTTCCCCATTTTATGACCCATGTGGACGCCGTATGGCCCATGGCCCCGCAGCAATGGCACTGGGTTTTTAAGGGGACACTGGGCATTGAAGTGGGCGGGGATATGGAAGTGACCCTGAACGAAGGCCGCCGATCCCTCTCATGGCGCAGTCTGCCCGGCGGAAAAACCAGGGCGGAGGGGACGGTTCGCTTTACCGAGGCAGGGCCGCAGGAAACCCAAATGGAGTGCGACTTCCACTACGAATTGCCCACAGGCCCGCTGGGCGAAGCCCTTGCCCATTTTCTACTCAATCCGCAGAAAGTCCTGCAAGAGGAACTCCAAAATTTCAGGCATTTGGTGGAAGGAACCAACGTACCCACCGCCAAGGCGCAGGTGGGCAAAACGCTTCAGCCAGATTCGTTTGTGGTGCCTGAAGCCACCAGCGCCGCAGCTGGATTTTCAGAAAGTTTCAGGGAAGAAGGGGAAGCGCCTGGCTACGCGGGCCCTTATGGGCTGGATAGTGACAGTGATGATGCCCTTTTAGTCGAGAACCGTGAGGAATACCCGGAAGTGGTGCTTGATCTTCAGAATATCCAGAACGAGGAAAATCCCTACCTGGCCGATGAAGGGGCCTTGCACAGCGAAGATCTGAGAGACACACAGGCCTTTGTGGCTGGTGAGGAGGACGTGGATGTCTTCACGGAAAGCTACGATGCCTCCTCTGAGGATCTGGAAAATTACACCGAAGATCTGGATGAAGAACTGGACCCCACCCCCAACGCCCTGCCGGACAGCCTGAGAGAAAGCCCATAGTTTTTACCATCCCTGTTTCCAATCACAACTTCACCTGTGACTGACGATTCCAGAGTAAGGAGGAACAACGCATGTGCCTGGCCAAAGACGTGATGACCGCCAACCCTTCCACCTGCCGAGCAGAACACACCATTTACGACGCCGTGAGGATCATGAACCGGGAGGACTGCGGGGTGGTGCCCATTGTGGATGAACTGGATCACTGTATCGGGATCATTACCGACCGGGATATCTGCCTGAGAACGGTGCTGGAACATCTGGACCCGGAAGATACACCCGTCAGCGAGTTGATGAGTACCGATGTGATGACCTGCATGGAAACCGACGACATTGAAACCGTGCTGGACATTATGGAACGCGAACAGATTCGTCGCATTCCCGTTCTGAACGATGAGAACGCCCTGATCGGCATCATCAGTGAGGGGGATTTGGCCAAAAGTGAAGTGAAAGCCAAGGTCAGTGAACTGGTAGAGGCCGTTGTCACCTAAGCGAGTCCCGAAATCTGTAAACCGTCTGACTGTCGGTGGAATAAGCCTCTCCAACGGGAGGAGGGGGCATTTTCCACTGGCAGTTAGCCGCTGTCCGCCTGTATCCATTCCGGGCCGAGAGCGGTACAATAGACCCTGTAAACCCTGTGAAAAGTACCTGCGTTCCGTCAGGTTTTCTATGCTTTTCCGGGCAGTTTGATTGAAAGAGGTCCCCGCCAATGATGTCTCACAAGCTGATGTCTCGTAAACAAGGCTCCCCTAAACAGGCGCTTCCTGGCGTCGGCTCCGGCACAGCCATTTTATTGGGCCTGTTGGGCGTGATCGTGGTGATCGGGCTGTGGTTTATGGGGACTTACAACGGACTGATTAACAAAGACGCCGAAGTGGAACGTCAGGCCTCCAATGTGGAATCGCAGTTAAAGCGCCGGGCGGACTTGATCCCCAATCTGGTGGCCACCGTCAAAGGCTACGCCAAACACGAAAAAGGCGTCTACGAGAACATTGCCGCAGCGCGCAGCCGCCTGTTGGCCGCGGATGTGAACAGCAACCCCAGAGAGGCCGCCGCTGCCAATAGCGCATTCAACTCGTCTTTGGGGCGCTTGCTGGCCATTGCCGAGAATTATCCGCAACTGAAAGCCGATCAAAACTTCATTCGGCTGCAAGATGAGTTAACCGGCACCGAGAACCGTATTAACGTTGCTCGCCTGTCCTTTAACGACGCGGTGAAAGACTACAACATCGCCGTGCGGGCCTTCCCCGGCAATGTGGTGGCTGGTATTTCCGGCTTTTCCAGAAAGGACTCCTTTGAAGCCACCGAGGCTGAGAAAGCCCTGCCCAAGGTTGATTTTGAGTAAAGCGGCCACAGGAAACAAAGACCTTGAAACATCGCCTGCCGCACCTATCCCGGAAACACGCGTCCCGTGCCCTGCGCTTGCTGATGCTGCTGGCCCTCGTCGGTTGTCTTCTACTCAAGGGGTTGCCGAGCGACGCACGCGCCCAGGTGCAGAATTCGCCGCAGCAGGCGCAGCCTGAGGATCAACGCCCCACTCCCATCAATCAGGTGCCGCCCAAGCCCACCGGGCTGAATATCTACATCAACGATTACGCCCATTTGCTCAAGCCCGCCGATCGCAGTACCTTGCAAGAGCAGCTGCAAACCCTGGATGAAGCCGGAATCGCCCAGATCTCGGTGGTCATTCTGCCGGATACGGATTTGGAGCTTTCCGAATTGGCCCCGCGCATTCTGAATCAATGGGATATCCAGCACTACAAGAAAAAAGACGGTCTGTTGGTGCTGGTGAATGCCTATCGGGTCACTCAAAGTTTATCAGGGAACCGGATTTTTATTGCCACCGGCTATAATCTGGAAGAGAAGCTACCGGATGCGGTCATTGGCCGCATTCTGGATGAAGTGGCCTTGCCAGCCTTCAATGAAGGCAACTTTTCCGGCGGTATCACTCAGGCCACCCTGGCCGTGGCCAAAATCCTGGCCGGAGATCAAAAACTGACTGAGCATTACAGCCAACCCGCCCCCGATGAAGACGGCTTATGGTTCGTGATCATTCTTGTCATCTTCATTTTGCTGATGTTTTTCAACCGAAAAAACAGAGGTGGCGGCGGATTTTATGGTGGTGGGTATGGGGGCGGCTTTGGCGGTGGCTGGGGAGATGGCGGCGGTGGTTTTGGGGGCGGTTTCGGCGGGGGCGGAGACGCTGGCGGCGGCGGCGGCGCTGGCCGCTAACCCGTTATTTCAAGTCAGCATTCGTGGGGGCTTTGTAAAGCAATAAAGCTCAAATATTTGTTTTTATTTTCTTAATGCCCCCTTGAGCTTTGGATGTTGCCATTTATGTCCCAACCGACGCCGCGCAAAAAGAACTTTCTGGTGCCCCGGATTGCCTCCCAAATTCTGAGTACCCTGTATGGGTCCTCCACCTACCACCGCGAAAGAGAAACAACCGCGTTCAGCCTGAGCCTGCAGCCGGACGTTGCCCTACGTGGCATTTACAGTCACGATAGCCTGAACAGCCCATTAAACCCGTCTCAGGCATCCACCGCCGGGGTGTCCGCCGGGTGTGGCTGGTTTGCGCCCACGCACACATTGGGCGCCTTCATGGACCAGATCCAGCAGGGCATTATCCCGGATTTGATTGAACTGGTGTGCAGTTTCCCGGTGGATGTGGACCCTGTGGACGCTCAGCAGCAGTTACGACAATACTGCTACGTCCTCAGTCAGGCTGGCCCGCTGGGTCGGTTGAGAGGTCAGGAGCTTCGGCTGGCTCTGGGGTTCCGCAGCCGAAAAGCCCAATACAAGTACCTTCAGGTTGTGGAGCAAACCGCGCACCCCACGCAGCAGCAGCATATCCAGTACCAGAAAAACGCGCTGCTCATCCTGATGGATGAACTGGAAAATGCCCTGATTGACCAACTCAGCGAAGACCCCTGTCTGGGCAAGGAGATATTCCTGAACAAAGAGCAGAAAGCCTACCCCTGCTGGATACAAAAGCTTCTAAGGGGATTCAGGGGCGTCCTGAAGAGGATGGTCGGGCCCACTTGAAAACATTTCAAAAAAGCCAGACCGTTTCCCGTCTGGCTTTTTGAGCTTTTTGAAATGGAGAGAAAAACAGCGCTACAGCCCCATAAAGTCCGGGCCGGAGCCTTCTTCCGTGGGGCGCACCTTCAGGTTCACCTCCGGGCAAACAATCTCACAGGTGCGGCACTGCACGCAATTCTCCAGCGACATGCCGTGGTGCCTCAGGCCACCCCGGTCATCGATCCGATGCACTTCCGCCGTACAATCGGACACGCAGGGCGTTTCCTTACCCAAAGTATCGTAGGTGGAAATACACTTCACGCACACATCGGCGTTGAACTCGTCGATGTGCCGATTCTCTTCGTGGTACTTGGTTCCGGCGTAAAAAACGGCATCCGCCCGAGAGTAGACGGTGTCCTTATCAAAACCGTTGACCTCAATTGCACGGCTGGTCTTGAAGTTGGGCACAATGTGCTTGTAATCTTCAATATAACGCACCGGCCCGATATCGGCCTTGCCGTCCATCAGCTTTTTCAGGCGCAAAGCGTCACTCACCGCAGTGACCGGGTTGTGGGTCAACCCGACCGAAATCAGCCCCCAGTGAGCGCTCCCCGCATCCACCCCTTCCATGACCTTGGGCAGATAGTTATTGAGCAAGCGGGGGTTTTCCTGCCAGGCCTGCCGGAAGTAACGACCCTCATACAGGTTTTGACCCACAAAGGAGTTCATAACCCGCTCTTTGTAGCTGGATAGTTTCTGCTCGCTGAAGTCGCTCTTCTGGATGGCCTCATGCAAGACTTCCGCGGCTTGCCAACCACATTCCATGGCCTTGTCCACCCCGGAAAGCTGGCTGATATCCAGCACGCCCAGTGCGTCGCCCAGCAGCAAGGCCCCATCCACGGAGAATTTTTTGGGGAGGCTGTAATAGCCCCCTTCCGGCAACAGGGCAGCGCCGTACTTCAGCATTTTACCGCCCTGAATCAGGGATTGCACCCAAGGGTGCTTTTTCAAATCCTGAAGGCGCTGCTGCGGGTTGATGTTGGGGTTAGGAGAATCCAGCGAAATGACCATCCCAATGGTCAACTTGCGGTCCTTCATACCGTAAATAAAGCCGCCCCCAAAGCTGCCATCTACCAGAGGGAAGCCCATGGTGTGCCAGACCTTGCCCGTATAGTCAGAGCCTTCCGGCAGTTCCCACACTTCCTTCACGCCCACGGACCAAATCTGGGGATTGTCCCGCAGTTTGAAGCGTTCAATCAGGTTGCGGGAAACAAAGCCCTTGTCGCCAAAGCAGGTGACCTTCCCGTAAATATTGTCTTCCTCGGCATTGCCGGTGGCCTTTTCCACCACCTGCACGCCCACCACTGTATCCCCGTCATACACCACCTCGTGGGCGGAAAAGCCGGGGAAAAAGTCCACCGTCACACTGGGAGCCTCGGCCAGTTTCTCTTTCAGCTTGTTGGCCATCCAGTACACCACGTGGCTGAGGGTTAAAACCAGATAGCCCTCTTTCTTCAAGCCCGCAGGCAACAGGGCCGCCGGGACATCCCACTTGCTCTTGTTGGCCAGCACCGAAAAATAACTCTGGTTGCAAACGGCCTCGTAGGGGAAACCGTTGTCCTTGTAATCGGGAAATAGCTTTTCAATCACGTGCGGCTTGGATACTGCCCCACTGAGGATGTGGGCGCCAAACTCCTTGCCCTTTTCCAGAATGGCCATGGAAAAAGACACGCCGCTTTGCTTGGCCAGATCCACCAGATGATGGGCCAAAGCCAGGTTGGAAGGACTCCCCCCAATCAGTAAAATATCGTACTCGATTCGTTCAGCCACAGAGGCCTTGCCTCCCATTACTCATTAAAACAAGTCCATTGATTCAGTTGATTCAGTTGATTCAGTGCAGCTCTGCTTCCAGGCAGCTTCAGCTACACCAGCGATTTCTCGGAACTGCTGGCGCCTGCCACGGGTTGGGCCGCTTTCAACTGCCGAATCAGCTCAGGCACCACCTGAAACACATCGCCCACAATGCCATGATGGGCCACCTGGAAAATAGGGGCATCCGGGTCCTTGTTGATGGCGATGATCAGGCCGGATTTGTTCATACCCACCCGGTGTTGAATGGCCCCGGAAATGCCGCAGGCGATGTAGATTTTCGGGCGCACGGTCTTGCCGGTTTGCCCCACCTGATTGGAGTAGGGAATCCAGCCAGCGTCCACCACCTTGCGGGAAGCGCCCACCGCCGAGTTTTCAAAACAGCTCGCCAGCTCCCGCAACACATTGAAGCCTTCAGCCCCACCCAGACCATAGCCGCCGGCAACAACCACATCGGCATCGGCAATGCTCACGCCGGACTGCACTTCTCGCACAATCTCCAGCACTTCCAGCCGGTAATCTTCCGGCAGCAGATTGACGGGAGTGTGCCGAATTTCGCCCTGACGATTGGGATCGGGCTTCAAGGGAAGCATCACCCCCGGCCGGGTAGTGGCCATTTGCGGGTTGTTCCACGGGCCCAGAATCCGGGCCTTCAGGCTCTCCCCGAAGCTGGGACGGATGGCGTACAGACAACCGGGGTACAGCCCCAGCTTGTCTGGATCGGCCTTGTTGGTATGCTCGTAAGGCCCAATATCCAGCTCGGTGCAATCGGCGGTCAAACCGGTCTTGAAGAAGGCCGCAATCCGGGGGGCCAAATCCCGACCGGTGGTGGTGGAACCCAGCAGCAAAATATGCGGCGGGGGATCAAAGGTTTTCAACAAGTCGGTAATCACCCGCTTGTACGGCAGGGTGCGATAGGCTTTCAATTCGGGGCTATCGGCCAGATACACAATCTCAGCACCGTATTGAATGAGCGTTTGCGCGGCCTGCTCCAGTTGGTGTCCCAACAAAACACAAGAGAGCTGCCCGCCCAGCTTATCGGCCAAGTCCCGGCCCGCCCCCAAGAGTTCCAGGGTGACCGGCTGAATCTGTCCCTCGACTTGCTCGGCAATCACAATCACTTCTTTGTTAGAGGGGGTGATAATCTCCCGCAAGGGCTCCGCATCGGGCTTTGGCGCAGCCTCGCCGCCTCCCCAGGCCCCGGATTCCTGTGCTTCCTGTTTCGGTTCTTCTGCACTCATAGCTTGGCAAATTCCTTGAGATTGGTAGTCTGCAACACATCACGCACCATCTGCTCAATGGGCTCTCCCTGGCGAACCTTGCAACTGCCCCCGATTTCGGCCACCTTGTCGGTTTTGGCCACAATGGTGGGCGACCCCTTCAGGCCGCACAGCACCGGATCAGCGCCTACATCATCCAGAGTGACCGTCTTGATCACTTCGTTTTTAGCCGCTTCATCCCGCAGCAATTGCTGCACCCGGCGAGCCCCACGAATGGTTTTGTACTCCAGCGGGTGGGAAGAGTTGGCGACGGTAATGAGGGCGGGCATGGCCATTTTGACCCACTGATAGCCCCCTTCAATGACCCGGCGAGCCACCACCTTGTCGTCCTCAATCCTGAAGTCCTCGCAATAGCTGACCTGCGGTAAATCCAGACGCTCAGCGATTTGTGGACCTACCTGGGCAGTATCACCATCGGTGGTTTGCAGGCCGCAAAACATCAAATCCGGCACCCCCAAATGCTGAATCACCTTGTGCAAGGCGTAGGCGGTAGCCAGCGTATCGGAAGCGGCCAATCGACGGTCGGACAATAAATAGCCCTGATCCGCCCCGTGTTCAATGGCCTCAAGCAAAATTTCAGCGGCCAGCGGCGGCCCCATGGAAATGGCCGTCACCCGGCCCCCATACAAGGCCTTGGTATGCAAGGCGGCTTGCAGGGCGTAACGATCAAACGGATTCAACATCCGCTTGGCCTTGGCCCGATCGATGGTGCCATCCGGGTTGATACCAGCCTTGGCCGACTGATCCGGGACCTGCTTAATCAGCACGTAAATATTGTTCATAGTGGATGCTTTCACCCAAACTGCGCTCTACTCGTGTTATTGACCGTCAACTTCCAGACCGGAAACTGTGGGCAGGACTTTTCCCTCTCGTAAACATAAAAACGACCAGCCTCACCAACCAGCTTCGTTTCTCTAGAAACCGAAGACCCTTATTAGCCTACCAATGAAAGGGGCGAGAGTCAATTTTATTCTTGCAACGGCCTAACACCACACTGGCAAGGGGTTATCGCAAGGCCAAAAAACGCAACCAGCGAAACAGCTTTTCAGGCATGCTGAGGGGAAGCCCCAGCTTTTGCTTCAACTGCAGTTGGGCCAATCGGGTCCGACGAATAAACGGGGTCGGGTAGTGCCGCTGCGCCAGAAAATTTTCCAGCGCCTGGTAGTGAAGCAACCGGGTTTCCCCATCAATGGCCCCGGCGGTGGGCACACCCACTTGCGACATGGGTAAGCGCTGGTACACCCTGGGGTTGGGGTCAAAATAGAGAATCCAGTCCAGGGAAACCAGTGTCCAGATGTGCCAGCAGGCCGCCCGATGCAAAGCCGGATTCAGCAAGCCGGTACGCTCCAGGCATTGCTTTCTCAGCAAGACGCCCGACTCGGGCATCAGGTTTTCTCGCAGCAGGGGGGTGAACAGACTGCCCGATGGGTACAGGGTGGGCCGATAGGGCAGCATGCTGTTTTTCTTGTGCGGTACGTATTTTTCATAAGGCACGCCATTGGCATCCACGCACTGGGCCCGGCAAAACACCAGCCCCAAACGCGGGGTCAGCAAAAATTCGGTCACATAATCCTGCAACGCCTGCGGGGAGGCCAGCGCGTCCGAGGCAGAAAAGAACCACAGCAAATCCCCCTGGGCCTGCTCAATCCCCTGATTCAGGGCCTCCCAGCGGCTCCGTGCGCTCTCCACCGGGATATGCCGCACCCGACCATCCAGCAGGGCCAAGGCCGCCGCCTCAGCGCTCAACGCCGCCGAGGTGCCATCATCCAGCAACAGAATTTCATGATCGATGAACTGCTGCTGGAGTATGGAGGTCACCGCCTGTTGCAGGTATCGCCCCTCGCCAGCGCAGTAAACCAGAAACGAGACCACCGGATGAATCACCATGGCCAATGGGTTATCCTGTCCACAAAGATGCTTGCACACACCAGTATAGAGTGAATCGGGGCGTTTTCCAATGGGCCGGGGGCAATTGATTCCCTTCACCGGCATTGTATGGGTTAACCGACTGATGACGTCTCGGCCCATTTCAAACCGTAGAGATTGCCTGAATGCTCCACCCGTTGCCGCCTGCTTTTCCATCCACACCGATGCCCCAGACCACGGTTCAACAGCGTGCGCTGCGGCCACCCCGGACCACGCCCTCCCCGTCGCTTCGATTTGGGGAGGCCAAAGCCCCCATCAGCGCCAATCCCTTCGTGTGGGTACTCAACGGCATTAAAAGCCTGTACGAACGTTTCTCCCGAACCAAAGTGGGTCAGTGGTTTAACCGAATGCTGGGCAAAATCAATCAATTTCTGAAGGCCAAGCCCAAAGCAAGCCCCAAGCCAGCCGCACCGGCCCCGTCTCCGGCGCCAGTATCAACCCCAGCCCAAACCCAAACACAAACACAGACAGATCCCGCACCAGCTTCAGAACCACAGGCAGAACCACCGACAGAACCGGTTGCAGAAACGCCCCCAGAGGCCAAAGCCAAAGCCGCCTTTGTTCCCTACAGCGAGCGGCCCCTGGAAGCCTTGCAGGAAAAGCTGACCAAACTCCAGAGATTGTGCAACCAATTCCCCCAGGAACCCGGGAAGCTGGAGAAGACGCTTGAGAAGATTCTAAAGCAAGTCGAGGCCAATTTGGCCGAGTTGCGCACACAGCTTGAAAATGACTTGCGTCAGGATGCAAGCGCATCGGAAGCCTCCAGCGACAAGTTACGCCAGCAACTCCGCATCGTGGAGGCGGAAATCAAGGTGCGGAAACAAAACCGTCAGGACCTGCCCATCCTGAGGGATATTCTTCAGCGACAAATGCTTGCTCTACAAGAATTTATTCAATTGCGGCAGGAGCCGTAGGCCTTGGAATAGCGGGCGTTTACAAAATCGCCGGGTCCGGCTGGCGCAAGTAATCCTGTAAGCTGCGCACGGAAAAAGGCCCTTTCTGCCGAGACTCAATGCCTTCCGCCAGCGCTTTGGCCCCGCCAATGGTGGTCACCAGAGGCACCTGAAATTCCAGGGCGGCCTTGCGGATGTAAGAGTCATCCAGACGGGCCTCTTCGCCTACCGGGGTGTTGATAATCAGGCTGATGGCCCCTTGCTTGATCAGCTCTTCCACGTTGGGGGAGCCCTCGTGCTTTTTGCGCAGCGTCTGTACCGGCAAACCGACCTGCTGGAAAAAGCTGGCCGTGCCTGCGGTGGCGGTCAGGGTAAAGCCCAGACGGTGCAAATGTTCCGCCACGGGCAAGGTTTTGGCTTTATCCGAATCATTCACGCTGATAAACACGCTGCCACTGAGCGGTAACTTGTTATTGGCCGCCAAATGGGCCTTGGCAAAGGCCAACGCAAAGCTGCTATCGATGCCCATGACCTCGCCGGTGCTTTTCATTTCTGGTCCCAGCTTGGGATCGCTGCCTTTGAACTTGTTGAAGGGGAACACCGGCACTTTTACCGCCACATGCTGGGGCTGACTGACTGGCATCAGTTGCTTGACTGAGGTCAAGGATTCTCCCAGCATCAGTCGGGTGGCCATTTGTACCAGCGGAATGCCGGTGGCCTTGCACACAAAGGGCACCGTCCGGCTGGCCCGGGGATTGACCTCCAGCACGTAGAGTTTGCCGTCTTTCAGGGCGAATTGAATGTTCAGTAACCCCCGAATGTTTAAAGCCACCGCCAGCCGATGGGTGGTTTGCTCAATTTCTTCCAGCATCTCGGCGGAAATGGTTTGGGCGGGCCACACGCAAGCGCTGTCGCCGCTGTGAACGCCCGCTTGCTCGATGTGCTGCAAAATGGCGGCCACCAAAGTATCCTGTCCATCGGACACGGCATCCACATCCACTTCCATGGCGTCTTCCAGAAAGCGCTCCACTAGTACCGGGTAATCCGGCTCCACGTGAACCACTTCGTTCAGGTACTGAATCAAGCGGGCTTCGCTGTAGAAAATTTGCATGGCCCGCCCGCCCAAAATGTAGCTGGGGCGAGCAATCAGCGGATACCCAATGCGTCGGCTGATGGCCAGCGCCTCATCTACTGAGCGAGCCGTCCCCGATTCCGGCGAGCGCAAGTTCAACCGGGCCAGCAAGTCCCCAAAGCGCTGGCGATCTTCGGCCAAATCGATGCTGTCCACGCTGGTGCCCAGCAGGCTGTAACCGGCGTCCTCCAGCGGTTTAGCCAGTTTGAGCGGGGTTTGTCCGCCCAATTGGGCAATAATGCCCAGGGGTTTTTCCTGATTGAGAATGTTCAGCACCGTATCGGCGGTCAAGGGTTCAAAATACAGGCGATCGCTGATGTCATAATCGGTGGAAACCGTCTCCGGGTTGGAGTTGACCATAATGGCCTCGTAGCCCAAGCCCTGCAACGCCATGGCCGAATGCACACAGCAGTAATCAAACTCAATGCCCTGCCCGATACGGTTGGGACCGCCCCCAATGATGACCACCCGCTGCTTTTGGGAATCTCCTGACTGGGCTTCGTTTTCGGCACTATGGGTAGTGGAATAGTAATACGGGGTAAAGGCTTCAAACTCTCCGGCGCAGGTATCCACGGCGTTAAACACCGCCTGGGTGCGCAAGCGGTCTAACTGCTGGGCCACGGCTTGGGAGACGGTGGGGAGTAAGCGCTCAATCTGGCTGGCGGAAAAGCCCTGGCGGGCCGCCTGCTCCAGCAACGCATCCGGCAGCGCCCCTTGGGGATTGTCCTGATGGTAAGCCAGAATAGCCCGCTCGGTATTCACAATTTCTCGCAGGTTTTCCAGAAACCAGGGATCCCAGCCCGTAATACTGGCAAGCTCGGTTACTGGCATTTGCTGATGCAAGGCGTGATAAATCCAGCGGATACGCCGTTCTTCAGGCCGCTTCAACAAGGTTTTCAGGGCCTCGGTATCGCCGACCTCAGGGTCATCCGCCTGCGGCTTGAAGGTAAACCCGTCCAGACCAATTTCCAGACTGCGCAGCGCTTTTTGCACGGACTCCTGAAAGGTGCGCCCGATGGCCATCACTTCTCCCACCGACTTCATTTGCGGGGAAAGATCCGTTAGCGAGCCGGGGAATTTCTCAAAGGAGAAGCGGGGAATTTTGGTGACCACGTAATCCAGGGCCGGTTCAAAACTGGCCGGGGTGGTCTGGGTAATATCGTTGGTGATTTCATCCAGGGTCAGGCCCACCGCCAACTTGGCCGAAATTTTGGCAATGGGAATGCCGGTTGCTTTACTGACCAAGGCGGAACTGCGGGAAACCCGGGGGTTCATTTCAATGACCACCACCCGGCCGGTTTGGGGATGCACGGCAAACTGGATGTTGCAGCCTCCGGCATCGACTCCCACCGCCCGAATAATATCAATGGAAGCATTACGCAGGGTGTGGTATTCCTTGTCAGACAGGGTTTGGGCCGGGGCCACGGTGATGCTGTCCCCGGTATGCACCCCCATGGGATCCACGTTTTCCACGCTGCACACAATGACCACGTTGTCCCGGCTGTCCCGCATCAGTTCAAATTCGTACTCTTTCCAGCCCAAAGCGCTTTCTTCCAGCAGCAATTGCTGGACGGGCGATTCCTGAATGCCCTTTTCCGCCGCCCTGCGCAAACCGGATTCATCGTAAACCACCGCCCCACCGGAACCGCCCAGGGTAAAGCCGGTGCGAATGATCAGCGGAAAGCCCAATTCCTGCCCCTTGGTCATGGCCTCTTCCACCGAATGAACGGTGTGCGAGGTCAGCACTTCCAGCCCAATGCCTTCTACCAGTTGTTTGAAGGCCTCTCGATCTTCAGCAGTGTGAATGGCCTTGAAATTGGCCCCAATCAGCGCCACGCCGTATTGTTCCAATGTGCCGTTATTGTAAAGGGCGTAGGCCGTGTTCAAAGCCGTTTGTCCGCCCATGGTGGGCAGCAGGGCGCAGGGGCGTTCTGTTTCAATAATGGCCGCTACCATCTCCGGGGTAATGGGCTCCACATAGGTCTGATCGGCCATCTCTGGATCGGTCATGATGGTGGCCGGGTTGGAGTTGACCAGCACCACTTCATAGCCTGCCTGCTTGAGGGCTCGACAGGCCTGAGAGCCGGAGTAATCAAACTCGCAGGCTTGCCCGATAATAATGGGGCCGGCCCCGATGATCAGGATTTTCTTGAGATCGGTTCTTTGAGGCATGGGGGAAGGCTCTCCACAAAAATGACAGTAAAGGAGTCTCAACCGTTTCATTCAGCTTGCAGTGCAGCCACTCCCAAGCGCTTTACCGTCATTCCCGCGCAGGTGGGAATCCAGGGCAATACTGTTGAAGGGCAACCTGTTAATGACCCTTTTTGCTCCAAAACAGGCTATTTCTGGATTCCCGCCTGCGCGGGAATGACAATGCCCTGGGAAGAATATGCAGGAACAACTGATACACCAACTGTCGGGAATAACAAAGGAGTGGTGGCTAACAGAAGCTTGTTCATGATTGTATCTTCCTGCCATAATGCCACACAAGCCAATGTAAAGATTCAATCGCCCCAAAGAACCGATGGAGATTGCCGCCCATGCCCACTGACTTGAAGATTTCCGCCCGCCTCGTTCTTGAGGACGGCAGCGTTTATCACGGGCAATCCATCGGGGTCACTGGAACGACCTTGGGCGAGCTGGTCTTCAACACCTCTTCCACTGGCTATCAGGAAATTTTGACCGATCCCAGCTACCGGGGCCAAATGGTACTGATGACCTACCCGGAAATCGGCAATTACGGCATCAGTTCCCATGATTTTGAATCCGCCCACATCAACGCGGTGGGCTTGGTTGTCAGCCGCCTCAGCCCCTTTACCAGTTCCTGGCGTTCGGAATTTTCCCTGCAAGAGTTTTTGGTCAAAAACAAGGTGGTGGGCATTGAAGGCGTAGACACCCGTGCTATCACCCGCAAAATTCGGGAGAAAGGCACCCTGAAAGCAGGCATTACTACTGAAGCCATTTCCGATGCCGAGTTTATCCAACGGGTGCAAGCCCAACCCGGTTTTGAAGAACTGGATATGATCAGCCAGGTGACCACCCTTGAGCCCTACACTATCCGCACGGAAAACCCGGTTTCCAGCATCCGGGTGCAAAAACTGGTGGTGGTGGATTACGGCATTAAGGCCAGCATTTTGCATTATTTACAGCAATACGTGGAAGAAATTGTGGTGCTGCCCGCCCACTGTGACTTTGAGCAGATCCGGGCGCTGCAACCTCAAGGGGTGCTGCTTTCCAACGGGCCGGGCGATCCGGCGGTGCTGTACGAGGCGGTGGCCATGGCCCGCCAACTGGTGGACGCCGGGATTCCCACCTTCGGGATTTGTTTGGGGCATCAGATTTTAGGGCTGGCCTGCGGGGCCAAGGTTTCCAAAATGCGTTTTGGGCATCACGGGGGCAATCACCCGGTCAAGGACATGCTGTTGGACAAAGTCTTTATCACCAGCCAGAACCACGGCTACTGCGTGGAGTTTGACGAGTTCCCCGAGGACAGGCTGATGGTCACGCATATCAACCTGAACGATCAGACTATTGAGGGCTTTCAGCATCGAAACGCCCCGGTCATGAGCGTGCAGTTTCACCCGGAAGCCAGCCCGGGCCCGCATGACGCCAACTACATTTTTGAGCGCTTTATGCGTACAGCCGTTGAAAGCGGCGTTGTCTGCGCATAACGCTCAGCCCAAGGCCAGGGCTATGCTTTCCGTGCCCACTTCGTCAGCGTTCAGGTCGGATAAGCGATTAACAATGCTTTGGAATTTTCCATTCGAGGATCGTGGAATGTGATCCACCTCCTCTACCAGGATGCGCATTTTCTCCGAGGTATTTTCCCGGGCGTTTCTGATCAGCCTGTTACGGTCTTCTTCCGTAAAACCGGAACCCGCCACAACTTTAATAATCAAGCAGGTCATATCCTCTTGATAAAGCTGGCCTTCCAAGACATGGGCCACACCGTGGAAAATATGGTTGGCCGCTGAAATGTGGTAGCCCTCCGGTGTCACGATAAAGTCACAGTCCCGTCCGTCAATGGATTCCACCGTGCGGAAATGACTCCCACAATCACAAGTTTGCTCAGGATTGACCTTGGCCACATCACCGGTTCTGTAACGAATTAACGGCATGACCGCATTAAAGAGATGGGTACCGGCAATTTCAAAGTTTGGTCCCTTGGGCATTAACTCTACCAAGGAATAATCTTCCTGAATGTGATAGGTGCCTTTTGCGCAATGGGCAATGGCTGCCACACGCTCTGCTTGCCCATACCAATCATAAACGCGTGTTTGAAAGGTTTCCTCGATAAACTGCCTGACCTGGGGAGACAAGACTTCTGATGAAGTGAATACCGCCTTAAGCTGATAGCTGATCTTGTGACGTTGAAAGTATCGGGCCAGGGCGTAGGCATTTGAGGGATAGGCCGACAGAATTTGAGGCTGAAAATCCAGTATTTGCCGCAGATAGGCTTCCGCTGTTTGATCGTTCAAGTGAAAGCCACACATCAGCAACTCTTGGTTGGTCGGGTTGAATCGCCAAAAGGGAGGCTCTGACTGGCGCATGGGTACTACCACCTCACCCCGAAGCGTAATCCGACGGGTGCCGGGCTTGTCTTTCAATCGCCACTGCCGCCAAGCAGCGGCGTTTTCAAAGTTAATGGCCTCGAAGCTGCGAACAAACTGTGCGGGACTGCCGGTAGTTCCGCTGGTCTTGGCTACTTTACACAAAAAATTCCGTCGCTTCCGGGAAACCAGCTTATCAAAATTAGCCACCACCAGGGCTTTGGTCAGGTAAGGCAACTTTTTCAAATCGGCGGCGGACTGAATGGCCTCAGGCTTTAGTTTCAAGTTCGAAAATAAATCCCGATAGTAGGGAATATCCCGATACGCTTCTCGCACCAACTGTTGCAGGCGCTGGTTCTGAAAAACCTGAAGACCTTGGGGTGACAGTGCCGCAGTTTTTTGCAAAAGCTGGGAATAATGGTCAAACCACAAACCATGACGATACCAGTGCTTCACCCAGTATTCCAGCCCAAGCAGCTTCTTTGGTTTCATATTCAGCGGTATCCCCCCATTCTCCCTGATTGCGTTGAGGCCTTTCAATAGCCAAGGCAAGATGTCCACTCCCCCCAATTGTGAGCGGTGATTTACAAGGCCACTATCTGGAATAAAGCGGCTACAAACAGTGAGAGAAAAGCCCGAATCGCAGGGCTTTATTATTTGTTCATTAAACTGAAGAGGTCAATGTTTGGCAATTATACTGTTAGAAAAAGGGTTGTATACCGTCAGGCTATTGACAGAAGAGGCTTAAAAAGAAATAGCACCTTGACTTATCTTTCGCCGGAAGGATCTTCTTCAAACTTACGAATGGAAATGGCCGTATCGCCGTAAACCTTGCGGATAAAGCCTTCTAGCTCAGCATCCCGACTGCCATGCTCCACAATCATCACCCCCCCGGGCTTGAGCCAACCGTTTCTCTGGCAGTGTTCCACCAGTTCTGGCAGCGCTTTGAAACCATAAGGCGGATCGGCAAACACAAAGTCAAAGGGTGCTTCCCGGCAGGGCTTTTTCATCAAGCCCAAAGCGTCACAGGGAACGACTTTCACCTCTTTTTCGCTCAGGCCAATGTGCGCATAATTCTTGCGAATCACTCGGCATTGTTCCGAATCCTGCTCAATGGCCAGCACAAAGTCCGCCCCACGGCTCAGCGCTTCCAGCCCCATGATGCCGGAACCGGCGAACAAATCCAGAAAGCGGCACCCTGGCAGTTGCATTTGAAGCTTGTTAAAAATACTTTCCCGCATCAGGGAAGTGGTGGGACGAATTTCCTTGTTCCTGGGCGGAGAGTCAACGCTGCGTCCCCGGTACTTGCCACTGGTAACACGAATCATAGGGTGAGTGAGCCAATCTTTTGTAGTGCTAATTCTATAGAGTCCTACGACCATACGACAAAAACGAACGAGAATTTTGAGCTAGAAAAAGGCAAAGACATCCAGCCAGCCTGCCGCCTGAGCAATCAGCAACGCCCCCCCCAGCATAAACACCAGGGCACTCAGCCGGGTGATGACCGAGCCCACCTGACGAAAGCGAGCCATCTGCTTGATGAGGCCCGTACACAATCCTACGGCCAGCAACAGCATGGACTGGCCCAAGGCGTAGCTGAACAGGCTGGCCCCACCCAGCACCCAGTTACTCTCTCGGCTAATAAAGCCCAGAATGGCAGTCAGAAAGGGCGTTCCGCAGGGAGAGGACGCCGCCCCAAAGGCCGCCCCTAAAACAATGGGCGCAATCCATGAGCCCGCCTTGCTTTCCGGCAAGCGGGTCACAAACTGGGGCAGCGGGATTTGAATGACCTCCAGTAGTTGCAGCCCCATTAAAATGGCCACAAAGCCCAGAAAATAATACCAGCCCACCCCCACCAGGGCGGCCATGGCCGTTCCCAACACACTGGCCAGAACGCCCAGGGCGGTTAAAACCAGGGCAAAGCCCACCATAAACAACAAAATTTGCCGCAAAATGGCCAGCTTGCTGGTGGCCGTATAGCCGCCCACATACCCCACCAGTACCGGCAACATGCCCACCGTGCAGGGCAGCAGAGAACTCATAACCCCGCCCAGAAAGGCCAATAGCAACACGGTCAGGGAATGCTGGCTCAGGGCGGTCAGAAACAGGGTTTGTAATTCAGGCATGCGAAGATTCTCAAAGCGCTCTCGGTTTAGAGAGCGTGTAGTAACCGATGGTAACTTGCCAATTGGGCGATGGGGGGCTTAGCGAGACACTTTTTTGGCCGGAGCGGAGGGCAACGGACCGGAGGCTTCCAGCGTTTTGAGGGCCTCGGCCAACACTTCCGGGGTTTGGTAATTGTACAGGGCGTTCTGAATTTCTCCACCCGGCGCGATGAATATCATGAGCGGGACAGAGACCGGCTTAAACGCGCGAAATATTGCCGGCGCCTTTTGTTGATCGTCGTTGACATCCAGCTTCCGGTAAACCACCTTGGGGTGCTGAGCGGTTAACTTGTTTATGACGGGCGCCAGGCGCTGGCAATCGTGGCAAAACCGGGAACTGAAGACCAATAGGGTCGGTTTGGTCGCTGTTTCCGGAAGCACTTGCCTGACTTCAGCCGGTTTGGCCGGGCGCATTCCTACAAACAGGGCATCGCTGACCGTGGCTTTCCCTTTGGCTTCCGCGGTGGCGGATTGATCAAAGCGGCCCCGGTACCACTGAAAGCAAACCGCGATTAAAAGCGTAAACCCAAAGACTAATAGCAGGCGGGTTTTCTGGTGGTTGGCTTTAAAGTGAGGGGTCATCGAAAATACTCTCCTGGTTAGTCAGAGCTGCTATCCTCAGAGCTTTCATCCATGGTAATGCAATGGCGCGTTCTTCTCAAGCTGGCATGGGGGTCGTTCAAGCTGGCGGATTTATGATCGTTTTTATATGTTTAAATCAATAAAATTAAATGTTTTTAAAATAAAATAACTCATAATTGCGAGAGAGGCGTTTTCAGAATTAAATCAAGTCGCCATCAAACTATTTTATTTTTTTATATTTACACAAATGGCTATCACCCGTTAGAATAGATTTATATTCATTAAGAACAATAATCCATTTAAAAAAATCCATTTTTATAATAAACAAGTTAAGATATATTAATAAGTTTTCGTAAGTTATGGTTAGCTAAAAAAGGGGTTCACTTACAGTCGTTTGGGAATGTCAAGAGAGGTGTGGAATTAGTAACAATGTCTAATAACAATCATTCGCGTGTCCAAGCAAAACAAAAAGTGTTAAAATACTGAATCTACGGAAGCAATAGAACGATTATCCAACATTTACATCACGTTACATTACAAGCACCACTAACACAAAAATTGATTGGATCTCTTTTAAGCAACTGAAGGGTCAATCAGGGCCCGGCAGATTGTTAGATTCAGGAATTGCCCCACCGGCAACTCTTGGGAGGAGGTTGTTATGTAACGGTTACATTTTCGGGAGGGAATTGTTTCAAATGGCAACTACTACCGGCACCAAAAAAGAAAAAGCAGTAAAATCTTTCGACGAACTTCTGGAAGAGCTTCAGAATAGCCCTTCCGAGAAAACCCGTTACAACGCCGCCCGCATGTTGGGTGAGATGGGTGATATGGCCGCTGTAGAACCGTTGATTGATGTGTTGAAAAACGACAAGAACGGTTCGGTTCGTCTCTACGCAGCCCGCGCTTTGGGTGAACTGGGTGACCCCTCCGCTACGATTCCGTTGATCGAGTCGCTTCGCGAAGATCGCAACGTGGATGTACGCGTTCGTGCCGCTCGTGCCCTCGGTCGTCTGGGTGGTGTGGAAGTGGTTCTTCCTCTGGTGGAAGCCCTCAGTGACAGCAACAGCCAGGTTTGTATGACCGCTGCCGACGCTTTGATTGAAATTGGCGACATCGCGGTCACTCCGTTGATTGAAAGCCTCTCTCACGAAAAAGTGAACGTGCGTTGTGATGCCACCCGCGCCTTGGGCGAACTGGGTGATGCCTCCGCTGTCGACGCGCTGATCAGTGTGCTGACCGATGAATGGGTGAATGTTCGTATCTATGCAGTCCAATCTCTGGGTAAACTGGGTGACAAGCGTGCGGTTCCTCACTTGATCGAGGTTCTGGAAAACGAATCCGAGAACGATCTGGTGCGTGCTGGCGCTGGCGCCGCCTTGGGTATGTTGAAAGACCCCAAAGCGTTGCTCCCCCTGCGGAACCTGATCATGAAAGCCGAAGAACTCGGCGAGATTGAAGATACCGCACTGAAAGCCTACAAAATGATTATGGCCGCCAACTGGAAAACCGTACCCGGCGCGAACTACAAAAAAGCCCCGGTCGGTCAAAAGTAGCCCCATTTCATTCAAGGCTCTCCCGTTTATTGTGACCGTAGAGCGTTCTAATCTTAAAAAACCTCCGCTTTTATCCGGCGGAGGTTTTTTTGTGTTTCCGAAAATAAAGAATGACTTGCGAAAAACAACTGTTTAATTTGAAATAGTAGTTCAATGACCACCACATCGACCCACCCCCACGCCGCAGTTACCCCCACAGCAGAGGTTCAAAGTCCTCGACTGTTCATTGTGCTGCCCGCTTTCAACGAGGGAGCGGCCCTGAGCCAACTGACCGCTTCGTTTGGTCCGGCCTTGCCCCATTGCTCCTTCCAGATTCTGGTGGTGGATGACGGTAGCACCGATGACTCCATGTCCATACTGGAAGCGGCCCGCGTTCCACGTGTCGATATCATTCGGCATCCTCAAAACAGGGGGCTGGGGGAAGCGGTGAAAACCGGGTTTCTGGTGGCTTTGGAACGCGCCAATCCCAACGACATTATTGCGGTTATGGACTCCGACGGAACGCATAGCCCCTACCTGATTGACCGCATGATTCAACTGATAAAGGAAGGCAACGACGTGGTGGTGGCCTCCCGATATCGCTACGGTTCCCAGGTGGTGGGCCTGGACTGGTTCCGCACTCTGCTCAGCCATGGCTCCAGTTGGGTGTTTCGCATTACCAACCCTATTTTCAATATTAAAGATTACACCTGCGGGTTTCGTTTGTACCGGGCCAGTATTCTGCAAAAAGCATTCCAGACTTACGGCGATCGCTTTATCACGGAAGCGGGCTTTGCCTGTATGGCTGAAATTATTATGAAACTGAACCGCGTGGGCGCTTTGTTCTGCGAAGTACCCATGATCCTGCGCTACGATCAAAAAGTGAGTACCTCTAAAATTAAAATTGCCCGCACCATTCTGCGTTCCCTGAATCTGGTTCGCCGGGGCACTACCGGGGCTTACCGGCAACAGTCATGATGGATGCGTTTGAAGGCCTGTGGGGCACGGCCATTTTATACGGCTTGGGGTGGATGGTGGCCTTGTGGTTTGGCTGGAAAGTGGCCTGCGCTTTTGGGGCTGAAAAACCAAGCTGGTGGGCCTGGTTCATACTGGGTCTGGGGCTGATGCTCCGGCTGGGCTGGATCGCCTGGACGCAACCTGACCCGATCAGCGATTATGAAGGGTACTGGACAAATGCCGCCCAACTGGCCAGTGGCGACTGGACGTTTGATAACATCGACAAGCATCCCGGTATTATTTTGCTGCTGACCTACAGCCGCATGCTCTGGGGTAACAGCTACTGGCCCGCCTGGATTTTCAATCTGGCCCTGAGTGGATGGGTCATGATGCTTATCTACCTATTGGCCAAACGCCTCAGCGGCAATCGGGCAGTTGCCCTGTCGGCTCTGGCCTTGGCCGCTGTGCAGTCTCAATTAATTGCCTATTCCGCCCTGTTGGCCTCGGAATTGCCCACCCTATACTTTTACCTCTTGCTCACCTGGCTTATTTTGGAGGCGCCACGCCACTCAAGGGTCCATTGGGCCTACTGGGCTGGCACCGGGGTTTTATTGTACTGCGCGGTTTTAACCCGTTCCACGGCACTGGTATTTTTACCCCTCACGGCACTGGTTATGCTGTTGTGTCGCCGTTCCCAATGGAAACAAAGCCTGAAAGGCTTGCTCGTGCTGGGAGCTTCCGCCGGACTGATGTTATCCACCTGGTTGTACCATCAGTATTTATTAACAGGTCGGGTTCAACTGTTCTGGGGTGGAGAAATCTGGTTGGTGTCCACTACCCATTATGAAACGGAAAGTCGCCTGGTTTCCCCGCCCCGGTTACCGGTGCTAAAAGAACGTATTGCGCAAGCCAGATTCGGGAAAAGTGGCCCCACGGCTCGATTGGCCGAGCTGGCCGAGGACAAGGCCTGGGCTATGCACATTATCAAGCAAGATCCCCTGCGTTATCTGGCAAGCGGAAACACCCGGCTTCGGCATATTTTATGGACCACCTCGGAAACGGGCATTCGTGACACCCAATGGGGTTCGGCCCGCCTGATGCGCTATCCGGATAAGGCCATAACCCGTACGGCGGAAGTGTCCAAACAAGTGTGGCGCATTATCCTCATTTTGGGGCTTCTGGGCCTCATTGCCACCGTGATCCGGTGGCCTCAGTTATCGCCCACCGCTCGGGAGTACCTGATTCTAATCACCGGCTTCATCAGCATTTGGCTGGGCTTTCACTTTTTGATGGCCGTGGCCAGCGATCGCTGGGCTGTGCAAATTATTCCGTTTACCCTGATTTTTGCCGCCATCGGGCTGACCACCCTCACCCAGACCCTGTCTGGCCTTGTGGTTAATCGCTCTCGACTGGCTTGCTCCCGCAGTGGGCAGCAGCAGCAGTAAGTTTGCCCCTAAAGCATTGAACCCCTGATATTAGTGGGGACTAACGCCTAAAAGACGTTTGGTTGTTGCGATGTCACCAACGGCGAACCCTGACCCCACACACCGGCAGCCTGAAACGGCGAAAAACTGGAAGAGACGGCCCCAAACGGGGGCACCGGGGCGTGAAACGGGTTCAGCCCATTCGCAGGGTGAGCCTGAAACGGGGGCTGAATGGGCTGAGCCGCCTTGATTTTTCGCTCGGTCAGGTTGAAGTTAAGCAACTGTACTGCGGTCAATGTGGAGATAGGCACCCCCAAATCGTTCAGGGCGAATTTGGCGTTCTTCAGCTTAAGCAATTGATTTCGCAGGGATGGCTCTGCTTCAAAATGCTTCAAAATATCCTGATAGCTCAGGTTCAGCAAACGATCCTCAATTTTGGCTGTCGCCGCGCCTAAGCCTGCCTTGACGTCCCTGGCATCCAGAACCTGTTTGCACTTGGCCAGGGTTTCACCCTTCAGCACTTCTTTATAGCCTTTCCGCCACAGGGGGGTGGTTAGCTTGGAGGCGAAAAAGAACCAGAAAATGGCATTGGCCGATTGAATGACCCGCTCCCGCCGTTCATTTCCGCTGCGGGCCCCGTGAATCCAGCCCAAATACGCGGGCAGCCCCCAAAAGACCAGGGTGGCCGTCTGGCCGTTGACCTGATTGCCTTTTAGGTCAAACGTTCTGAAAAAGCGCTCAAACACTTTTCCGCCCTGGCCGCTGGATAGCTTTTGAACAAGGCTGTCTTGCAGATTTTGACGCAGACTTTTACCCAAACGTCGGGCCAGCAGTCCACCGGTCAGCAGGGAGCCTATGCCCAAGCCCAGCCCGGTGGCCACGGTTTTAAGGGCGGCGTTCCGCTGATAAGCCATCTCTTCTTGCAAGGTGCGCTTGGGTTGATGAGACCCGGCCTCATGAAAACCGATCATAGACTCAAAGTTGGCCGATTGGGTGCGTTTCATGGTCAGCCAGTTACGGGCGAAGGGGGCGGCCCAAAATGCGGCGGCAAACGGAAAAAAGAACCCGAACGAAGCGCCCATGCGGGCCATCTTGGCAGGCAGCAGATTTTTACCGGCCAGTCGCGGCGTGACTTTGGAGAACTCTTCTTTTAGCACGTCCGTGCCCGTGTAATGCTGGGAAAGCTGGGCCAGTTGATTCACCGGCCAGCGCACCAAATGGGGCAAAAACAACGAGGAGAGCAAGGTAATGCCCGAGTTGGACAGCTCCAGAGTGGCGGTATCCCAGCGTTCTTTCCAGGTTCGGGACAAGGCAATTTTGGGGATATTAAAGGCGGTGACGTCCTTGAACAACAATTCCGCCAGAGGGTGCTTCTCCAGAGACGCCAACCCCTTGGTCAATAGACCCAGCTCCGCTGCGGGGGAGCCAAATTTCAGCCGATTCGGCTGTCTGGCTGGGGCTATGGGTGGCATTTGCGTTGCAGAGCGAAGCATGAAGTCCTAATTCGTGCCTTCACAAGTCAATAACGAGTCCATTCGGAGTAAACCAAACGGGAGAACCCCCGTGTTCCTCGCTCACATAAAAGCCAATGAACGCAAAACACAGCGTGTTCTGTTAAAAAACCTCTCAACGAGGAAAACTGATCTCACCGGAGTTAGACAGTGCAGTATTTGAGTGGCACCTATTGCTGAACAAGCGAACAGTTCAGGGCAATTTGCAACCCAAGCCTGAATACTAGCGTAAAGAAACAGAACCGTCCATTAAATATTCAGGCTGGCCAGACTGGCGAGGCTACCCAGCGATGTGGTGTCGATTTTGCTTCTTTTGGAATACTTAAATTTTCTTAATTTCTACTTTAGGGGCTGTTATTTTACTGGAACTCTTCCATATTTTTTATGAGAATCCGCAAATAAAAACCACCCGCATTTCAGGCGGGTGGTTTTTAAAGCGCGCTGATAACAGCGGGTGAGCCACTAGAATTTAAAGCGAACGGTCACATCGCTGGTCACGGTGGTTTCACCCGTTTCAACCGGAGGGGCGCTGTCCGCTTCCGCGCCACCCATCCGGGATTTCATGGCGAACATGGGCACCGGCCGTGGAAAACTGCCAAACTGGGCGTTGCCTTCCATGGAGTAAACCCCGGCAATAGTAACGTCGGCGGCCTTGGCCATCACCTCGGCGTTACGGCGAGCGTCCTTCACCGCCAGCGAAAGGGCCTGATTCCGGGCCGGGGTGGGATCATTCAGAAAAAAGTTCAGGCCGTCCACATTGTTGGCACCACTGTTGAGGGCGGCATCCACAATGCGACTGCCATATTCACCCAAAGCCTCCGGGGCCGCTCCGGTCACCGTCACCACCAGTCCATTGCTGACCTGATAGCCAACTACCTTGGGCAATTTGTCCTTCTGATACTCCTGCACCGGATAGACATTCAGTCCCTGGGTTTCCAGCTTGAGGTTGGGAATATTCAGCGCTTTTAAAGCCGCTACAATCTCCTGGGCCTTCCGGTTATTTTCACTGCGGGCCATGGGCAGCTTTTCGTTCTTGGTTTCGACCCTGACATTTACGCTCAGGGAATCCGGGCGAACCTTGACCTCACCGTGTCCCTGGGTGCTGATTAACCTGGGCGGTTCATGGCCCTCATGGGCCTGGGCCGTCCCAATCACCGATAAAGCCAGGGCAACGCTCAGCGCCAAAGCGGATACCACCCGGGAAGGCTGATTCAAACCAGTTCTCATGTTTTTGTTTCTCCCAATCAAAATAAAACGCATCTTATTTATCTTACAAAGTTTGAGAGGGCAAAGCCTCTCTTTTTCTTTTCAGAGGGCATGGTTTTCCGAAAAAGTAGGGTCAACCTATCGCTGGAATGCCATGAAAGCAAAGAACAGGAACTCGGTAAAAAGTTCCTGTTCGGTTTGCGTAAGGGTGATAACCAAGACTCAGGCTTTACTTATTTTCCGCCCCCAAATAGCTGGGCGAATAGCGCCAGCAACTGGTTCATCATTTTCTGCAACTGTGAAAACTGATCTCCCGGCGCGGGTGCGGGTGAAGGCGCAGGGGTCGGCGTTGGGGTTGGCTTTGGCGCAGGAGACGGAGCTGGCGTAGGGGCTGGGGTGGGCGTGGCTTTTTTCCAGCCTGCCACAGTTGCCAACTGATTTTTGATTTCATTAGCAGTCAGGAAATTATCGTTCCCCACCTGCTTGGCGACTTTTTGGAGGATTGCCGACGTGACTGACTTGTTGTTGGCTTTGGCCACATCCGCCAGGGCTTTCAAGACCGGCTCGTACACCGAGCCTTTCACTCGGGCGCTGGCAGCCACCTTCGCTAATTCAGCAGCGCTGTAATTTCCATCCGCGCTGACCTCTTTCAACAACTGGTCAATCACTTTATAGTCGGCGTTGCCAGTGGTGGGGAGTTTGGTTGGTAGCGGATTAGCGGGTTTGGTGGATTTGGCCCATCCAGCCAGGGCAGGAAGATTCTGTTTGATTTCATTAGCAGTCAGGAAATTATCGTTCCCCACCTGCTTGGCGACTTTTTGGAGGATTGCCGAAGTGACTGACTTGTTGTTGGCTTTGGCCACATCCGCCAGGGCTTTCAAGACCGGCTCATACACCGAGCCTTTCACTCGGGCGCTGGCAGCCACCTTCGCTAATTCAGCAGCGCTGTAATTTCCATCCGCGCTGACCTCTTTCAACAACTGGTCAATAATTTGATAGGAGGGATGACCGGTTGCGGGCAGTTTGTCTGGGAGTGCAGCGCCCCTGCCAACCAATGCCCCTACCTTGTAAGTATCCAGCGAATTTTTTAGACCCTTTACCGGGGTGTCGTCCGCATCGAACAATTCGCCCAGAATACCCGTGGGAGCCACTTTGTCCTGCATGACCCCGCCGGCTTTGGTTCGAATATCAATGTCAATGTATTTCATCCCCGGGATGCTTTTGATTTCCCTGAAGGCAAACTGCATTCTGTACTCTTTGGTTTGTACCACTACGTTGCCGTTGGTCCGGGTCACCGTGGCCCCATCATCCAGCAACACGGTCTGGCCTTCCTTCAGCTCCTTAATATCAGCCCCCACCACGTTGGGATCTTTGTAACCAATTTTGATGGAACCGTCTGCCTGGGCCTGAATGGTACGCCCGCCGACCACCACCCCGACTTCGGTATTGATGGTGGTATTTCGAGGCCCCTGACTGACTTTGGCGTTGAGTTGCACGCCCTTGTCCTTCAGGATGTTGAACAACCCTCGTTCATGAAAATCATAGGTGGTATTGTTCTTATCCAAATCCGGGTCATCCGGATCCAGGATATGGGGATCGCCCCACGATAGGGCCCGTTCGTTCGCCGCTACAGGCTTGTTTGGCGTGGGGGTAGGAGTCGGTGTAGGCGTGGGCGTCGGTGTAGGCGGATAGGGCGTTGGGGTCGGGGTGGGTGTTGGTGTGGGGGTGTTGTAGACCACATCCATCACTGTACAAGGCCCCTCATTGTAATGAGAGTCGTAGTAGGTTTTGACGCCATTGGCCGCCACCTTTTTGGCGGTACCAGCACCCACGCCTTCCGGGGAAGCAAATGTATTGACCCCATCTGGAACCCGGAAGCCATAATTAAAGGATGTTTTCGTCCTGAGTGCTGCGGCTTCGGCACGAGTCATACCGGCGGCTACCATTTTGTCAATGCTGGCCTGAGTGGGCTTTTCGTAATACTCCACCATCAAACGCTTCTCAGGGGCGCCATCCTTACCGGCCCCCGGCACATCGGCGTAATAAAATTTCGCCGTGGGATCTGCTGGATTCCCCACCACATACACATCGTTGGGAGGGAGCAGTTTTCTACTCTTCCCATTGGCATCGACAATGGTCAGTTGGCCACCAGACAAGGTGGCCTGGGTCTTGGCCCCTTTATCATCCTGAATGACAAAGCCGTACTCGGTAAAGGCCGTATCCCCTTCCGGGTTAATTTCTTCCACGTGGGCATTTACCGTAATCTTGGAGCCGACATCACCGCCATCTTTAAACATGGTGTAATAGCCAGGTTTCGGCTTGACATCTACCCAGGAGTAGTTGTTCCCTTTGCCCCCGACGCCCGGATCGCCAGCCACGTACATGTCATCCGCCCCCAATATCTGGGCGGCTTCGGCAGAGCCCTTCTGGGCGATGAGTTTTGCTGTGTCCTGCACAAGCTGGGTATTTTCCGCCAAAAGGCCGGTTGTGTTGTACTTCAACATGGCAAAATACTTGTTGGCGTCGGCCAGACTTTGAGTACCCTGGGTTAACAGTTCTCCCACCACTCCTTCATTGTCCTTGCCGTCCAGTTCCCGGGAAATGTGATAGGTTTTGGTGTCCTTGGCAGGCGTCGGGCTCGGTGTCGGCGTGGGCGTCGAATTGGTTGGCTTGTAGGAACCGTTGTTGCTTATGTTAGTCACGAAGAGTCCCCTCCTGCTTTTTGAGATGGTGAATCGATAAACTTTTGGCGCTCTCGGGCAAAACGTTGCACGGGAGAAAGCGCCTTATTTTGGAATTTCGAAGGTTCTTTCCAAAACTTGAATGATCTTTACAAACCCTTACACGAGAAATCGCCAAAAAAACGATTGGAGCCGGAGTGGTGAGGATCGCCCCGGCTGCATTCAACCTCCCGATTTCCTCCGGTTTTGATAAGCTATTGAGCATGAGCATCCAGCAGCAAGTGGCACAGGTTGAAACGATCATCCGCCAAGTCCGCCCCACGGCGGGCAGTCCGCCCCTAGCGCCAGTCACTCTGGTCGCCGTAACCAAGTACGCCACGGTCGAACAAATGCAGACGGCCTACGCCGCCGGGATTCGCCATTTTGGAGAGAATAAGGTGCAGGATGCCCTCGACAAAATGGCCTCCTTCCCGGCCACTGACTACCCCGACCTCCGTTGGCACCTGATTGGGCACTTACAGGGCAATAAGGTCAAAAAAGCGCTGGGCCGGTTCAGCCTCATCCACTCGGTAGACTCTCTGCCGCTGGCGGAAGCTATTTCAAACCTCAGCACACAGCAAGGGTTTTTACAGCCTGTTCTGCTTCAGGTCAATATTAGCCAGGATGCTTCCCGGCATGGCTTTTCCCCTGATGAATTGCTGGACAAGGCCGCTCAAATTGCCCGACTCCCCGGTCTTGAACTGCGAGGATTAATGACTATGGCCCCGGCGGAGGCTTCCCTGACCCAGAATGACGCGGCCCTAAAAGCCGCTTTCAGCCAAGTGGCCACCCTGAAATCGGAGCTTGAAAGCCGCCTTGGGATCGATCTGCCGGAATTGTCCATGGGAATGAGCCATGACTTTCCCCAAGCGCTGGCCTGTGGTGCTACAATAATCAGGATAGGGAATTATCTTTTTAAAACTTAACGATTGGCGTACAATAAAACCAATCGAAGTTACAAAACTTCAGGTGATTCACAGGATAGTTTACAGGATAGAGAGCAGGGAGGTTTCTTGCCGGCATGAACAATGGACTTTTAAGCAAGCTAAAGAACTGGGTATCGGGCGATCCCTTCGAGGATGAAGCCTACGGAATGGAAGAGGATTACGAGTTTCGTAACACTCGCCCCGAACAGGAAGTAGAAATGCTGGATGACAGCAAAAAAGCCCGCAAGCCGCTGCGCGTGGTGGATCATCCCACCAGCCAGAAAGCCCAGGTTGTGGTCATTGAGCCCCGGGCCTTTGAAGAAGCCCTGGAAATTATTGAGCATCTGCGCACCAAAAAATCGGTCATCCTGAACCTGCACTTGCTGGATACCGCTCAATCCCAGCGTGTGGTGGATTTCCTTTCCGGCGCCACCCATGCCATTGACGGGAACCAGCAACGCATTGGCGATGGCGTGTTCATCTTCACCCCCAACAACGTCAGCATCCGCTCGGAAGCTGAAAAAAACATGGCCATTGAAGATGCCTACTGGAAGCAAAGCTACTAACCATCCTTCCAACCCTCCTTCTTGCACTCGGTAAAGCGTGATTAAATCGGTTTGAAAAGCGTGTGAGATAGTCGTCCAGACTGGGTCAACCAGACTGGATTCAAAAGTTTAAAAGCCCCGGAATCCAAGCCGGGGCTTTTTATTGATTTTGATAGGCATTATTTCTTATTTTTTAAGGGGCGTTTGCCCCTTAAACCCCACTGGAGGGGGAACAGAGTTCAGCGCAAGCGCTGTCCCCCCTCCAGACCTCCCCATGGGAATAGTCTGGAAATCTCCTTCTTCATTGAAGCTGGACAATCTCGCCGCTTTCAGGCTCCCCGATGCGAAAAGGGAGAAGAACGAGCGATTCGCTTATTAAATGTTTTTAGAACTAAAAGCGCTAATACAAGCGGGCGTTTTTGAGTCGAAACTTGACGGGCGGGCCCGAAGGGCTTTCCAGCAGCAGAGTAAATTCATCCAGATTTTCCAGGTCGGCAAAGTTGAAATAATACCCATTCACCGCCTCGTAAGCCGCCCCGGAAACCCCACCAGTCACCGGATCGGCCACCGCATCCAGATTGACTTTGGACGGCTTAATCTCAAAACTTTTACCCCGGCCAAATCCCACGATTTTGGCGTTGTAGTTCTTGGCAAACCCGGGGGAGTCCCCGTAAAAACTGACGGCAAACTTTACTTGCAGGCGATTCTTGGCATCCGAGTAGAAGGCCACTTCCTTGCCAAAGCGTTTGCGGGCGTTCATCAGGTCACTCTTGGCCGGGTTACTGGAAAAACCCGCTTTGGCCGCCTTGGTGGCCAACATCATAAACGGAGAGTACACATTTAACAGCGCCCCGTTCTCACCCTCAATCCAGTTTGCCCCCAGCAGGGCGGAAAGCCCCAGCTTCTGGTTCTTCATGCCATAGACCAGGGAGGCATCCACGGTCTGGGCATCCATTTTAACCAGGGCCTGAACCGGAGCCAGACTTCCCGCCAGTAACAGGGCAACGACCACAGCGGTTGCGGAAAAACACTTGGTAATCGAAAAAGGGTGGTATACCATGAAGGCAATTGGCTCCAATCATTGCAAAACCGTGACGCTTTACCCCTCGGTTCGGGGTGTTCCCATTCTAACCGAGACAAACAGACAGACGAACAAAGCGCTGGCGGTTCCCAAAAACAAAAAGCAAGTTGGCAGCCCGGCCCGTTTTTATTTGCACACAGTTTTCAAGGAACCAAGGAGAACCACCCGATGTCGTTCAAACGTGTTTTTGTAGTTGTTGTAGATGCCTGGGGCGTGGGCGCCCTGCCCGATGCCCCCGATTATGGGGACAGCCTGGACTGCAACACCATGGGCAACATTGACAAACACGCTGATCGCCTGAGCCTGCCCAACTTTGAAAAACTGGGACTGGGCAACATACTGAATTTAAACCGGGTCAAGCCGCAGGAAAAGCCGCTGGGCAGCTACGGCAAAATGTCGGAGTTCTCCCGCGGCAAGGACACCACCACCGGCCACTGGGAAATGGCCGGTATTTATCTGGAAACCCCCTTCCCCACCTACCCGGAGGGCTTCCCCCCAGAGATTGTGGAGCGCTTCAAGCGGGAAACCGGGATCAAAAACATTTTGGGCAACAAACCGGCTTCCGGCACCAAAATTCTGGAAGAACTGGGCATGCAGCACCTGGAAACGGGCGACCCCATTGTCTACACCAGCGCCGATAGCGTGTTCCAGATTGCCGCCCACATTGGCCCGAAAAGCAAAGTGGATTTGGCCACCCTGTACCAGTGGTGCGAAACGGCCCGTGAAATTCTGGACGGCCCGCACAAGGTCTCCCGGGTCATTGCCCGTCCTTTTATCGGCACCAGCCCGGACACCTTCAAACGGGTGGGCAAAGACCGCCGGGACTACGCCGTATTACCCCCTGAGGCCACCGTGCTGAACCGCATCCGGGAAGCCGGGGCTGTGGTGCTGGGCGTGGGGAAAATTGAAGACATTTTCTGCTTCTCTGGCCTAACCCATTCTATTCATACCGGCAGCAACCCGGAAGGGCTGGAAGTGCTGAATAAAATCATTCGCCAAGAGCAAAATCTGGATGAATTAAGCCTGGAAAAGAAGGCCCTCAGCGATTACCCGCAAGCGGACAAGCAGTTTGTCTTCGTCAATCTGGTGGAAACCGACAGCAACTACGGCCACCGCCGTGATGTGAACGGCTACGCCCGGGCTCTGGAAGAAGTGGACGCCGGACTGGGACGTGTTTTGGAAGCGCTGGGCCCGGATGACCTGCTGATGATTTCCGCGGACCACGGTTGCGACCCCACCGCCCCCGGCTCGGATCACACCCGTGAGTACGTGCCCATTCTGCTTTACAGCCCCCAATTACCCGGCGTGAATCTGGGCATTCGGGAATCCTTCGCTGATATCGGTAAAACCACGCTGGCCTGGCTGGGTTTGGAAAACCCGGCCCAACGCGGACGCAACATGCTGGAAAGCATCCAGCACCCGCAAGCCAGTTTGGTCTAGTCACGAGATCGAGTCACGATTGGGCCCTCAGACTGCTTCCGTTACAGCTTCTTTATGATCGCCTTTGGGTGGAAACCAGAACGTCATGACAAAAAAACAGCCGCCCAAAGCCCCTCCCAAAGCAGTTCAAAAAACGGGCACCAAGACCTCAAAGCCCAAGGGCAAAGCGCATGCCACCCGGCCCGCCAAGGCCAGGTTCTCTGGGTTGGCGACCCCTAAAAGTCCGGCAGGCTGGCAGGCTTTGGCCCCGGCTCTGGATGCTCTGGTCTCTCAATACAAAGTGCCCAGCTATATTGACAGCGATCCCATTCAAATTCCCTATCGCTACGTGGACAACCCCAAGGCCTGCGAACTGGTGGCCTTCATCACCGCCCTGTTTAGCTATGGGCGGCGGGATTTCATTATCGAGACCATCAACGGGCTGTTTCAGATCACCGAAAACGACCCGGTGGGATTCATGGAGAGTTTCAACCGACAGCGGGACGCCAAACTGTTTCAGCACTTCATCTATCGCTTTAATAAAGGCCCGGACGTGGCCTTTCTGTGGGAGCGGCTGCAGTGGGTCTATACCACCTACGGGTCACTGGAAGCCTTGTTTCAGGAGGCCGTTGAACGTGGGCTTAAGGCCGATCCTTCCGTCACCCGGCTGAAAGCGGGCATTACGGGGGTGAACGATGCCCTGCTGAACCATCAGGAACCCAACAGCTACGGGCTGAAATTTCTGTTTGCCCACCCCGGTAAAGGCGGGGCCTGCAAGCGCTTCAACATGTTTTTGCGCTGGATGGTTCGCCAAGATGAAGAACCGGGCGGCAAAGTGGACTTTGGCCTGTGGAAAAAGGCCCTGCATCCAGCCGATTTGCTGATTCCACTGGACACCCATGTGATGAAAATGAACCGCAAGCTGGGCCTTAGCCCCCGACACGATGGCTCCTGGCGCACCGCCGAGGAAATTACAGCGGTTTTCCGGCAGTTGTGCCCGCAAGATCCGGTCAAATACGATTACGCCCTGTTTGGCTTCAGTCTGGACAAACGCGCCTCCGAGGAGCTGCTGGCCCTGGCCGGAAATCATAAAGCGCCAAAATCGTAAACGCCTGTTTTCAGGCCGCAGACCGTACTATAATAAACGGGTACGCCATAAGGGCCACAGCGCCGGTCGGCTTTACCCCCCAAACTCCCTTAATGGACAGAGAGAAAGCGATCCCCCGATGACCCAAGAGGAATTAAACACGTTACTGGCCGGTGAAGAACTGCTCCGCACCCTGGATGTTAAAACCCTGGTGCTGGACATTGTTCGGGAAATGCCGGAAGAAGAGATGCTCACCATCTTTTGGGACAAGTTGCCGCAGTTAAGGCAGGAATTCGTTAAAGACTACCTGTACATGAAACGCTCATAAAACGGCGTTCTTGCCAGAAAGCACACCCGCATCGCCCCTTGAGCCTTCACTTTGCTTTGGACGGTTTATTCCTGTTTGGATGATTTACTCTTCTTTGCCCGTGTACACGCTGACCATCCAGCGCTTGGGCAGGATGTGATACTGCTTTAAAGAAACCCAGGCCCCTTGTCCAATTTTAATGGGGGTAATAAACAACTGGATGTCATTTAGCATTAGCGGGCCCAGTTTTTGGCAGCGCAGGCTGACATCGTGCTTAATGTTTTCGCTTTGCCGGTAAATGAATCGGGCTTTGTCTTTGAAGGGTTGGGCCTCCGCGCCAGTGCCGGTGACCACGCACTCATCCCGCAGGGTGCTGGGATGCCGGGCATCGTTGACCAGCACGCCAAGGCCCACGAAAAACAGGATGAACGGGCCAAACATCAAAAATAATGTCACTTTACGATTCATGAACCGGCTCCTTTTAAAGGGTGAGGCTGAATAACGGCTGAGGTTGAAGGGTACGAGGCACCAGGGCTCAACTAAAAAGTTTGAATTGAAACAGGATGAGGCGTATGATGGTCGGGTAAGTAGTGTTGTTGTTTATTATTCATCAAAAATGCCCAATTTGCACCGTCAGGCGTCTAATCATTCCTTTTTTAAGCAGTGTCAGGAAAAGGTACTGTTGTTTGATGGCGGCATGGGCAGCATGTTGCAGACTTACCCCCTCACAGAAGATGATTTTGAGGGGCTGGAAGGGTGCAACGAGATTCTGGTGCGCACCCGGCCCCACGTCATTCAGGAAATCCATGCGGCCTACTTTGAAGCCGGGGCCGATGTGGTGGAAACCAACAGCTTTGGCTCGGCCTCTATCGTTCTGGCTGAGTACGATATCGCCGATCAGGCCTACGATTTGAGCTATCGGGCGGCCAAAATCGCCAAGGAAGTCGCGCTAGACTTCAGCACCAAGGGGAATAAATCCCGCTTTGTGGCCGGTTCCATTGGCCCTACTACCAAACTGCCCACCTTGGGCCACATCGCCTACGATGACCTGAAAGCCGCTTATGTGGATCAGGTGTGTGGGCTGGTGGATGGCGGGGCGGACATGCTGCTGATTGAGACCTGTCAGGATTTATTGCAAACCAAAGCGGCGCTGGCCGCGGTGAGCAAGGTGCGCCGCAGTCTGAATCGCTACATTCCCACCATGGTGCAAGTGACCATTGAAACCACCGGCACCATGCTGGTGGGCATGGACATCGCCTCGGTGGTGACGGCATTGCAGCCCTATGATATTGATGTATTGGGCATGAACTGCGCCACCGGCCCGCAGGAGATGGCCGCCCATGTGCGTTATTTATCGCAGAATAGCCCGTTTTATATTTCCTGCCTGCCCAACGCCGGGATCCCGGAAAACGTGGGCGGCAAGGCCCACTACCACCTGTCGCCTGAGGATTTGGCCGCCCACTTGCAGCACTTTGTGAAAGATTTGGGCGTGCATATCGTGGGCGGTTGCTGCGGCACCACCCCCAAGCACATCAAGGCCGTGGATAACCTCATTGGCGGGCTGGCCCCGGGCCCACGGGAAATCCGCTATGAAAACAGCCTGAGCAGCCTGTACACCAGTGTGCCCATGTTTCAAAACCCACCGCCGGTGTTGGTGGGTGAACGCACCAACTCCAACGGCAGCAAAAAATTCCGGGATCTGCTGGCGGAAGATAACTACGACGCCCTGGTAGACATCGGACGGCACCAATTGGAGCAAGGGGCTCATTTGCTGGATGTTTGCACCGCCTACGTGGGCCGGGACGAAGTGAAGGATATGGTGGAAACCATCACCCGCTTCAACGCCCAGCTGGACTTGCCCCTGATGATTGACTCCACGGAAGCCCCGGTCATTGAAGCCGCCCTCAAGCTGGTGGCCGGGAAAACCATCGTCAACTCCATCAACCTGGAAGACGGCGAGGAGCGACTGGAAGTCATTTTGCCCCTATGCAAAGAATTTGGGGCCGCCGTGGTGGCCTTAACCATTGATGAAGAAGGGATGGCCAAGACGGCCCAGCGCAAGTTTGAAATTGCTCAGCGTATTTATCAGCTCTCCACGGAAAAATATGGCATTCAGCCGGGCGACATCGTTTTTGACACGCTCACCTTCACCCTGGGCAGTGGGGATGAGGAATTTCGCAAGGCCGGAATGGAAACCATCGAGGCCATCCGCCTGATTCGGGAGGCTTACCCCGAAGTGGGTTTTGTGCTGGGAATCAGCAATATCAGCTTTGGCCTCAAGCCCGCCCTGCGGCATGTGCTGAACAGCGTGTTCCTGCACTACGCCATGGAAGCCGGACTGAATATGGCCATCATCAACAGCGCTCACCTCTTGCCCCTGCACCGCATTAGTGAAAAAGAGCGGGAGCTGTGCCGCCAACTGATTTTTGATGAACGGCAATTCGCCGAAGACGGCACGGTGACGTATGACCCCTTGATTGAGTTGATGGCCTATTTTGAGGAACACGGCGGCACCACCGTTGAGAAAAAGAAAAAAGAACTGCCCGAGCAGATTGAGGAGCGCCTCAAGTACCGCATCATCAACGGGGAAAAAACTGGGCTGGAACCTGATATTAACGAAGCGCTCACCCAATATCCAGCCCTGAGCATTATCAACGATATTTTGCTGGACGGCATGAGAACCGTGGGTGAACTCTTCGGCAAAGGGGAAATGCAACTGCCCTTTGTGCTGCAATCGGCGGAAGTGATGAAGGCTTGTGTGGCCCTGCTGGAACCGCACATGGAGAAGGTGGAGGGCGGGCACTCCAAGGGCGTGATGGTACTGGCCACCGTCAAGGGCGATGTGCATGATATCGGCAAGAATCTGGTGGATATCATCCTGACCAACAACGGGTACAAAGTAATCAACCTGGGTATCAAGCAGCCGCTGGAAACCATGTTAACGGCGCTGGACGAGCATAACGCCGATGCCATTGGCATGAGCGGCCTGTTGGTAAAGTCCACGGCCATTATGAAAGATAATCTTATCGCCATGAAGGAGCGGGGACTGAACGTGCCGGTGGTACTGGGCGGGGCCGCCCTGACCAAGCGCTTTGTGGAGGAAGATTGCCAAAACGTGTATGACGGTCGGGTCTATTACGCCAAGGATGCCTTCTCTGGCCTGTACGCCATGGAACTGATTATGGGTAAAGAGACCGCCCAAGGGGCCGGGGAACTTTCTCCACCCGCTGAACTGTCCAAAGTGCTGGTGGCGCCCGGCGGCGAACCTGTGTATCAAGCGGTGGGCGAAATCACCCTGGGCGGAAGCGGCCTCTCCGTGGATGATCCCGACTATTTGAAGCGCTGCCCGGAGATTCGGCTGGATGTGGATATCCCGCAACCGCCGTTCTGGGGCACTCGGGTGATCACTGAGCTTGACTTAACCGAAATTTATCCTTACCTGAATCAGCAAGCCCTGTTTTCGGGTCAATGGCAAGTCAAGCGGGGCAACCGCTCCGTCAGGGAGCATGAGGCCTTTGTGGCCGAAAAAATCGTGCCCATTCTGGACAGCCTGAAACGGCGGGTGATTGAGGAACGCTTGTTGTTGCCCAAGGTCATCTACGGCTTCTTCCCCTGCCAGTCGGAAGGAAACTCCCTGTTGGTCTATCGCCCGGAACCGTGGCAGGCAAACGGCACCCAAGCAATCTGGGAACGTTTTACCTTCCCCCGGGGCGGCCAGAAAAAACAATGTCTGGCCGATTTCTTCGCTCCGGTGGATTCTGGACGCATGGATGTGGTGGCCCTGCAAATAGTGACTATGGGCCAAGAGGCCTCTAAATACGCTTTGGACTTGTTCAACGCCAATAATTACAGCGATTACCTCTATTTCCACGGCTTTGGGGTGGAAATGGCCGAGGCGCTGGCCGAGTACTGGCATAAACGGGTGCGGGAAGAATGGGGCATTGCTGGACAGGATGCCGCCGACATCAAGCGCCTGTTCGCTCAAGGCTATCAAGGTTCTCGTTACAGCCCGGGATACCCGGCCTGTCCCAATCTGGAAGATCAAACCCACTTTTTCTCATTGCTAGCGCCAGAGCGCATTGGCATCGAACTCAGCGAAGAGTTCATGCTGGAGCCGGAGCAGTCCACCTCGGCGCTCATTGTTCATCATCCGCAAGCCCGCTACTTCGACGTGCGCTGATAGCGCCCGCATAGCCCCTCTCTCCCAGCCCTGTCAGGCACTTTGTTGGGGAGCCCGCGAGTTATTGACTCAGGAGGGACGGGCCACTTCAAACACGTCCCGCACCGGACAGTAGGCGGAACCCGCCAAACGGGCCACCGGTTTCAGCAGGGCCGTATCAATGCGTCCGCCCTGATAGAGGTCTTGGCGCACGTGAAAACGCACCACGGTGCCCAGCACCAGATTTCCGCTGCCCACCCCGCCCGGGCCCACCGGAATGATCTGCTGCAATTGACACTCCAGACTGACCGGGGATTCCAGCACCCGGGGCGGTTGAACCACCTCGGAAGGGGCCGGTGTTAACCCGGCCTGTTCGAATTCGCTGACCCCAAAGGGAAACTCACCCGCCGTGGCGTTCATTTGGGCCACAATGTCCTCACTGACGATATTGACCACAAACTCGCCAGTCGATTCAATATTACGCAGGGTATCCTTTTTCCCCCCGTCGGAACCCCTGACCATGGGGCAAAACAAAATGGTGGGCGGCTCCGAGCAAACGGCAGTAAAAAAGCTGAAGGGGGCCAGGTTCAGGGCCCCATCCACGGACTGGGTGGACACAAAAGCGATGGGCCGGGGCAACACACTGCCAATCAGCAGTTTGTAGTTGTCCTGATTGGAATTTTGGGTCGGGTCAATGGTAATAAAGGGAATGTTCACTTCGCTCATGGTCTTGGGCGCTTTCTGTCAGATTTGCCTGTTAAAAGCCTATTTGGCTTGCCAGGATAAGTAATAGTCCGGCCACTCGGTGGCCTGGGCCGCTTCGGTCATGCGCAGCGGCTTTTCGGTATCCAGCATGACCGCCACTTCATCGGTGGCTGTTTTTTGCTTGCTGGCCTCCACCGCCTTGGGGTGCGGCCCGTGATGAATGCCCTGGGGGTGGAAGGTGATCATGCCTGCATCAATGCCGTCTCGACTGAAAAAGTTGCCCGCGTGGTAAAACAGCACTTCATCGTAATCGATGTTGCGATGATAAAAGGGGACGCGAACGGCTTCGGGATCTTCCTCCAGGGGGCGAGGCACGAAGGAACAGACCACAAAGCCTTGACCCTGAAAGGTAGTGTGGACGCTGGGGGCCAAGTGGGCCCGGTGAGACATGACCGGCCTGAAATCCCGAATATTGAGCTGCCAGACGGTCAGATCCCCCTTCCAACCCACCACATCCATGGGATTAAACGGGTAAAACACAGAGGTTATCTCGTTGAGGCGCTTGATTTGCACCTCCCATTCGCTGTCATCTTGAATGGGCTGGGGCGACGGCGTTTTGACAAGGGCCGGGTCATACAGGGCATGCTGCCCCATCAGCCCCCGGTCTGGCTGGCGGATGCGGCTGAAGGATTCAATTACCAGAAAGGCGTTGTCCGTGGTTTCAGGAAGCAGGCGGTAGGTGGTTCCCCGGGGAATGACCAGATAATCGCCCGGTTCAAACAACAACGGACCAAAGTCCGTCTCCAGGGTGCCATGGCCCTTGTGGATGAAATAAATCTCATCCCCGTCGGCATTGCGGAAGTAAAAGGGCATGGGCTTGGTGGGGCGAGCCATATGCACCACCACATCCTCGTTGTACAGCAGGGGTACCCGATCCAGAATGCCCCCCGGATCGGTTGGCTTTGCGGTCAGGCAGTCAAAGGCCCGGGGCTTCAACGGGCCCTCGATCCGACTCCAGCCTGTGGGAGCGTGGGTGCGATACAAGTGGGACACTGGCCCGTAAAAGCCATCGCGCCCATGCTCTTCTTCAAACGTACCCTGCGGCAGCGCCACATGGGCCTGAAGCGCCACAATACCCTTTACCAGTGGATACATACCAATGCCCCTCTAATCGCTGTGACGGAACCACGCCTGTTCCGATTAGCAGCATAGCAAAAAAAAGAGCCACGCTCCAGCGGCTGGCCGCCAAAGCCATGAATTCCTGATTCAAGGCACGCACCCACTCAGCGGGAGAGCTGGGTCATGCGGTTTTTCAGTGCTTCCAGCTGTTGCATCATCACCCGCTGATCGCTGAACATCCGGCTTTGGAGATTTTGTGCCTGAGATTGGGCGTTATTCAATGCCCAAAAATGGGATAAATAATCCTGGTGTTGCCGTACCAGCGTTGCTTGAGTGGTTTTGTGAAACTCGGCCTGATCCTGCTTCAGGGTTTGCAGCGCCGTTAAAATTTGCTGCTGATTGTCTAGCATAACCTCAGCCAGCGGTTTTTCTTGTGATGAAGCATTGGGAGGCTTTGGGAGACTGGTTTGGGCGCGTGAGGGCAATAAAAAATTAAAATGACCAAACATAACACTGAGAACCTTTGTGATTGGGGTGAATGACTAAACGCAATTCATCATTTGAATTGCAACTTAAAAGCTCTCATAAACATTCTGAAGGGCCAACGGGTATATCTTCGGAAATGCCAGAATGATGGGCAAGCATTGAATCAGTGCGATGAGCAGACCCCAATCAATCTTTCAAAACTCCCCCAAGTGAATCGAGGTTCCCCCGGAAATATAAGGCGTGCGTTCCGTGATATTGGATTGCGGGAGGTTGAGGGTTAGCAAGGTCTGTCGAACCGATAACAGGTAATCCTGCGCCCGTTCTTTCTCCATTGGCAAAAAGGTCTCGGAAATCTTGTTCAAGCGGTGATGATCCGGTAGAAAGGCAGTAAATGTGCATTTTTCAATATAATCCACCACCAGGCGATTAAACGTTATCAGTCGATCGGCCACCTGGTGTCTCTCCTCGGGACGCAATACCCGCAAGTAATTAATGGCCATGTGAAACGCTGGCATGGCGTCATACAGGCGTCGCTTGCTTTTGGATTTATACAAGGGCAAAACAACCTCTGTGCCCAGCGATTTTAAATCGCCCAAGCGGGTATCGGCCTGAAATTGATGCGTGGCGATCCAGTTAAACCCCTTGACCACCACAGCCTGAGCGTCTTTTGGCAACTGGCTGGCCAGTTGTATGGATTCTTTTAACAGCACATCCTGATCGTAAAACCGTTGGTTCATAGTCCCCCAAACCTGTCTTATTGTCTCAATATCCTGGATTCATAAACGCCCAGTGCCACTTGATAAAAACTGACGAGATTGCCCCCATTGCCTTTTCCCCAAACAGGCGTTTCTGGAATTGATTGGTGTGAAACCCAGTTACTTCCATTAGTATAGCATCGAAAAAAAAAACGTTCAAGGGTGGAAACAGGATATGGAAACCATATAAGGCGTGTCGATAGGCGCTAGAAAGACTTCACAATGGGGTTTCTCAGCAGGCCCAGCCCTGAAATTTCCAGCTCCACCATATCGCCCGGTTGGGGCCAGCGATCCAGTTCCAGTCCGCAGCCAAAGCCCACCGTACCGGAACCCAAAATGTCCCCGGGGTAAATCATTTCCTCTTTGGAGACATGCTCGATCATTTGCTCAAAGGTCCAATGGGACGTCCCTGCGTTGCCATCCGACCACACTTCCCCGTTGATGCGGGCAATCATCCGTAAATCACGCGGGTTGGGGACTTCATCCGCCGTGACCAGCCATGGCCCCACGGCCGTGGCGAAATCCTTGCCTTTGGCCGGCCCCAGGCGACACATCATCTCGTATTTTTGAATATCCCGGGCGCTGAAGTCGTTCATGATGGCGTAACCGGCAATGTACTCACTGGCTTTGTCCGCGGGGATGTTTTTGCCCGCCTTGCCGATGATGCAGGCCAGCTCCAGTTCATAATCCAGGATGCGGGTGTAGCTGGGCCAGTGAACCGGGGCCTCATGACCAATCAGGGTGTTGGGGTTGCCCTTGTAATAAACCGGCATTTTGTACCAGGCTTCCGGGATGGGCTCGTTGCGTCGCTTAAAGCCATTGGCCGTGTGCGTCTCAAAGGACAGAAAATCCCGAAGCATACGCGGGTTGGGCACCGGGGTTTTTAAAGTGACTTCGGCCATTTCAAAGACCAATCGCTGCCCTTCAGCCCCCAGCAAGGCCTGGGCCCGATTTTGGCCTAGTAATTGCAGAAAGCGGGCTTCCACCTCACGGGCCGCCCGCATGGCGGGTTCTCCCAATTCCAGAAAGCTGCGCATATCGGGTGCAAAGTAAAAATCGGCCCAGCGCTGGGGACAGGGCTGTTGATCCGCCTCGGTTAGCAGCCAGCAATAGGCGGCGTTCAGATCCACCAGAACCGGGGGAGCCTCGACCCCTTGTGGAAACAACACCAGCCCCAGCCGGTCAAACTTCCCCAAAACGGTTGCCACCGCAAAGGTCGCTAGCTTCATGTTTCCACCGCCTCCAAATCGTAGAATGCTCTTTATGATGATTGAATCCGGCGGGTGCGGTCAAGCGGAGAAATAAAAGCTTTGTTTGCGGAGGAACGGATCTGTTTATATAATGGTGTCCCAGTCCATGACAGTCGGTTTGGCTGCCGGGCGACACCGAGCCCTGAATCAGGTATTCGCCTACATTTCCGTGTTTATCGACGCATTTACCACGCACTCATAAGCCTGAATTTGTTTTAGCTTTCTATAGACGTTCAGCGAAATGCCCGAACGCTGAAGTTCCCAAATTTTTCAGTCGTCACCACCCAACCGGAGTCATGACCATGACCACGCCGCACCCGCCAGAAAATCCGGTTCCCCGCCATTTTATCCGTACCCCCGCCTACCCCTGGCTTCTGGATGAGGCTGGCTTTATGCGGGCCGGTCATGTGCTGAAACTGATTGACATTGTGGGCAGCGAAGCGGCCCTGCGCCATCTGAACCGGGACGGCAAACGGGGGCTGGTGGTCACTGCCTCGCTGGATCGCACCAACTTCCATCAGCCCATCCGGCTGTGGGACATGATTCGTCTGGAAAGTCGGGTCAGCCAGGTATGGCAAAGCTCTTTGGAAGTGGAAGTGCGGGTGCAGGCGGAAAACTGGTTCACCGATGAAACCCGGGACATCGCCACGGCCTATCTGGTTTTTGTAGCCCTCAATGAAAAAACGCGGGAAAAAATCCAATTCCCCGCCTATCAGCCCAACACCCCCGAGGAATTACAACTGGCTCAGGGAGCCGAATTGCGCAAGAAAAACCGGGCCACCGAAGGCAAAACCGCGCCGTTTATCCCCATTGAGGACAGTGACAACCCGGTGGTCATCAGCCGCCTGATGACGCCCAACGACGCCAACGCCCAGTCCAACGTGTTTGGGGGCATTATTTTGTCGCTCATCGATGAGGCGGGCAGTCAGGTGGCCAAAAAGCAATCCTTGAACCAGCCGGTGGTGGGCGTTCGTCAGGATCGCATGAGCTTTATCTCGCCCACCTTCATTGGGGAAACCGTGGAGGCCAAGGCCGTTCTGACCAAAACCTGGAACACCTCCACGGAGGTGCAGGTGGAAGTGTTCGCCCAAAACCCCAATCAGGCGGAGCCTCGCCGGGTGGCCAGCAGTTATCTGGTCTATGTCAAGCTGGGGCCGAATGGTCGCCCGGGAGAAATGCCGCCCTGGACGCCGCAAACCCCCGCCCAAATTCAGCGGGCCGAACTGGCCGACGTGCGTCGGGAAATTCGGGAGCGGGAAGAGCAACAACAGGCCCTCAGTCTGTCCTCCGTGCAGGATGACGCTCCCCTGTCCGCTTCCAGTCAACTTTAAAATATCAACCCTAAAGTATTAATCTAAAGCATCGAATCGTAAAGAAAGGCCTTATTTTGGAACTGACCATTGAAAAACTGGTGTATGGCGGCGAAGGCCTGGCGAGAACCTCCGAGGGAGAAGTCATTTTTGTGCCCCTGAGCGCCCCCGGAGACGTGATTGAAGCCGAGCGAATGGCCGGGCGCCAAAAACCGGCCAAGGCCAGCATCCGACAGTTACGCTCCCCCAGTGCCCATCGGGTGTCGCCCGCCTGCGATATTTTTGGTCAGTGCGGCGGCTGCCAGTGGCAGCACCTGTCTCTTGAGGCCCAACGGGACTGGAAGCAAAAAATGGTGACGGAAAGTCTGGTGCGTCTGGGTAAGCTGCCCGATGTGACCGTGGCCCAGACATTAAGCCCTGCCACCGATGGCTGGAAAGCCCGGAATCGGGTGCAGTGGGAGTTGGTTCCAGATGCAGCCACCCAATCCTGCAAATTGGGGTACCACGCCGCGGAAAGCCATACCGTGGTGGAATTCAACCACTGTCCCATCATACCAGAGCCCTTCAATCAATTGGCCCAACGCTTGCGGGAATTGGCCCAACAAGACCCCAAAATCGCCGCCAAGCGCTATCGGGTGGAAGCCTTCATCAGCCCGGATGAAAAAATGCTGTTGGTCTTTACCGGCGAAAAGAACGGGGCCCTCTACCCTCTAGCCCAACAACTGATGCAGGACTTCCCCGCTTTGGAAGGCGTTTGCTGGGTGGACAGCCAGCAGAAAGACGCCCATCCCAAGACCATTGCCGGGCAGCCAGCATTGCAATTTGCCCTGAGTGGCAACCAATACCGGGTTTCCGCCGGTCAGTTTTTCCAGACCAGTTACGCAGGCGCGGAAGTGCTGCTGCAAGTGCTGGATGAATGGCTCTCTCCCTCGGTGACCTCCCTTCTGGATATTTACGCCGGGGTGGGTCTGTTTTCCGTACACCGGGCCAAACGGACCCAGCGTGTGCTGGCCATTGAATCCTCCCCCGGCGCGGAAGCGGATGCCCTTGAAAATTTCGCCCTGAACGGCATTACCAATGTGGCCTGGAAAACCAGTGATGCCCGTCAGGCGCTAAGAGCCCTGAAGGAAGACTTTGAAGTGGCCATTATTGACCCTCCACGTGGCGGCTGCCAACCCGAAGTGCTGGATTGGCTGAGCGAGCATATTGAAAAGCAGTTGATTTACGTGAGCTGCAACCCCACCACCCTGGCCCGGGATCTCAAGCATCTGGTGGCGCAGGGCTGGAAAATTGATGCGGTTCAGCCGGTGGATATGTTCCCACAGACCTATCACGTGGAAACGCTAGTGAACCTATCCCGCTGAAATTTGTTCAGCGCCTCAGTCCGCTAACTCAGACAAGGTTACTGTACCGGTGGCCGGTTGGAGTCTGGCTTGCAGAAACTGCCACAATGCCCAAAAGCCCAGGGCTCCCAGTATAAACACAAATGGTATGGCCGGGTGCCGATAGCGGGTGTAATAGAGAGCAATGGCCGGAAAGATGTAAAAGAAAAACCCGGCAAAACCCAGACAAACGCCCATGGGATACCGCACCATGAGGCAGGCCACCAACGTGAGCAGGGCCAGCACTTGCCACACCATGCGAAAGGTCAAATTAATGGGCGTTTTATGCCAGGGGATGCGGTTCCAGTGGTAATCCTGAAAATAAAACTCATGCTCTGACACAAAATAATACCCCAGACGCTTAAAGAACAATTGGGCATAACGCAGCGGATGGGTTTGAATCCAGCGGTTGTTATTGGCAATCAGGCGGCGATCAAAATCCACGATATTGCGGCTGTTGGCCAGGGCATCCTGATACATCCAGCTGTTGACGTAACTCCGGGTGTAATCGCCCTTGCCGTCATCGTTATTGCCAGCCACCAGATTAATACCCGAGGAATTATCCACCAGCACCCACTCGTGAAATTCGGCGTAATTGCGTAAAATCCAGGGGCTCAGGGTAAGAAAAAAGATGGCCACAACCTGTAAGGCCTGTCGGGGCTTCAACTGCCGATACAGCCATAAAATAACCAGCACCCCCAGAAAAAGCGGTAAGGTAATGGGACGGGTCAGGGCGGCCAAGCCCCAGAACAAACCCGTGAGCCAGCCCCAGCCCTTGTGTTTGTCAGGCTGTAACAAAAACCACACGGCCCACACCAGCAAAGTGATAAACAGCATTTCCGAGAGCAAAATGCCGCAATAGGCAATGAGCGGCGGATATACCGCCCCCGCGGCCATGGCGGTCAGGGCCACCGGCGACTTCAGGGAGGCTGGAGTAACGCGCAACGCCAGCTGATACATGCCCATCAACAGTAAAAGTCCCAAAACCACCTGAGCGACATAGGCCGCTCGGGGGTTCGGCCCGGCAATTTTATAAACACCGGCCAGAAACAGGGGATACAGAGGCGGGCGATAAGTGGAAGCCCCGAGACTCCTGGAATCATCGCCGGTACTGAAGGAACCCTGTTCCAGCAGAGCCACGCCCCGCTGATGGAAACTGGCCATATCCGACTTCAGCGGGGTATCCACCTGGAACACAAAGTGCAGGCGAACCCACAACGCCAGGGCCAGAATCAGCCAAAATAAACCTGTTTTGATGAAATCCTGTTTTATAACCATCGCTGACAGCCCGGAATGACCTTTACAAAGCACGCTTTTCTCCCGCCAGTTTATCACAGGCCATTCCTGTCTTCCTGTAAAACAGGGGCTTTCGGCAAAGCCGACAATCAGCGCCCGCTAACCCGAAGGGGACCACCCTGCACAAACCACTGGCCTGAAATCAACCCTTCACCCGGCAGAATGTAAACACATCGAAACAAAACGTCAAGTTGGGGCCTGAGCCACCGATAAACAACGTATCCGGATTGATAAAGGCGTCCTGTATGAAACAGGTAAGAATAAATGAACGACTGCCAGCGCATGGGAATGCCGCTGCTGAATACGCATTGGTGGGCACACTGATTTGCGTGGTCTCCCTCGGGGCCCTGCTGTCTTTCAGTGGGGCCTTTAGCGCCAGAATCTCCGATATAAAAAGCGATATGATTGCAAAAGCGGACAAAACCAGTCAGGAAAACGCCATCCGGGCAGCCCAGATGGGCTTGAATACGCCCGCAGGTTCAGGCTCGGCGTGCATTGATGCCTGGAGCGGGAATGGCTCCGGTGCCACGGCCACCACTGGGGCCAATGGAAACACCTGGGGGCTGGAGGGCAGACCGGGGGGGAGCGCTCCCACCAAAGAGAGCAACTTGACCCCGGCACAAGAAAAAATTGTGACCGCCATTGCCAATAACGCCCACGAAGTGGCTCAATTACAGAAAATCCTGAGACAAATCGCCAAGCTCAGCCGAGGAAACCGGGAAACTTTCAGAAAGACAACCGTGGTTTATAACGGCACGGTTTTAAGTGCCGGAAGAATCGCCGCTTGGTTAAAAGAAAACGGCTACATGTCTGCCCGGCTTCAAACGCTGGTGGACAAACTGGCAGCGACTGGCGCGGACAAGGGCGTACTTTCGGAAGTCAACACCCTGACTGGGCAGGTGTCCTCGGATGCGGCAACCAGCAGCAACGCCGCCCAGTCCGCCTTAACCAACGCGGGCTCCCCCACCACCGTTGTTGTTCAGACCAATCCGGTCAAAACCGACCAGAACGCCGCCGCCATTTGTGAAACTGCCGGGGGGACCGACACCGGCACCCGTTGCGGTGTTTAAAAAAAGGCCAGACAGTCTACGGTTCCCCAAACCTAGATGCCCGCTTTACCGACGATCGCCAGCATTTTATCCACGGTTTCGGTAAACGGGGCGTTGGACTCAATCTCCTGCTTCAGCAAGGCGTCAATTTCCCCTTTTAAAGCCACAGCCTGATCCAGCTTGGGATTGGCCCCTTGCACATAGGCGCCGATGTTAATCAGGTCTTCGGAGCGCTTGTACAAGGCCATTAAATCCCGGATTTTTCCGGCGGCCTCCCGATGCCCCTTCTCCGCAATGGCCGTCATCAAACGACTGACGGAGGCCAAAACGTCCACAGCCGGAAAGTGATTCTGCTGGGCCAGTTCCCGACTGAGAACAATGTGCCCGTCCAGCAGGCCCCGCACCGTGTCGGCCACCGGCTCGTTCATGTCATCCCCTTCCACCAGCACGGTGTACAAACCCGTGATGGAGCCAGTGTCCGAAGTCCCACTGCGCTCCAGCAATTTGGGCATAAAGGCGAACACGCTGGGGGTATAGCCGCGCGTGGTAGGGGGTTCTCCCACCGCTAGGCCCACTTCCCGCAAGGCCATGGCCACCCGGGTCAGGGAGTCCATCATCAGCAGTACATTCTTGCCGCTTTTGCGGAAGTATTCGGCCACCGTAGTGGCTACCAAGGCGGCCTTGATCTTCATCAGGGCCGGTTGCTCGGAGGTGGAGACCACCACCACGGAGCGTTTGCGCCCCTCCGGCCCCAGAGAGTGATCAATAAAGTCCTGAACCTCACGCCCCCGCTCCCCAATCAGGGCAATCACGCTGAGATCCGCTTCCGTATTGCGGGCAATCATGCCCAGCGTGGTGGACTTACCCACCCCGGAACCGGCGAAGATGCCTACCCGCTGGCCTTTGCCAATGGTATTAAAGCCATCAATGGATTTGACGCCCAGCGGAATGACCTCGGTAATTTCCTTGCGCTTCAGTGGATGCGGGGCGTGGGCATGCACGTGGAACGGCAGGTTATTGGACACCGGAAACCGATCGTCAATGGGGTTGCCCAGCCCGTCCAGCACCCGACCCAGCAGTTCTGGCCCCACGTTGACCCGAAAGGAATGACCGGTGTTAAACACCCGAGCCCCCGGCGATAAATTGCCCAGTTCCCCCAGTGGCATTAACAGGATTTTGCCCTCTTTAAAGCCCACTACCTCGGCAGGCACGGTGGGCATAAACGGATCGCCGGTCTCAATCAGGCATACATCGGCAATTTTGGCCTTGGGCCCTTTGGATTCGATCACCAGCCCAATGACCTGATCCACCAGACCCACCTGCGGGTAGGGATCGGCTTTGTCCATCAAGTTCAGCAAAGCGTCCATATCCAGATTCAAATTCACAGGGCAGGCCCCGCTTCGTCCTCTGCATCCCCCTCAGGCGGCTTGCTATCAAAGGCGGGAAACTCAAACGGAGTAATCGCGGGAGCCACGGGCCCGGCATGCGGCGAATCGACCTCTGGTGCCTCCTCCAGAGGAGAGGTCGCCGAAGCGTCTTGTGTCGGTGTTGTTTCAGTGTCCTCGGGCATCACTTCATCAAGGGGTATCAGCGACTCAGCCTCCTTGCTCTCATAAGCAGGTGACTCGAACTTCACAGGCTCAATCTCCGCCGGTAAATCCTGAGTCGCTTCAGCAAGGGCTTCAGCGGCCTCTGGCGCTCGCAAGTCCGCCCCCAGCGGCTCCGGTCTGGGCAGGGTCAGGGCCTCCTGCAGGGGATCGATCAACTGAGCGATGCGGGTATCCAGACTCAAGTCAAAGGAGCCTTCTTCTCCCACAATGAACAGTTGATGCACGTCCAGCAACGGATCGACCATAAACTCATAACGGCTCATCTCGCTCAGCGCTGATTCGGTGACCGCGCTGAAGGCCCGCAGTTCCTGTAATGCCTGAGGATTGACCACCACTTTAATCTTGCCGGTCAGATACAGGCTTTCCACAGCCTGTTGCAACTGCCTCAAAATCATATCCGGGTTTTCCGCCAGCTCCCGCTGTAAAATTTTTCGGCTCAAATGGCGAATCAGGGTCAGGGCGTTTTTCTCAAAGTTTTTCAGCACCAGTTTTTCAGCCTGATAGGCATTTTCCGCCAACAGTTGGGCGCTTTGCAGCAAACCGGTCACTTCCTGCTCCACCTGGGCGGTGGCATCGGCGTAGCCTTCCTGAAAACCATTTTTAAACCCCGCTTCCCGAGCGCTTTCCTGGATGGTTTCGACCTGACTCTGGGCCAGCTCTACCATTTCCCGGGCCTGGGCGTTGGCCTTGCTCAGGATCTCCTCGGAAATTTGCCGGGCATTTTTTTCAGCCGTTTCTTCGGCCACTTTGACAAGAGCAATAGCTTCATCTTCCGCCTCTTGCAGGCGTTTTTTCACAATTTCCGCCAGAGACTGCTCCAGATCCCGCTTGAATTGGGCCTCGCTATCCAGATGGTAGGCTTGTCCCACGGCAACCGTTTCGCCCTGAATATGCGCTTGCCCGGCTGCCGCAGGCGTCACCTGGGCGTTTTGCCGATAGCGTAATTCCTTGCGGACGAAATTACTCAATGAAATCGTCCTCTTCGGTTCCTCGGGACACTACGATCTCACCGGCGCCTTCCAGCGCACGAATGATACTGACGATGTAGGTCTGCTTTTCCTGTACATCCTTGGCGCGAACCGGGCCCATGTAATCCATATCGTCCTTGAGCATGGTGGAAGCCCGCTCGGACATGTTGCGGAAGATTTTTTCCTGAACATCCTCGTTGGAACCTTTCAGCGACAGGGCCAGATCCTTGGTGTCCACCTCACGCAGCACCCGCTGAATGGAACGATCGTCCAGATGAATAATATCCTCGAATACGAACATCAGCTCCCGCACTTGTTCGGCCACTTCCGGATCTTTCATTTCCAGACTGTCCAGAATGGCTTTTTCCGTGGTGCGATCGCTGCGGTTGATGATTTCCGCCAGCGATTCGATACCGCCCGCCATGCTAAAGTCGGCGGTGACCACCGAGGAGAACTTGTTCTCCATAATCCGCTCCACTTCCCGCAACACTTCCGGGTTGGTGCGATCCATTTCCGCGATGCGATGGGCCACGTCGGCCTGCATCTCCGGGGACAAGGCCCCCAGAATGGCCGCCGAGCGCTCTGGCTTGAGGTACGCCAGCACCAGCGCTACCAGTTGCGGGTTTTCATTCTGGAAGGAAGTGGCCAACTGGGCCGGATCGGCGTTATTGAAAAAGTCGAAGGGGTTGGTTTGCAGGGTGGCTACCAGCCGCTCCAGGATTTTATCGGCCTGATTCTCGCCGTAGGCCTCGTTCAGGAGTTGGCGGGCATAGGACACCCCGCCGGAGGCCAGATAGCCGCTGGCCTGGAACAAGGAATAAAATTCGGCCAGGATGGCGTTCAGCGTTTCCGGGTTGATGCGTTGCAATGAGGCGATTTCCAGCGCAATATGCTCTACCTCGATTTCGTCCTCAATGTTTTTCATGATTTCAGACGCCGTGCGAGGCCCCAGGGCGATCAGCAGGGCCGCCACCTTCTGGGAGTTGGTCATATGCCGGATCGAAATGGCGTCACTGGACATGGTGCTTATAATTCCATCTGATACTCACAAACAGGAACGGACTGGGGAAAGGACTCAACCGATGAATGGGGAAACGCGACCAAGATTAAAAGATTGTTTTTACTATTATTATGCCCGTTCTCATAGCTCTTTCATATAGGTCATCAGAACGCGGGTGGCTTCCGCCGGGTCCTCGGTAATTAAATCGCTGATAGAGGTCTTCATATGCTCCACTTCAGGGTCCATCTTGGTCTCCAGGGCGGCGAAGCTGGTTTCCTCCAGCAATTGGGTGGCCGTATCATCGGCGGCAATGTAGTTGTACTCCTCCTCGGGCTCATCCACAATCTGGCCTTCGGCGGGCTTTTTAAACAGGGTATAGAAGATGAACATGGCCGCCATCCCCAGAATCAGCATGGCGCCCACGGAGGCCAACTGGAGGTAGAAGCTCTGCTGAGCGGCAGCCTTGGCCGCCTGGGTCATGGCCTCTTCCGGATCGGTCAGCTTGGAGGAGAACTGGAAGCCCTTGATATCCACGGAATCCCCTCGGGACAGATCAATGCCTGCGGCGTTTTGCACCAGCTCGCTGATTTCCTGGGTTTCCTTGGCGGTTAACACCTTGTTCAAAACCACGGCCACCGTTAGACGCTCCACCGTGCCGGGAGCGTAAATCACCTTTTTTCGCTCTTCGGAATTGGTGTAGTTGGTGGTGGTTTTGGTGCGCTTGTAATTACTGTCCTTGTCCTTTGCGGTTTCTCCCTGATAGGAAGGCGCGGCGTTGGTCTCCACGCCGGGAGCGCCCCCTTCGGACTTCGGCTTGTTGCCGCCGCTGTACTCTTCCACATCGCTTTGCTGGCTAACGGCCAGACCGGTAGGGTTTTCCGAGTTGCCACCGGAGGGAATGACCCGGTTGATCTCGGATTCAGCCTGATCAAAGTTCAACATGGCGCTGACGGAAACCACGGCGTTTTCCTTGCCTACCACCGGGGCCAGAATGCCCAGCACTTTCTTGGTAATCTTGTCCTCGTATGCTTTTTGGCGCAGGTCGGCTTCACTTTGCCCGCTGGCCATCACGCTGGACGGACCCACCAGCGGGTTGCCGGAATTGTCGGCAATGGCCACATTTTCGGCCTTCAACCCCGGCACGGCGTGAGAAACCAGGTTTTTAATGACTTTCACCTGCTCATCGTGCAACCGAAACCCCGGTTCCACCATCAACATAACCGATGCCGTCACCGGTAGCTCGTCATCGGAAAACACGGTATGCTCCGGCTGGGTGACAATAACCTGCGCGTTTTTAATCCCCTGAATGGAGTTGAGAATGCCAGCGATTTCCTGGGTGTTCAGCTTCTTGATCCACTCTTTCTGCACATCCCCTTGCAACACCGGCGGAATTTTAGCCAGATTGATGGTGTTTTCGCTGGTCAGTTCGTTGGCCGTGGCCAGTACCAGTTCATTTTTCTTGGTTCGGGGCACCAGCAGGGTATGCCCGCCATTGGCGATGCGATAGGGTTCGTGGAGCGCCTTCAGTTTCTCCACCGCCGCCGCGGCGTCCGGCAGGCTCATGTTGTCGTAAAGAATGTCATAGTCATCGTTGGTGCGTTGAAACACAAAAAACGTGGAAAGCATGAGGGCCACCACCAGGGTGCCCAGCATGATGCGCTGGTTGAAGCTCAATTGATCCCAACGCTGTAAAAACCCGGAAAATATGGCGTTTATTCGTTCATTCATGCCTTGTTATCCACTTTCCACGACCAACGGTTGTATCAACAGTTTTTACCGAATGTTGTCCCGAAAAACCGAACGCTGCGTCCATGACCAGCTTATACGTTCATGCGGGTGATTTCCTGATAGGCGTTAATCATTTTGTTGCGCACCTGCATGGCCAGTTGCAGAGACAACTCTGCCTTTTCACCAGCGATCATGACGTTGTGCAGGTCAATATCCCCGCCCACCGCGTAAATTTGCTTGGCCTCAGCCGCTTCTGACTGCAACTGATTAATCTGGCTCATTTGATCCTTCAGAATGTTGCCAAAACTATCCAGCACATTGCCGGGCTGGCCACTCTCGCCCTGCTCGCTGGCACCGGACTGGGCCTTTTTCACCGCGGAATCCGATTGCAGACGACTGAGCAAAAGCTCGGATCCGGCTAAATTGTGACTGATGCTATCCACGGTTTGATACTCCTAAATCCACTAAGGGCTTGGCCTGAATTAAATCTCCATGGCGGCCTGATTCATACCCTTGACCGACTGCAGGGCGGTTACATTGGCTTCGTATGCCCGGGAAGCCGAAATCATGTCCACCATCTCGGTCACCACGTTCACGTTGGGCATTTCAACATAACCATCCTTGTTGGCATCGGGGTGCTGGGGGTCATACACCATGCGCATGGGGGTTTGCGCATCATCCGTAATCTGGGTCACCTGCACCCCGGCCCCGGCAAACTCGGCGTGACTGATACTGGCCGTGATCAGCGGGCTTCCACTGGGGCCAATGCTCAGTCCGTTTTTGGCCGGGCGCATGGCCAGCCCCGGGCCGCCACTGTCTCGCCCCACCGGCAGCCCGAACTGGTTGCCCGCCTGCTCCAGAATGGGGGCGAACACCACGTTCTTGCGACGATAGGCCCCCACCGAACCATCCGGACGACGGGTGGTATTCACGTTGGCAAGGTTACTGGAAATGGCGTCCATTCTCAGGCGCTGAGCGGTTAACGCCGAGGCGGTAATATCAAAGGAATCCATTATGCGCCACCTCCACCGGTAATGACCGACCGTAAACCCTTAAAGTAGCCACTCTCCATCCGGGCCAGCGCGTTAAAGCGCTCCGTATTTTTGGCCAGTTGCACCATCTCCGTTTCCACGTCCACCGAGTTACCATCCATGCGGTATTGCACATCTTGCGCTTCCTGAATGTCCACGCTGACATCATCGATCGAGGAAGCGGCGTGACCGATGGGAATATGTTCGGCGCGGGTGGTGCGCATGGGCAACTGCTCATCGTTGGAGGCCTGACGCCGGGCCAGAGAGCCCTGCCCCTTCACCTCATGAATGGCGTGACTCAAGGCCCCTTCAAACGAGACATCCCGGCGTTTATAGTTGGGGGTATCCACGTTGGCCAAATTACTGGCAATGGCCTTATGCCGCTTGGACAAGCCATCCATCGCCTTGTTCATGACCTGGGATGTGAGAGATGTAATTAAATCCATCGCTGGGGTCCACACCAAATCTCTATCAGAATCTCACTCGTTTTCCTTCTTTCAATTTAGTGGAGCATCGGGGGTATTTCCTCATCCGCAGGGTGTAACTTCGTTTCAAAGGGCTCGGCCACATGGCCGAGATTGCGGGAGGCGGTGAAGCCAAAATTCCTGTACTCCGCCGAACTTTACCCCAGCGCGTTCAAGTCCCGGCAGGTGCCGCTCAATCCCGTGATTTCGGATCTTCAGAACCAATTCTGACGGTTTGTTGATTTTGACGAAATGAAAGGGGCACAAAAACAGAAAGCCCGGTTTTAAAACGGACAAGTTGATTGCGAGTGGTGAGAACGGATTCATGAAAATTGCCAATAGCCAGCCCATTTGGCGGCCCTCAGAGTTTTCGAACCACACAGGAAGCGGAGTGGCTCCTCAAGGTTCGGTACCTTCCCCTGCCATTTTGTTCGGACGGTGCAAATCCAAAACTACCGATGACAAAGCCACCCTACAGGACCCCAAACTGGCCGCGGAAATTGAACGCCTGACCCAACGGGCCCCCAAGATCTTTGGGAAGCCTCTGGTGACCAAAGCGATGAAACCACTCTTGCAAAAGCGAGCCCTGTATAATTTAAAGGCCGATCCGTCAGCACTGACCGAGTGCTTCCCCTACCGGCAACTGCTGGTTCAAAAAAACGACGTGATCGGCCTCAATCAATATGACGCCCTGGTTGACACCCTAATGAACAAGGCTGAATTTTACGAGGTTGAAAAAGCAGGCCCCACCAGAAAAGCAGTTGATACTCTGTACAATGTGAAGAGTATTATCAGTCCGGGATTTGAAAACAACTTCTTTCATGCGCTTTTAGAAATGTTAAAGCATTGTTTTTCTCGTACTTCTGACCTTAAGAAAAGAAATACTGAATTCAGAAGTGTTATGAACTTCATGCAGAAAATCGCCAAATGCTTTTCTGACCAAACACTATCAACGCGCCTTTCCAATGCTGGTGTCAAACCGCTGCAAGATCCCTCCACCCGATACTTAGTCGCTGCCAGTATATCCGACTTATTGTTTAAAAGCCCGGAACAAGCCAATCAACTTTTAAATAACCCCAAACATCCACTGCGTTTTATCGTAGGAAAAGAACAGCCTTTGTTAACACTGGGACAATTTAGGCCCGGTTTTAACTTAATTTTATTAAACGAGACAGAATTATGGGCAGGGGCTTCCAAAAGCACAAAAGAGTCCTATACATCCCAACATGAATTTGTACATGCCCTCAGCGACCCGGTGGGGGGAGAGGTTTTGCCCAGTATGTCAGAGGATCAGAAAAGCCGGTTTTTAAAAGCAAGAGAGGAGCTGCAAACGCTCTACACTAAAAAGGACGCAGGCCCCATTGGCTGGATTCGCCGCCTGTGGAATGGTCACACCGCCACCGGACTTGGGGGATACGCTTTTTTCAATAACTTTGAATTTCTGGCGGTCAGTTCAGACACGTTTAAAGCCAAACCCAAAGACTTGTGCCGTACCCAGCCCGGCCAGGAAATTTATCAAATTTACAAAGATATTTTCAAAATGGATCCCTTAAAAGACTATCAACGGCATAATATTGATGCCTGAAATGCCCAATTTATTTCATTTGGTCAGATACTGGTCTGTCATTCCCGCGCAGGCGGGAATCCAGTTGTCTGGTCTTTCATGAGCTATTAAAATGCCTTACAGAGGAATGCACTAGAGGCAAATTATTTCTGGATTCCCGCCTGCGCGGGAATGACAGTTAAATGCGGGAATCACAGCTTAAAGTGCCAACAGCCAGTTAAATTAATATCTCTAACGTAATGGCACATTCAGGAATAACTTCGCAGGACTTGAAGGGGCATTAAAGTTTCAGCCTTTGCCTTGGGTTGCGGGCCGCTTTTTGCTATGCTACAAAGCATGTCGTGGAACGCTTTGGGAGGGCATCAAGATGGGTCACGTATCGGACTATCACGGGGAAAGTTTCAATCCACTGGGGCTGAAGGGCATTGAATTCATCCAGTTCACCACCCACGAGCCGGACTACGTGGACCGGGTGCTGAAGGGTTTTGGCTTCTCCAAACTCATGAAACACCGGGAGAAGCACCTGTTCTACTACCGGCAAAACGACATTCATGTGCTGGTCAATCATGGAGAAACCGGCTTTGAGCGGGCCTTTGCCGAACAGCACGGCACCGCCATTTGCGCCATGGGCTGGCGGGTAGAAAACGCAGAAGTGGCCTACAGCGAAGCGGTGCGTCTGGGAGCCTCCCCGTTTGAGCCCGGTAAAATCGGCGATTGCGACTTGTCCCTCCCCCGCATTTATGGCATCGGGGACAGCGTGATCTACTTTGTGGGCACTGAGCAATCGGTCAAGCTGGATCCCAACAATCCCAGCCAAGGCAGCTTTTTGCAAAGCGAAGGCTTTGTGCCCCTAGAATCGCCTGAAATTGTACCGGACAAAGGCTTTTTGGTGGTGGATCACCTCACCAATAACGTGTACAAAAACACCATGGCCTACTGGGCCAACTTCTACAAACAGATTTTTGGCTTCAACGAAGTGCGTTACTTCGACATTAAAGGGCAAAAAACCGGCCTGACCTCCTTTGCCCTGCGCTCCCCCGATGGATCGTTCTCCATTCCCATTAACGAGGGCAACGAGTCCAAATCGCAAATCGAAGAGTACCTGCGGGAGTACCGGGGCGCCGGGGTGCAGCATCTGGCCTTCCTGACTGCCGACTTGCTGGACTCCGTGGAAAAATTGCAGGGCACTGGCATTGAAACCCTGGACATCAGCGAGAATTACTACAACGAAGTGTTTGAACGGGTGCCCAATGTCACCGAGGATCGGGCTCGCATCCAGCGCTTGCAAATTCTGGTGGATGGCGATGAGGAAGGGTATCTGCTGCAGATTTTCACCAAAAACCTGTTCGGCCCCATTTTTATTGAAATGATCCAGCGCAAAAACCACCATGCCTTTGGCGAAGGCAACTTCAAGGCCCTGTTTGAGTCCATTGAGCGGGATCAGGAACGCCGGGGCGTATTGTAGTGAGCCGTCCGGTGGCAGCGTCTCATCACCCCTGGCTGGAGTGGATTAAGCAGGTTCACGCCGTGGCCCGCTGGGGACTGACCTACGCCAAGGACCCCTTCGATCTGGAGCGCTATGAAGTGCTGCTAAAGCTGAGCGTGACCATGATGGCCGACTTTGCCCAGCTAGATACTTCCCGTATCGAGGACCTGTTTGCCAATGAAGTGGGTTACCTGACCCCCAAGGTGGACGTGCGGGGGGTGATCTTTCAGGAGGGCAAGCTGCTGATGGTACAGGAGAAGTGGGATGGCCGCTGGACCATTCCCGGTGGCTGGGCCGATATTGGCCTGAGTCCTGCGGAAGTGGCCACCAAGGAAGTGCAGGAAGAAGCCGGGCTGATTGTAAAACCGGTTAAAATGCTGGCCATGCTGGATAAAAAATTCTATCCCCACCCGGCTTCGCCCTACCATATTTACAAGGTTTTTATGCGCTGCGAAATTGTGAGCGGCGAGATTTCCACCGGGCTGGAATCGCAAGGGGTGGGCTTTTTTAGCCCGGATCAGCTACCGGAACTCTCCAGCCATCGGGTGACCCACGAGCAAATCAGCATGCTCTTTCAGCACTATCACGATCCCCATCGCCCCACCGATTTTGACTAAACAGGGATCTTGTTTCCGGCTCTCTTTTTTACCGGATGACTCTGGGTTACTTCTTAAAGATACCTTTAAACAGGCCCAGTAAACCATTTTCTCCAGACATGGCCGCTTTGGGGGCGGCTTCCCGGGATTCCGCCTCGTAGGCCTGCTTGGCCAGCGCATGATAATACCAGGACAGGGAATCCACCTTCCCGTTTTGAAAGCGCAGTTTGGCCTTTTCCAGAGGATGAATGACGGGAATGGGGCCCACTTCGTTAATCTCCGGCTGGCCGGACTCATTCCAGTAGCCGCCCAAGTGGCGAATAATCACTTCTCCCAGATAGCTTCCCACCCGCAGCAACAGCGTCTCACTGGCTTGTTGGGCGCTATTGTTATCAAAATGCTCGCTAATGAACTGATCCAGCCGTTGCAGGCTCTCCACGGAATAATCCAGACCAACCTGCGGGGCCATTTCTCCCATGGTGGAAAGAAAAGTACCGGCTTCGTCGTGATAGCGCGACTGTGGGGCTGGCTGCAGGGATGCCATACCGAATGATGCTCCTTGGAATTTTGGGGAATTTTTTCAGATCAGTACTTCTGGGGAACGTTTTATAAAAAGCCTCTGTTTGTATTATACAAAGCCTTGGGAGATAGGACATCCACCATTCAAATTCTTTTTCACCCCACAAAAAAGCCCGCCTCTCCCAGCGGGAAAAGCGGGCTTTACAATGCGTGTAGTGGGGTGTTTAGCGGGCTAGTACAGGAACCCGTCCGCCTCCATCCGATCAATGACCGCTTCCAGTTCGTGCTTGGGGTTCACCAGCGACAAGCGTACAAAGCCCTCGCCGGTTTTGCCAAAAGCGGTTCCCGGTACCAGCACCACACCAGACTTCTCCAGCACGTCGGCGGCAAATTTCTCGCAGGAGGTGTAATTGCGGGGGATGGGCAACCACAGGTAGAAAGTGGCCTTGGGCGGGTTCAGCTCTTCCACCGGCCAGCCCAGACGCTTGAACCCAGCCACCATCAGCTTCTGGTTCTCGGCGTACATTTTATTACAGTCTTTAATGTAGGCATCGCACTCCGGACTGGTCAGGGCAAAAGCAGCGGCCTTTTGCACGGCCCGGAAGATACCGCTGTCCATAGTTCCCTTCATCTTGGCCAAAATCCCCACGGCATCGGCGTTCCCTACGGCAAAACCGATCCGCCAGCCCGTCATGGCGTAAGGCTTGCTTAAACTGTGGAATTCAATGGCCAAGTCCTTGGCCCCGGCCACTTCCAGAATGCTGTGCGGGGCTTCCTGGCCCTCAAAATACATTTCGGAATAGGCCACGTCGCTAATCACCAGAATACGGTGCTTGCGGGCAAATTCAACCACTGTTTCGTAGTAGCTGAACGGCGCGGTAGCCCCGATGGGGTTACTGGGATAGTTGATGATGACCGCTTTCAGGCGGGCCGGGTCAAAGCCATCCTTTTTCAGGTTTTCCACAGCCTCGTCCAAATCCGGCAGGTAGTTGTTTTGCAGATTGAGCGGGGTGGGATAGCTGTGTCCACCGGCCACTTCAATGGCATCCACGTAGGAGGCATAGCCGGGGTCCGGGGTCAGGATGATGTCCTGATCCTTCTTGTCCGGGCGGGGGGTGATGATGGCCCGGAACATATTGGCCAGGCCCTCCTTGGAGCCGATCACCGAGGTTACTTCGGTGGCCGGGTTCACCTCAACGCCAAAGCGGCTTTTCATGCGCTGGGAAATGGCGTCCAGCAGGAATTTTTCGCCCTTGGGCACGGAATAGGTGTGGATATTGGGCTCGCTCAGGGTTTTAATGAAGTAATCGAGCAGCACTTTGGGAGGCTCCACGGTGGGAGCGCCAATGCTCATTTTAATGGGGGCCCGGCCTTTTTTCTCCAGCTCCGGGGTCAATTCCACCACCCGAGCCGCAATGCGAAACATGATGTAGGTTTCCATATTGGCGCAGTAGTCAGAATACAGGCTTTTCACGCTAAAATCAGCGGATTGGGCTTGAGAGAGAGTGGTCATGGCCGGTTGGTTCCTTTATGGTGCTTAACACGGAGCGATCACGAAAATGGATTCAGCACAGCGCCGACAGGGCACGTTGAGATATTTGGGTAAAAACACCCTTTATATAACACAAAGCCCAAGGGCAGCGCTATGTTCAGCCACCCCAAAGCAACGGTGCCGGAGCTATGCGCAGCTTTAGAAACGTGCTGCGAATGGACACTTACCTGAACGCTACCACTTGACCAGAGCGACTTTCCCAGCTTTGGGCTTTACATCACTTTACTTTCTGCATTAAAAACCAAAAAGAAATAACCGCAGGGAACGCGGTTACTTCTTTTTCAGGCTATTTTCTGAGGCGGGTAACGCCAGCGCGCTTTCCGTTTCAGCCAAAGCCATCAGGACTGAATATGGGCCTCCAGCAGCCAGAGCTGTTTGTCCACCGAGCGGGAAACCTGGGTGTACAAATCGGTGGTGGTGGGCTCCCCCAAGCCGTCGCAGGTATCAATGGCCGAGCGGATATGACCGGCATAAAGCGCCATGCGGCTGGCCAGGGCCTTGATGTGGTCTGGGCCGTTGAACACGTCCAGCGGATATTCCTGTAAAAGCGATTGTTGTGCGGCGATTCGGGCCGTGCCCAACGCGGTTCCCCCCAGCGCGGTGACGCGCTCCGCCATCAAATCCACAAAGGCTTCCACTTCTTCGGCAATTTCGTCAAACAGGGTGTGCAACTGATAGAATCCACCCCCTTTAACGTTCCAATGGGCCTGCTTGAGTTGTGAATATAAATCCACCGTGGTGGCCAGCGATTGATTCAGCAAGGTAATCACCCGTGACCGGGTGGACTCGGAAATATCAATCTGGGAAACGTGCAAACCATTTTTGGTGGCTAGTTTGGAACCTGTTACCATTTTTCCTCCTTTTCTTGCCAGATTTTTCTGGTCAGAACCATTCAAAACACGATGAGTTATACTCAGCCATCAGGCACAGCGGGTTTCAGTGTGATTCGCCATCCGTTCAAACGGCGCTTTTGCCGCCCCCAATGACTCGAATCAAAAAGACGGCGATGGCAATAACCAGCAATATATGCAGGAAGCCTCCCATGGTGTAGTTGCTGACCATACCCAAGAGCCAGAGAACCAGTAAAATGGCAAAAATCGTCCACAGCATTCATCGACCCTCACATTCCAGACTGGGGATCTACGAGGGGTTACCCCCAGTCCCACGGGAAGCAACCCGCTTCCTTTGGTAGTGAGGTTCATTCTAGTGACAAAAAAATCTTTTCATAAGCCCCAAAAGTGGGTAGCCAGTCGGCTAGAATGCGCCCCACCGACTATCAGCCTGTTGTCTGGCGGTTCAGGATTTCTTTTTCAGGGTAATGCTGGGTTCCTGGATGTACAGCGGCCGGACCGCAGACCACTCCTGCTCATAGGCAGCGGCTGCCCGGCTCATCAAACGGAGCATGGCGGCCTGAGGGCGCCAGCCTTCGGAAACCGGTTGCGCGGTGCGGCCCAAAAAGTATTCAGTCAGGGTGGGGGAAATGAGGCACTGGGTCCCGGCCTCCGGCAGGGTTGCCGTGTCCAGTTGAACCAGCGTGGGAGGCTGCTGATAGGCGGTGCCCGATGACTGAATATGAAGATGGGCGTGATAAGCCCGACCCCGTAAAGCGTCCAGGTAGACGGCCACAGGCGAGTCGTGCCCAGCGGCCAACAGCTCGAAGGTGTTGAACTGATAAACCGGCACCTGTAAAAACTGGGCCATGGTGCGGGCGGTAATCACCCCCGTGCGAATGCCGGTAAAGCTGCCCGGCCCCTGATTCACGGCCAGAGCGGTTAAATCGTTCACGGTCAATCCGGCGGATGCCAACAGTTCCTGAATGGCCGGAACCAGCATGGCCGAGTGATAGCGATGAGACTCACAGGGCAAACAGTCCTCAAAAAGGATTTCCCCCGCCTGACTCAGCCCCACATGCAGCTGGGCCGTGGTGGTATCCAGATGTAATACCGGGCCGTTAACCATCAGGGGAGCCTTTCAAAACGACGTAACGCTTCAGTCAGAGGGCGATTGGCCGAAAGGGTCACCCGCCGCTGCGCGTGATCCTGCATGTCCGTGGCCTCTGTCTCCGAATCGTTGAAGATCGGCTGAATGGTAATCTGAAGGGTGATCAAGTCTTGCAGGAACGCCCCGTAACAGGCCCACTCCACCAGCAGCAGGGAGCGACCCTCATCCACCATGGCGGTCAGCTCATGAGATAGAGAATCCGCCCGTTCCGGCCCCAGCCGATACAGATCCACATGCGCCACTGGGCCGCAAGCGCTGGCGTATTCGTTCATCAACACAAACGTGGGGCTGCTGACCGACTCCTGCACGCCCAAAACCCGCAACAGATTCTGTGTGAAGGTTGTTTTTCCGGCACCCAAGGGCCCATCCAGGGCCAGGACGTCGCCGGGCTGCAAAAAGGGAGCCAGGGTCTGGCAAAACAGGGCCAGATCCGCCAGGGATGGAATCAGAAATGAGGATTGATGGGGAAGAAGCGCCATATTTTCAGTCTTTGAAAGTGCTATGGATATGGTAACCTTATACCAGTCCGGAATCAAACAGAAACCTGCTTGATTCCACGACTTGAGCCGGGTAACCTAGTAGGTTCTGGCAGGTGCGTGCTATTTTGGTGCCTGTTGGTTCAGCGGGAAAGCCGTTTGGGAATACCTCCCCCTGACCTCCGGCGTTACCCAGCGACCGGCTCCCCAAAAAACTTATCAGTGAATAGGGAATAAAGACTGACAATGATTTCCAGTAACGACTTTAAAACCGGGTTAACCATTATCGTCGATGGTAACCTGTGGCAGATTGTGGAATTTTTGCACGTAAAACCGGGTAAAGGCGCTGCCTTTGTGCGCAGCAAGCTCAGAAACGTGGAAACGGGGCAGGTACTGGAAAAAACCTTCCGGGCAGGCGAGAAAGTTGACACCGCCCACCTGGAAAAGAACGAAATGCAGTTTTTGTTCACCGATGGTGAAGAATACACCTTCATGAACACCTCCACCTTTGATCAGGTGGCCATTCCCAAGGCCGCTATTGGCGACGGCGTGAAGTACCTGAAAGAGCAAATGAACGTACACGTGCTGTTCCACGGCACCAAGATTATTGGCGTGGACATTCCGTCTCACGTGGAATTAAAGGTGGTCGATACCCCACCGGCGGAAAAAGGCAACACCGCCCAGGGTGGCACCAAGCCAGCTACCCTGGAAACCGGTGCTGTGGTCAACGTTCCCTTTTTCGTGGAGATTGGAACCACCATCCGGGTGGATACACGCGACAACAAATATCTGGATCGGGTATAGGTGACAGTACATTATGGACATTAATACCGAAAAAATTAGAGAGTTAGCCGATTTAGCCCTGGAAAAAAAGCTGGCCGAGCTGATTGTGGCCGATGGCGACAAAAGTGTGACCATCAAGCTGCCGGGTTACAACATCCAGCCCATGCTGCACCAGCCAGCTCCCCAGCCGGTGGTTTACACCCCGCCTGCACCTCAGCCTATGGCCGAATTGCCAGCGGTTTCTACCCACACGGTGGCCACCGAAGCCAGTAAACCCACCCCCGCTGCGGATGACAAGCTGATTAAAATTACCGCCCCGATGGTGGGGACCTTTTATGCCGCACCCTCTCCGGACTCCCCGCCATTTGTGGCCGTGGGTCAAGCCTTGTCCAAAGGGCAAACCGTTTGCATCATTGAAGCCATGAAGATGATGAACGAACTGGAATCGGAAGTCTCCGGCAAAGTGGCTCGCATCATGGTAGAGAACGGGCAGCCCGTCGAGTTTGGACAGGTGCTGTTGCTGGTAGAGCCCGCCTAGCCACTGGCCAGTGTAACGGATCAATTCCCGGTGTCTGTTCGTCTTTACTTGTACATCATTAGCAAAGCGATTAAAGGAAACGTACCGCATGTTCAACAAGGTGCTCGTTGCCAATCGGGGCGAAATTGCGCTTCGCATTATCCGTGCCTGTCATGAACTGGGCATCAAGACCGTTGCCGTATACTCTCAGGCTGATGAAGACAGTTTACACGTGCAGTTGGCCGATGAGGCCTATTGTGTGGGCCCCGCTCAATCCGCCAAAAGTTACCTGAACGTGCCCAACATTATGAGCGTGGCCCTGATGTCCGGGGCGGATGCCATTCACCCCGGCTACGGCTTTTTGGCCGAAAATGCCGCCTTTGCCGAAATTTGCGCCGATCACCAGATCAAGTTCATTGGCCCCTCGGCTCACATGATTCGCATTATGGGCGACAAGGCCACCGCCAAGAAAACCATGGCCGACGTGGGCGTGCCGGTGGTACCCGGTCTGGATGGCACCATTGCCGATGCTGAACTGGTGAAGGGCTGGGCCAAGCACGCCGGTTATCCCATCATCATTAAAGCCACCGCAGGCGGCGGCGGTAAGGGCATGCGTCTGGTGAAAAGCGAAGAAGAGGTGGAGACCCAGCTGGAAATGGCCCGGGCGGAAGCCAAAGCCGCTTTTGGCAACGATGAGGTCTACATCGAGAAGTTTGTCATCAACCCACGCCACGTGGAGTTTCAGGTACTGGCCGATCAATACGGCAACGTGGTGCATCTGGGTGAACGGGATTGTTCCATCCAGCGCCGCCATCAAAAACTGCTGGAAGAAGGCCCCAGTCCGGTGGTAACGCCCGAAATCCGGGAAAAGGTGGGGAACATCATCCTCAAGGCCATCCGCAAGATTGGCTATGAGGGGGTGGGCACCATCGAGCTGCTCTGTGACAGCGACTTGAACTTCTACTTTATGGAAATGAACACCCGCATTCAGGTGGAGCATCCGGTGACCGAGATGATTACCGGCATCGACCTGCTGAAAGAACAGATTCGGGTGGCGGCGGGCGAACCGCTGCGCTTTACCCAGGATGATGTGGTACTGCGGGGCCATGCCATTGAGTGCCGCATTAACGCCGAAGATCCGGACAAGAACTTTATGCCCTGCCCCGGCCCCATTGATGGCTACGTGGCCCCCGGTGGTCCCGGTGTGCGGGTAGATAGCCATGTTTACCCCGGCTACAAAATCCCGCCGTACTATGATTCTCTGGTGTCCAAGCTGATTGTGTGGGGCGCTGATCGGGAAGAGGCCATTGCCCGCATGAAACGCGCCCTGAACGAATACGCGGTGACCGGCATTAAAACCACCATTCCTTTCCACATTAAACTGATGGATAACCCGCATTTTATTGATGGTAAGGAAGTGTACACCGACTTTATCGCCCGGCACGCCCTGGCCTAACCCACCAAATCCAATTCATAATCCCACCTTGCTTTATATTGCTATAATCAGGGTGGGATTTTTGACAGGTGTATTGAATGTCATTCCAAGTATTTGCGAGGGTTCATGTCGTTAGAGCTGAGACAGTATATTAAAGAGGCCTTGGCCAAGGGTGCCTCCAAAGAACAGATTGCGGAAACGCTGACCCAATCAGGTTGGGCCTTGGGTATTGTTCAAAAAACGCTGGAGCAATTTACGGGCGTTGACCCCTTGGGCGTGCCCATTCCTGCCGCGCGTTTGCAGGCGCACCAAATTGCTCGCGATTTTTTTGTTTATTTATTGACCTTTGTGACCCTCAATTTAATTGCCTTTGCCTTTGGCGCTTTGTGTTTTGAATTAATTGAACACTGGTTCCCCGATGTGAATACAGTTTATTATTCGTCAAGAATTGGGAGTCGCAGTTTTCAGTGGGGGCTGGCGCAATTAATCGTGGTGGTTCCTGTCTTTTTCTTTTTGGAGCGCTTTACCCAGCAAGCACTGGAACGTTACCCCGAAAAACGAGAGTCCTTTATCCGAAAATTCCTAATCTACCTCATTCTGGGAATGACCGTTCTGGTGGCGTTGTCTGATTTGATTTTTGCGGTGAACTCCTTTCTGGAAGGCGAATTGACCGTTCGCTTTGCGGCCCAGGCCGGGGTTATTCTGGGAATCGCTTCACTGATTTTTTCCTATTACTTTCTGGAAATGCAGCGCGATGATCGTATGGTAAAAGGACGGAAAGAAATCAGCGCAACATCGGACGGCACTGACGATCCAAGCCGGGAGCGGAAATACGCGGGCCAACGCTACCTGGGATGGCTTGGTTTAATTTTAATTTTGGCAACCATTGCCACGACTTTTTTCATCACTGGAAGTCCCCACACCCAACGGCTCAGGCGGCTGGATAACATACGCGCAGAAAATTTAGAGACGTTGAAGTCGACTATCGAAATGAAATACAAGGAAGAAGGAAACCTTCCCAAAACCCTGGCGGAGGTACCAAATGCCAAAACCTTGTCCTCTGATCCTTCACTGGGATTGACGTACGACTATCAAAAAACAGGCCCGGACACTTTTCAGTTGTGCAGCACTTTTGATACCGACACCACCAATGACAAGTCTAATCAGAGGTTTTACAACCATCCCAAGGGTAATTATTGTTTTCACTTGGTTTACAAGCACTCCAAACTGGACAAGGACAACGCCGGGCAGTTTGAATTCCAGAGCCACCCATAAAAAGTACTTGCCAAAGCAGGCTGGCACGGGGATGATCAGGGACTATGAGTAAACCATTTTCCCTCACCGCCAATTACCAGCCTTCGGGTGACCAGCCGCAGGCCATTGATCTGCTGTGCCAGGGCTTGAATGAGGGCCTTGAGGCCCAGACTTTGCTGGGCGTCACCGGCTCCGGGAAAACCTTTACCATGGCCAATGTCATCCAGCGGGTGCAGCGCCCCACGCTGGTTATTTCTCACAACAAGACCTTGGCTGCCCAGCTCTATAACGAGCTGCGAGAATTTTTCCCGGACAATGCCGTGGAATACTTCATTAGTTACTACGACTACTACCAGCCGGAAGCCTACATTCCCCGCACGGATACCTACATTGAGAAAACCGCCAGCATCAACGAGGAAATTGACCGCTTGCGGCACTCCACCACCCGAAGTTTGTTTGAGCGCCGGGACGTGATCGTGGTCTCCAGCGTCAGCTGCATTTACGGCTTGGGCTTGCCGGACAACTACTTCAAAGCGGCCATTCGCCTGCAGGTGGGGGGAGAAACGGATCGGGACGAACTGCTGATGACCCTGATTCGTAACCAGTACCAGCGTAACGATTTAGACCTGAAACGGGCGCATTTTAGAGCCCGTGGCGATATTATCGAAATTCACCCGGCTCACGAGGAAGTGATTATTCGACTGGAACTGTTTGGCGATGAGCTGGAGCGCATCAGCATGGTGGACCCGGAAACGGGCGAAGTGCTGGAGATGCCGGAAGAAGTGGTCATTTACCCCGCCATTCACTACGTGGCCAACCGGGATGACGTGGAGCGGGCCACCCGACAAATCCAGTTTGAGCTGGATGAACGCCTGCGGGAACTGTATGACATGGGCAAAATGCTGGAGGCCCAACGGCTGGAACAGCGCACCATCCGGGATCTGGAAATGATTCGGGAAGTGGGTTACTGCAACGGCATTGAGAATTACAGTCGTATATTTGAGGATCGCCCGCCCGGCACACCGCCCAAAACCCTGCTGGACTACTTTTCCGATGATTTTCTGCTGATCATCGATGAATCGCACGTGACTGTGCCGCAGTTGCGGGGCATGTACCACGGGGATCGGGCCCGCAAGGAAACCCTGGTGGATTATGGCTTTCGGCTGCCTTGTGCCAAGGACAACCGCCCCCTGATGTTTGAGGAATTTTGGGAGCGGGTGGGTCAGCGCATCTACGTGTCAGCCACCCCGGCCCAGTATGAAGTGCGGGAGTCCCGTCAAATCGCCCAGCAAATCATTCGTCCCACCGGCCTGCTGGATCCCATCGTGGAAGTGCGACCCACGGCCAATCAGGTGGACAACTTGCTGGAAGAAATTCAAGCCCGGGTGGCCCGCAATGAGCGGGTGCTGATTACCACCCTGACCAAGCGCATGGCCGAGGATTTAACCGAGTATTTTGAAACGCTTAGCGTGAAAGTGCGGTACCTGCACAGTGAGATTAAGCCCATTGAGCGTATGGAGATCATCCGGGATTTGCGACTGGGGGATTTTGACGTGCTGATTGGGGTCAACCTGCTGCGGGAAGGTCTGGACTTGCCGGAAGTCACCCTGGTGGTGATTATGGATGCCGATAAGGAAGGCTTTTTGCGCTCGGAGTCCAGCTTGATCCAGACCATCGGCCGGGCCGCTCGAAACGCGGCGGGCATGGTGATCTTGTACGCCGACAAAGTTACCGAAAGCATGCAAAAAGCCATGGACGAGACGGCTCGACGTCGGGACTTGCAAATGGCCTACAACAAGCGCAACGGCATTACGCCCAAAACCATCCAGAAGGCCATCGGCTACGGCTTACTGGATATGATTGGCAGCATGGGCGGGGATGAAGAGGTCAGTGGCGATGGGCGTCACGGGGGGCGCAAGGGGAGTCGTAAACCGCAGCCAGCCGCTGCCGAGGCCATTCCGGCGCAGGATTTACCGGCTTTGATTGCTGAGTTGGAGCTGGAGATGAAGGCCGCCGCCCGCATGCTGGAGTTCGAGAAAGCGGCCCGCCTGCGGGATCAGATGGTGGCCTTTAAAAAAGCGCTGGAAAATCAGGGTGTTTCCTAAAATTTGGTAGCACGCTAAACGTGTTGTGAGGGGACACGTTGTCAATTTTAAATTTTCGGCTGAATTTTCAGGCTTAAACTTTCTCGAACAGCCACCAGGTGGTGTTGTCCCAAGTGGGTTCCACCCGCTGCCACAAAAAGCCGTAATCCACCAATTTCACTTGTCCGGCGTTGGCATCCCAGAACTCACCGCCAAAATCCCGCTTGAACAGTTTGCCGTCATGCCCACGGTAGGACAATTCCACGGGACTGGGGTTGTAGTACTCGTTGATCAGGACATAGCGGTTGGAGAGGGCCAGCATCTTCTGATACACAGCCGTCAAGTCATCGGGGTTCAGGTGAATAAGCACGCCACAGGTGTAGACCAAATCGAAGGTGCGATTGGGGTTAAAGGATTGAATGGCCCCTTGAAAGCCTTCCAGCCCCGGGTGGGATTGCAGTTCTTTCAAGGCATTGGGGTTCAACTCCAGACCCGTCAATTGAACATTGGGGGCCACAGACTGAATGGCCAGCAGGTTATGCCCCTTGTTGGCTCCCAACTCACAGACGCTTTGAATGCCAGGGGCTTGATTCAAAATATTCCTGAAAAACTTGGCCCGCTGTTCCGGCTGAATGGCGTTACGGACGGTGTATTCGCTGCCAAACTCTCCGGCCCAAAATTGCTCCTGCTCTGACGGTACCCGTGTAGACTCAACCATCGCTCATATCCTTATCGCTCATATTCTTAAAAATTATTGGCTTAAACTGTGCTTTCAATGCTTTGCTGAGAACCCTTTGACCCTCAGTCTGCGGCCCTCAATCTTCCACTGCGTTCAAATATTCTGCTGAATGAACGATCACAAGGGGCCTTACAGGCTTCATTATAGCAAGTCCAGCATCCACACCAAGGGGCATTCATCGCTTACGCGGCGTCCGTGGCCGGTGCATCCGCCAAAAGCCAGGCTGCGATCAAGGCGGTTAACGGCACCGTCAGTATCAGAGTCAGGGCTCCGGCAAAGGCAAAGGTCATCATGGAAGCAGTGCTTTCCAGATTGACGAACTGGGCGGTGGGCGTACCCTGCATTTGCAAGAGGATGGGCATAAACAGGCCCAAAAACAGCAGGCCCAAACAGGAGATCAACGGCCCCATCAAGCGCCGTCCCCGCAACATGACAATGCCAAAGCGTTTCTGAAAACTCACCGGTTCACTCTCCTTGCGGTTTTGGGCCAGCGTCCAGCACAGGTAGAACAGAAATCCCTGATAGGCAAAGAGCATTCCGGCCATGAAAAAGGCCCAGTAATCCATTTGGGGGGATCGATACCACAAGCTGGCCAACAGCTCACTGGAATAACCGCTCAACGGGGTGATTTCTCCCATAGCCCACAAAATGGCGGCCAGTATCAATAAGCCCCCGGTGGTGCCCAGCATCACCACGCATTGCTCCCGGCTAAACGCCTTTTGACCGGGTTGCTGATAAATAAACGTGGCCAGGATGGTGAACATGCCGCACATCAGGAAGATCCACCAAGGGCTATGCTCCCCGGCCAACACCGCCGGAAAGAGCGCTTTATAGCACCCAATGAGCATTAAAGTCACCAATAGAGCATGCTTGGCCACTTCCACACCACCCAGCAATAAAATGGCCATGATGGTGAGAGTCATCAAAATCATCAGGGCGGGTGTTCGGTTGTGATTGGCGATGTTGAAATGCCACTGGCCGGTCTTGACCTCTTTTTCGGCCTGAAGCAGGACTTGAGCCCCTGGTTTCAGGCGAATGTTGTAAAACGGATTTTCTCCCAGCACGTTTTCCACCTGAATAATGTCACTTTGCAGGCCCAGGGTTTTGAGACTCCCTTCCAGCCGAATGGTAACCCGTTGCAGCGCTTCCTGAGACTCAGCCATCGGTCGCCCCAGTGGCTTTGATGCATGGCTTTGAGACGCGGGCTCTACCTTGAGTACCAGACCGTAAACCTGACCTTCGGTTGGGCCAGCCGCCTTGGGCGGGGCGGGCGACTCGGGCGACGGCTGGGCCGCCTTGACCGGAGACAACCGCAGTACGGCTTTGGCAAGGACACGGTTATCCCCGGATAGCACCATCCAGCCCAGCACCAGACAACCGAGAACGAGGCTGCCCTTCAGGCCAACGGCCCACCATTTTTTGATTTTTACTCCCGGCACGTGATCTCACCCTCCTGTATTCCAGCACGCAGGCCGGATTGATTTCCACGCCGCCAAAGGTCTAGGGCGACTCCAGCTCCAACCGGGCCTGCTCGGCAAACCCGGCAGGCACACGGTACCCCAGATGCCGGTAGGCATTGCCTGTCACCGTCCGCCCTCGGGGGGTTCGGTTGATTAGCCCGGTCTGTAGCAGGTAGGGCTCATAGACATCCTCCAAAGTGCGGGGATCTTCCCCCAGCGTGGAGGCCAAGGTGTCCAACCCTACTGGCCCGCCGGAAAAATTTTCGATGATCAGCTTCAACAGTTGTCGATCGGTGGGGTCCAGTCCAATCGGATCAATGTCAAACAAATCCAGAGCCTCATGGGCAATGGGCTGGTTGATCACGGTTTCCCCGGCTTTTTTAACGGCCATAAAATCCCGCACCCGGCGTAGTAAGCGGTTGGCAATGCGCGGCGTCCCCCGGGAGCGGCTGGCAATGGCCAAGGCCCCGTCCGGGCTGGCCTCAATACTCAAAATGCGGGCCGAGCGCAGCACGATCTCCGACAATTCCTGCTCGCTGTAAAAGTTGAGGCGATAAATCAGGCCAAAGCGATCCCGCAAGGGGCCGGATAGAGAGCCCGCCTTGGTGGTGGCCCCAATCAGGGTGAAGCGGGGCAAGGGCACCCGCAGGATTTTAGTCCCTTCTCCCTTACCAATGGTGCGATCCAGGGCGAAATCCTCCATGGCCGGGTACAGAATCTCCTCAGCCACTTTGTTTAACCGATGAATCTCATCGATAAACAAGACACTGCCCGGCTTCATGCTCATCAGAATGCCTAAAATGTCCCGAGGCCGCTCCAGAGCCGGGGCGGAGGTGATATGGATTTCCGCGCCCATTTCCTGGGCAATGACCATGGCCAGCGTGGTTTTTCCCAGTCCGGGCGGACCATACAGCAACAGGTGATCCAGCGCCTCCTCACGGCTTTTGGCCGCATCCAGCCCGATTTGGATGCTGTCCTTCAGGGCGGATTGCCCAATGTAATCGCCCAGGGTTTTGGGCCGAATGGTGCTTTCCAGCCGGTGGTCGTAAGCCGTTTCGGTGTCCTTCAGCAAACCGGGACGCTCTCCCAAAGGCGCCTTGTCCCCCAAGGCCTGACGAACGGCAGCCTGCACCTGCTCGGCAGAGACGGTTCCGCTGCCAGACATTTTGTCGCCCGCTTTGTCCGGCTTTTTAGATGAGGAATTGGATGAAAACTGAATGGTCACAGTGGCGCTTTCGGGGGCTGAGGGCGATTTTTGCCGAAAGAGTCAGGTTCGACGGGTTCTTTCGGCTGGTTCTTGCTGGTTATTATTGTACCACCCGGTACCAAGACCCGGCGCTAAAACCCGGCGACTTCAATTGCTTTGGCCAGCGTTTGCAGGGTAAGGCCCGGGCTTATGAGCGGCCTTTCCCACGGTCACTTTTTTCAAGCAACCTGTTTTCAAGCAAACTGCGGCTCATGCCAGCGGGCAGCCCCAGACCGGATTGGGCCTTTTCCATCCACCGCACATGCTCTTCTCGCGGGGTAAAGGCCTTTTTCAGTCGATCCAGCCAGGACGCTTTGACCGAGGGCGTCGTTTCTGTCGTGGGCGAGGGCTGATATTGCATTTTGAACACAGGGGCCCGTTCCGCCCCTCCCGACCTGGCGGACAAAGGCTGCCAGACGGTCAACCGGGATATAGAACTCCCTGAAAAATTCACAGAACGCATCACAAAAGTCCCCTTCTATCTTGCATATTAATCTCTTGCTTGAATATTGATCTCTTGAATGTGAACAACAAACGATGAACCCGAACCAAACCGATACCCCAAAGCGGTGAGGCGGCTGGGAAACCCGATTTTTCCCAATCATTCAAACCCAAAGAATTCAAATCAAGATGAAGGCACTATATATCAAAAAGCCCCCATTGCCAAATCGCACCCTTCAGGCTTTTGTGGGGCCTTTTCCCGCCCGGCAGAGGCGCTGGTAAACGGTGGGCAGGATCTCCACCACCCGCTTAATATCCTGCAAAGCGCTGCCACGCCCCAGCGAAAAGCGCACCGTCCCTTTGGCCAGACTGTCAGATTTTCCCAGCGCCTTCACAATCCGGGAGGGTTCAATCACCGCGCTGTGGCAGGCCGATCCACTGGAGACGGCGATGCCCTTTAAGTCCAGATGCAGCACCATGGCCTCTCCTTCCACCCCGGGAAAGGAGAAATGCACATTGCCGGGCACCCGGGCATGCAGATCCTCCGGGCCATTCAGCATCGCCTCGGGAACGGTTGTTCGGATGGCCTCGATCAGGCCTTTTTGCAAAGCCCTCAGGTGTGGTAAATCGTCGGTCATGCGTGCCTGAGTAATTTCCAGCGCTTTGGCCAGTCCCACAATAGCCGCCAAATTTTCCGTGCCGGAGCGCACATCACCTTCCTGCCCGCCCCCCCGGATCTGGGCCGCCGGTAACGGGGCCCCGTCTCGCACAAACAAAGCGCCAACCCCCTTGGGGCCATAGAGTTTATGCCCGGACAAACTGAGGTAATCCACCGGCAAGGTCGATAAGTCCAAGGGCAGTTTGCCCACCGTTTGCACCGCATCCACGTGCAGCAAGACTTTTTGGAACTTGGGTTGAGCGTTCAGGGCTGCCCCAATGGCCTGAATATCCTGAAGGGTGCCAATCTCATTGTTCCCGTGAATGATGGACACCAGCACCGTCTCGGGCCGTAGGGCCTCTATCACCGACTCCACCGACACAAAGCCCTGCGCGTCCACCGGCAGCCAGGTCACATCCCAGCCGTGGGCTTCCAGCCAGTGGCAAGGCGCTTGCACCGCGGCATGTTCAATTTGGGTGGTAATAATGTGCCGTCCCTGCGCCAGCGCTTCCGTCACCCCCATCAGGGCCAGATTATTGGCCTCAGTGGCCCCGCTGGTAAAAATAATTTCCGAAGGCTGGCAAGTCAGGGCCTTGGATACACTCTCTCTTGCCTGCTGCAAGGCCTTTCGGGCTTCACGTCCCCAAAAGTGCAAACTGGAGGGATTGCCAAACTGACCTTGCAAAAAAGGCAGCATGGCCTCCAGCACCGCAGGGTCCACCGGGGTGGTGGCGGCGTGATCCAGATAAATGCGAGCGGGCTGGGTGTTATTCATAAGACTGCGTGCAGGCGGCTTTGTGGACGGTTTCAAAAATGGTTTGAACGGGCCAAATTGTGCTATCGTTTTGATTATAGGCAAATCCAGCGCCAACGGAAAGCCCGCGGCCATTGCCCAAGAGAGAGTTACCAGACAGACGGCCAATCAAACCGGCTTGAGTGGAAATAGTGAGCGTGTGCGCATGGAATCGGTCTTAATCGCCATTGGGGGAAACGCCCTTTACAACAAGCAAAGCGGGGATAACCTCAACCCCAGAATGGTGCAAGCGGTTTGCCAAAAAATCGTGCAGGTTTACCAAAGCGGCTACTTGCCGGTCATCACCTTTGGCAACGGCCCTCAAGTGGGCAACCTGCTGGATATGGCCGAAACTTCCGCCCGGCTGTTTGAGAACCCGGTCACCCTGGACACTTGCGTCTCCTGGACGCAGGGGGAGATTGGCTACTGGCTGACCCGGGAACTGAACCGCCAACTGTTGTCTCAAGGCATCGAAACGCCCATTATGGCCGTGAATACGTTGGTGGAAGTCGATCCCGCCGATCCGGCCTTTCAGAAGCCCACCAAGCCGGTGGGTCGCTTCATCAGCGCCGATGAAGCCCAGCGTCTCTATGATGAACGGGGCTGGATCATTGGCCCGGACGCCAACCGGGGCTATCGGCGTATGGTTCCCTCACCCCGGCCCTTACGCATTCTGGAAGCTGACCCCATTCAGGCCCTGATTGCCCAGCAGGCCATTGTTCTCTGTTGCGGCGGCGGGGGGATTCCGGTGTACCGGAAAGAGGGTGTTCTGCAAGGCATCGAGGCGGTCATCGACAAGGACTTCACCTCCTGCCTGCTGGCCAAGACCCTGAAAATCGAGAATCTGATCATCTGCACCGAGGTGGAAAACGTCTACCTGAACTTCGGGCAACCCAATCAGCAGACTCTGGGCCGCTTATCGCTGGATGAAGCGGAACGCTACTTTGCGGAGGGGCACTTTGGGGCGGGCAGCATGGGACCTAAAGTGGCGGCCATGATTGACTACGTCAAACACGGCGGAAAGCGGGCCTTTATCACCAGTCTGGAAAAAACCGTGGAAGCCTTGGCTGGACAGGCGGGCACTGAAATTCACGCGGGCATTTAAAGTGAGAATCCGTTGATGGCTGAGTTGATTATTAGCTGAGTTTATTACCAAAGGACCGAGCGAATGGAACTGATTCATAGCCTGATTTTAGGTATTGTGGAAGGGGTCACCGAGTTTCTACCCATCTCTTCCACCGGGCACATGATTTTAACCAGCTACCTGCTGGGCATTCAGGGCGAGGTGGTCAACGCCTTTGAGGTGTTCATCCAGTTGGGGGCCATTTTGGCCGTGGTGGTGCTGTATCGGCACCGCTTTGCCTGTCTGTTCGATTTTAAAACACCGGGCGGTGGCTTCCGAGGAATCCAGGGCTGGCTGATGCTTGCGGTGACTTCACTGCCCATTCTGGTGCTGGGCAAACTGCTGGAGCATACCATTAAAAGCCATCTTTTTAACCCGCTTACCGTGTCCTGGGCCTTGGCCCTGGGTGGCGTCGTTCTGATTGTTATTGAGCGGCTGCGTTTCCAGCAGGCCATCACTTCTCTGGATGAACTGGACGTGAAAAGCGCGTTCAAAATTGGGTTGTTTCAATGTGCTGCCCTCTGTCCCGGAGTCTCTCGGGCTGCCAGCACCATTATCGGGGGCCTGTTTAACGGGCTGCCGCGCACCGTGGCCGCCGAATATTCCTTTTTGGCCGCCGTGCCCATTATGATGATCGTTTGCCTGAAGGATTTGCTGGAAATCTGGGACAAACTGAGCCCCCATGACCTGACCGCCTTCGGGCTGGGCTTTGGGGTGGCCTTTGTGTCCGCCTTGCTGGCGGTTAAAACCTTTATTCTCATGCTGCAAAGAACCTCCATGGCCCCTTTTGGCATTTATCGCATCATCGTGGCCATTGTGTTCTTCTGGCTGCTGCAAAATCACCCGCTCTCTTAAGAAACTACCCACGCTCTTAAGAGATTAGTCGGAAGCGGCCGTGTCGATAATGGCGTTCTCTTCGGCCTGACGATCTTTTTCCGCTTGCCGGGACTCAATCTTTTCAGACAGCCCCGGGTTCATCAGCTTCATGTTCTCAATCATGTCGGTAATACGCTCTCGGGACGCCGGGTTGGTGGTAAATTCCAGGGCCTGATGACAATCCTCAATGGCCTCGTCATAGCGCTGCAATTGGGCCTCGGCGGCGCAGGTGGCGATTTGAAAGTTGACCTGCGTTTCCAAATCCTTGTCCGGAATGTACTGAAACCCTTTGTCCAGGGCGGCTAAAGCGTCCTCCTGTCGACCCAGGGCCGATAGGCTGGTGGCCAGATCGAAGTAGGTCTGATGGTTCTTTTCATCTCTTTTGAGCGCTTGCTGAAAGTTCTGGACGGCCTCTTCCTGCAGTTGGCGGCTCTCCTGCGCTTGTGAGGCGTGCTGGGCCTGATAACAAAGGATGGCTCCCCGCAGGTGATAGGTTTCAGCCAGATCGGGCCCCAGTGTTTCCGCTTGGGTCAGTTCTTTGGCCGCGTTATCCAAGTCATTGGTATACAAATACAGCCAGCCCAGGTTGATGTGCAGGCCAGGGTCCCTGGGCGCCTGTTCCAGCGCCTGATTCAGCTGCACAAAGGCTTCCTCGAAATTGCCCTGCTCAATCAGCCGCTTGGCCTTTCGCAACTCGGGACTTTCCCCGTGGACGGCGTTATTCTGGCAGCCTGTCAGGGAGCCAGCGACCACGGCCAAACTCAAACTCAGTGTTACTACCTGTTTCAAAATATTGCAAAATGCGCGATAGGGGGTAGTCATTTTTAAGGTGCTATTGTAATTTTCTTATCACCGTACATAATAGGCTCCATATTACTCGAAGTAAATCCAAAATCAAAAGGCGATAAAAGAAATATGCCCCTGACTTCTGAACAAAAAAAAGACATCTTCAAAGAGCATGCCGTCAGCGCCAATGACACCGGCAGCGCCCCCGTGCAAATTGCCATGCTCAGCAAGCGCATCAGCGAGTTGACCGAGCATCTGAAAGCCAACCGCAAGGATTTTGCCTGCCAGCGTGGTCTGCAGATTATGGTCGGTCGCCGCCGTCGCTACCTGAACTACTTCAAAAAGACTTCAACCCCGGAAGCCTACAAAGAACTGATCACCAAATTGGGTATCCGGAAGTAAAACTCCCAGAAAAACGGGCCTGGTGCCCGTTTTTCTCTTTCCAGCCCTTGGGCTTTCCGCGACGCTTTGGGAACATCTTGAGGGGAAATCCAATACCAACAGCAATTTTCGCGCTTGATGCTGACGAAGCCCCTCAAAAGGCGGTAAAATAGCTGCATCATCCACGGAATAAAACATCGAAGTATAGAAAGAAGACAAAACTCTTATGAACGAACAAATCCTGTTTCCGAATCTACAGACCAAAACTTTTAAAATTGGGGACAAAGAAGTGCATCTGGAAAGCGGACGCTTGGCCAAAGCCGCCACCGGCTCCGTGCTAGTCCGTTGCGATGACACTGTGCTTCTGGTCACCGCCACTGGTAGTGAATCTCCTCGTCCCGGCATCGACTTCTTTCCGCTGCTGGTCGATTTTGAAGAAAAAATGTACTCCGTGGGCCGTTTGCCCGGCGGTTACCTGAAGCGGGAAGGCAAGCCTTCCGACAAGGCCACCCTGACCTCTCGCCTGATTGATCGTCCCATCCGTCCCTTGTGGCCCGATGGCTACCGCAACGACGTGCAAGTGGTCTCCACCCTGATGAGCATGGATAGCAACATCCAACCGGATGTACTGGCTATTTTTGGCGCCTCTATGGCCCTGGAGCTTTCCGGTCTGCCGTTCTCCGGCCCGGTTGGTGGGGTGCGGGTGGCGCGCCTGAACGGTCAATTCATCGTGAACCCCACCTTCAAGCAAACCGAAGAAAGCGATCTGGACCTGGTGGTTGCTGGAACCGAAGACTCCATCATGATGGTGGAAGCCGGTGCCAACTTCATTTCCGAAGAAGATCTGCTGAAGGCGCTGGCTTTCGCCCACGATCACATTCGGGAGCAAGTCAAAGTCCAGCGGGAGTTCGCTGCACAGTGCGGCATCGAGAAAAAGCCTTTTGTCTTTGAACTGGAAGCCGATGTGAAAAAGGTGCTGGCTTTCGTGGAAGAAACCGCGGAAAAAGATATCTTCGCCGCCTATCACGAATTTGACCGCAGCCGCCGCAAGGAAATGCTGGAAGCCGCCAAGCAAAAAGTAAAAGGCGCTCTGGAAGCCAAAGCGGACACCGATCCCATCAAGGCCTTCCTGTTGGCCCAGCCGCTGGATTACCTGGGTGAGTCCTTCAAGAAAGTGGAAAAACGCATTATGCGCACCATGATCATTGAAGAAGGCGTGCGGGCCGACGGTCGTCGTAACGAAGATATTCGCCCCATCAACTGTCAGACCGGCATTCTGCCCCGTGTACACGGCAGCGGTCTTTTCACCCGCGGCAATACTCAGGCCCTCTCTGTGGCTACGCTGGGTTCCCCGGGCGAAGCGCAGCGTCTGGATGGCGTGGATCCGCAAACCGAGAAGCGCTGGATGCACCATTACACTTTCCCGGGTTACTCCGTGGGCGAAGTGAAGCCCATGCGGGGTGCGGGCCGTCGGGAAATCGGTCACGGCGCGCTGGTTGAGCGTGGCATCTTGCCGGTGCTGCCCTCCAAAGAGGAATTCGGCTATACCATTCGGGTAAACTCCGACATTCTGGAATCCAACGGTTCCACCAGCATGGCTTCTACTTGCGGCGCCACACTAGCCTTGATGGATGCCGGTGTTCCCATTAAAGCCCCGGTGGGCGGGATTGCCATGGGTCTGATTAAAGAAGGCGCCAAGTCCGTAGTATTGTCCGACATCCAGGGTGTGGAAGACTTCCTGGGCGATATGGACTTCAAGGTCGTGGGCACCCGGGATGGGGTTACTGCCCTGCAAATGGACATCAAAATTCAGGGTATTTCTCTGGAAATTATGAAGACCGCCCTGGAGCAAGCCAAAGCCGGTCGTCTGACCATTCTGGACCGGATGACCGCCGTACTGGCCGCCCCTCGTAACGAGCTGTCTCCGTGGGCCCCTCGCATCATTACCCTGACCATCGACAAAGACCAGATTGGTTCTGTCATTGGGCCCGGCGGTAAAATGATCCGCTCCATCATCGATGAAACCGGTGCCACCATTGACATCGAAGACAGCGGTCTGGTCACCATCACCTCGGTGGATGGTGAAGGCGCGACCCGTGCCAAAGACATCATCGAGCGTTTGACCCGCAAGATTGAGCGTGGTCAGGTGATCATGGGCAAAGTCGTCCGCACCATCCCCATCGGTGCTTTCGTGGAACTGTTCCCGGGCAAGGATGGCATGGTCCACATTTCCCAACTGTCCCAGCAACGGGTACAGGCGGTTGAAGATGTGGTCAAAGTGGGCGATGAAGTGCTGGTCAAGGTCGTGGACATTGACGAGCGTGGTCGCATCAACCTCACCATGAAGGGTGTCAACGACGCAGAGCGCGCCCAGCATGGTCTGGAGCCCCTGAGTGCAGCCAGCCCCAACTAAGACAACAGTAGAAACGCGTCAACCGGGGTCTCCTCTGGTTGACGCGTTAAAAACCTATGACCGGCAGAACCGCAGGCGCTTCCATGTGCCAGCCCATGCCGGTCAATGCTTATATGAAGATTCTACAATCTGGAATCAGCCGTTTCGTTACGATTTAACCGAGCTGGATGGCCTGGATGTTTTATCGGAGCCGGATGGGGCGATTTCAGAAGCCCAACAGCGTATGGCCAGCTTGTTCGGGGTGGCCCATAGCTTTATGCTGATTAACGGGGCTTCGGTGGGATTGATGGCGGCCATGCTTTGCGTGGCCCAGCCCGGGGCCAAGGTGCTGATTCCCCGCAACGCCCACCGGGCCGTTTTAAGTGGACTGATCGTATCGGGCGCTGAACCGGTTTGGTTTTTGCCCAGCCATTTGCCCCAGTGGGACTTATGGGGCTCCGTGACCGTCGAGCAAGTTCAAACCCAGCTCGTTCTACACTCGGACGCCACCGCTCTATTCCTGACCTCGCCCACCTATGAAGGACTGGGCAGTGATATTCCGGCCATCGCCCGGCTGTGTAAGGTCCACGGAGTAGCGCTGGTGGTGGATGAAGCCCATGGCAGCCTGTGGCCCCTGAGCGAGCAACTGCCCGTCTCTGCCTGCCACAGTGGGGCGGATGTGGTCATTCATTCCCTGCACAAAAGCGGGGGTAGCCTGACCCAAAGCGCCTTGGCCCACTTAACAAAAGACTCTTGCGTGGATCCCACCCTATTTCAGCAGGCCCTGAATACCCTGCAAAGTACCAGCCCCTCCTATTTGCTGATGGCCAGCCTGGATGCGGCCTGCGACTTTCTGGGAAGCACCGCTGGGCAGACCCGAATCGAATGGTTATTGTCGCAAGTGCAGCTGCTTCGACGCACTTTACAAACCAGCCTGAGCCAAATAAAACTGTATCAGCCTCAGGGAACAGCCGCCCAATTCTGGGACCCCTGCAAGTTTTATCTCAGCCATCCGCTACAAACTGGCGAAGACTGGGGCGCCCGTGTGGAAGAGACGCACCAATTGGCCTATGAATCGGCCAAACCAGGTGGTGTGCTGTATCTGGCCAATCTGGGCCTGACCGAAGCCGATTTTGCGGCCTTCCAGGCAATCCTGATGGCAGAGGATGAAGCGCTATGTGCAGCCGAACGCCCGCCCGCCCCGCTGTGGGAAGAGGCCATCGATAGCGCCGAGGTTTGCTTGCCGCAGATGGCTTTATTCCCCCGCGAAGCCTTTTTCCGCAAAGGACACAAAGTTCCCATCACAGCGGCACTCCACCGAATCGCCAAGGAAACGGTGGTACATTGCCCGCCGGGCATCCCCGTGTTAATGCCCGGTGAACGCATACAGAAGGCCCACCTGCCCTTGCTGCCGGAGGCCGGGGTGTGGGTGGTCGCTGAGCCTTAGACCCGCCCCTTCCAATGTCAATCGTTCTGTCTATTTATAACTAAGGCAGCTTTCACTGTTTTTATACCCAAAGGCCTAAATCGCTTGCCCGATGAAGCACGAAACAAGCGAGGTCATGATGGGGTTACAAGTCCCGCATGATTCATCAGGAACACGTGGAAAACCGCTTCAAGTGGTTTCAGAAAGGGGTGTCGTGTGTCGAAAGAGAAACAGTCTCATGTCATTCGCCAATTGGCCTGGATTCGGGAGAATAGCACCCCGGAAACGCCACAAATTCACCGGGAGCGACAACTCCGACAATCGCTGGACATTATGAACCAACTCATCAACGAAAACGCCCATCGCCCCGAATCCATCCATCTGCTGCGGAAAATCCTGCGGGAGCGGGCCGAACTGCAAGTCATCCGGCACGACGATGAAACTAGCCTATCCGGCTGATTTTTAATTCAAATTCAAAAAAGCCGTTGCGAGCCAATCCCGTCATGGGGGATAATAGATGCAATCCCTGGATGTGGTTCGATGTCTTGACTCTACCCGCCATAATCGGGAGTCCTGATAACGCGATGGCATCACCGTATACCAACCTTGCGCCAGCAAGCCTGTTGGAAACCTCGATGACCACGGAGGACACCCACCTGTTGAGAAAACAGGAGGCCAAGACATCACCACGCAAAGTCCAGGGATTACCCTTTTCTTCAGTGAAATTGATCCTAAAAGAGCTGGCGGCGCGGGGAATTTTAAAGGCCCTCCCGTCGATGAAAATCCACTATAATAAACGGTAGTGGAAGCAGCGTGTTGGGTGAGTGCGTGAGAAATCTGGCGGCCAAATTTGCCATTTTATCGGCCCCCTGGGAAGCGGACGGGCGGGCAGATACCCAAGCCTATCTGGATTTGAGCCTCCCGGAGATGCTCAGTCGGTATCAGGCCTTGGTAGGCCCGGAAAACTGGGGGGTGGTGCTGTTTGGCTTCTCCGATCAGGCCGTATTGGACATTCTGGATGAAGAATTTGAGATTGATATGGAGCGAAACGTCCTGCTGTTTCGCAAAACCTATCTGGATGGTCGCAGTATCCGGCTGGCCGGGGCCGGGCGGGCCTCCAGCGAAAGCTACCCCTTTACCGACACCGAATTAAAGCTGGTGGACAATCTGGCCCGCTGGCTGCTGGAGGCCACCCGTTCCCTCTACCGGGGCGATCTGGGTGAGGCGCGTTTGCGGGATATTCAGGAAGAGTACGCCGAGAATTTCAGGGTGTACGCCTGTAAAGCGGTGTCTCACTATGAAGTGGGGGAGGCTGAAGCCCTACTGCGCTCCCTGTTTGGTTCAGTGAAAGCCATGACCGCCTTTTGTCATTCGTTAACCGTGGATGCCCTGTTCAAGGGCGATGCGGCCAAAATGCTGTTTGGGGAGCAGTCCGGGTATCATCAGGCCTGGTTGCGCAAGCAGGTGTTTCGGCACATGATGTCTAAAACCGTTGAAACCTACATCAGCGCCTGCCTGCTGGATTAAGTTCCGCCTCGCTTGTCGTTCTTTCGCTTGAAATCCCTGTCGGGCTTTATAATACTTGTCGAACGCTTCTGAAACTTTTTAGGAGGCTGGCGTGTATTATAGTTGTCCCTACCAATCAGGAGATCAGCATGTGTAACCGGATGCCATCGCAAAAGCTGGCTGTTCTGGCGCTACCACTGGCCTTGCTGTTGAATTTGCTACCGGTTTCAGCCTCCGCAGATCCATCCAGTCAGGGCGGGCGTGTGCAGGGTCAGGCTGGCCACGCTGCCAGTCACTCCCCCGATGAGCGACATCAGCAAATGATGAAGGAACTGGGCCTCAGTCCAGAGCAAGGACAAAAGGTCAAAAGTGCCATGGAGCAAGGACGCGCTCAAAGCCAGCCGTTAAGAGAGCAGCTCAAAACCAAGCGCAAGGCCATGATGCAGTACCTGCAGACGCCCAACGCCACCGAAGCGGGGGCACGCACCCTGAACAGCGATATTAATGATCTGCAACGACGACTCAGTGAAATTCGCCTGAAAACCTGGTTCAGCATACGTTCCCAACTCAACCCGGAGCAATTGCAGAAACTTCAGGCCCTCAAGGCCAAACATTGGGCTCAGCGTTCCAATGCGGGTGGGCGTTCGCACTCGCCCGAGGATTACTAAGCTCACTGCCCATTGTGACTCCTGTCTGTTCTGTTGACGCCAAGCCGGCCCTGCGATGACCCAGACCTTCCCTCTCAACCCGGTACTGCAGCCCGAGGATTCTGCATTCATTGACCGCACCCTGTGCGGGGATCAAAAGGCGTTCTCCCAACTGATGCAACGTTATCTCCCAGCCGTTTACAACTACCTGTACCGAATGACCCAGAACCATGAAATCAGCGAAGAAATTGCCCAGGAGGCCTTTGTGAAAGCCTACCAGAATCTGAAAAACTTTGACCGCCAACGGCCCTTTAAGCCCTGGATTCTTCGCATCGCCTCCAACGCGGCCATCAGCCAGTTGCGGAAGCAGTCCAAGCTGGTTTCCCTGAACGCCATGGAGGAAGCGGGCACCTGGACCGAGACGGAGCATCAAACCGCCGAGGATCTCGTCGTTCAACTGGAACGCAAGCTCTCCACCGAAGAAGTGCTGACGGCCCTGCAAACACTGGATGACAAATATCGACAAGCCCTGCTGCTGCGTTACCAGCAAGATCTCAGCTACGAAGCCGTGGCCGAGACGCTGGGCGTTCCCCTCAACACCGTGCGCACCTGGATTAAGCGCGGCACCGAAAAGCTGAAACAAGCCGTAAAGGAGATGGCCTCATGACCACGCCCGTGCAGCCACCCAAACACCCCCAACCCACCTGTGAACAGGCTCAGGACCTCATATTCAGCCTACAGGAAGGAGAACCGGTTTCGGACTCAGCGCGAACCGGCTTATCCGACCACTTAGCCCAATGCGCCGTTTGTCAGGCTTACCAGAATGATTTGCGGCAACTCACCGCAACCATGAGCGATCTGGAGCCTGTGGCGGTTCCCGTGGGGCTGGCCGATCGCATTCTGGCCCAAATCGCCGAAACCGAAACAACGGCAGCACCGGCCACACCGCTTTCCTCACAGCGATTGCGCTGGCAGAAGTTCACGCCCGTGGCGGCAGCCGTGCTGATTCTGGCCATTGCCGTGCCTCTGCTCATGCCCAATCGTCCAGAGGCTTTGATTGACCCCACCGCATCGACGCTGCAGGCGGATGCTCAATCAGCCACCGACTTGGGCACCAGCGTACCCCGGGAAAGCGTTTCCTCCCAAGACGGGCACTCTGCTTCAATAGAGGGAACTCAACTGGCCCAGGGCGGTGGCGCTTTGAAGATTGGCCTGAAGCAAACGTATGCTAGCGAAACTGAAAACGACATGTACTACGATCCGGTGAGTACGCTGGTGGGCTTTTAGGCCCCTGCTAGCCTTTCACCGCCCCGCTGGTGGCCCCGGACACAAAGTACTTTTGCAGGGCAAAGAAAAAGACCAGCATGGGCACCATGGACAGCAAAGTCCCTGCGGCAATCAGCTTCCAGTCCGCGCTAAAGGTGCTTTGCAACTGTACCAGCCCCACGGGCAGGGTAAAGTGACTGGGCTCTGAGAGGATAATGCTGGGCCACAGGAATTCTCCCCAGGTGGCCATAAAGGCAAACACGGCCAGCGTGGCCAAGGTGGGCCGAATCAGAGGGAGCAGCACATGCCACAGAATTTGCAGACTGTTGCACCCATCCAGCACCGCCGATTCTTCCAGCTCCTTGGGCAAAGTGACCAGCGCCTGCCTTACAAAAAAGATGCCAAACCCACTGACCGCAAAGGGCAGCACCAGCCCCAGCCACCCATTTACCCAACCGGCGGCGTCGGTCAGGTTCAGCTTCAGGCAAATTAAATACAGGGGAATCATCAGCACCTGAAAGGGAATCATCATGGTGGCCAGAATACTGAAAAAGATGGCGTTTTGCCCCTTAAACCGCATGCGGGCCAAGGGATAAGCGGCCATCACACTCAGGCTGATGTTAAACACAATGGTCAGCACGGTCACCACGATGCTATTGATGAAGAACCAGGGCATGGGCACCTTTTGCCACACGCTGATAAAGTTTTGCAGGGTTGGTTGGGTCGGAATAAATTGGGGCGGATAGGCAAACACGTTTTCGGCAGGGCTTTTAAGGGCCGTGGACAGCAGCCATAGGAACGGAAAGACGGAAAGCAGCACCAGCAGGCTTAATAACAGATATTGGAGGCTTTGCTTGAGCGTGATGGATTTCATCCGGCCGTGTCCCCTACCGTTAACTGACCGGTAGTCAGGCCACTGGGAGGCTTCTTGGCAGAAGCGGGCTTGATTGGCTTGGGCGTGTTGTCGTCTTTGGGCGACAGTTTCATTTCCAGCAGGCTAAAGGCCAGCAAAATCAACATCAGGACAATGCCCGCCGCACTGGCGATGCCCAAATCCAGATTTTCAAAGGCTCGCTCGTAAATGTAATACACCAGCGTTTTGGTGGCCCCCACCGGGCCGCCCCGGGTCATCACATAAATTTCCGTGAACACCTTCAGGCTACCAATGGTGCTAATAATGCCCACCATAACCATGGTAGGCTGCAAGTGGGGCAAGGTAACGTGCCAGTGCTTCTGCCACAGGTTGGCCCCATCAATCTCGGCGGCCTCGTATAAATCCGAAGAGAGGCTTTGCAAATGGGCCAGATACATCATCATGTAGTAGGCCAGTCCCTTCCACACCACCACGATCATCACGCTATACAGGGCAATGTCCGGGCTAACCAACCAACCCACCTTGGGCAGATGGAACAGGGACAGGAACCAGTTGAGCAAGCCATCATCGGCATACAGCCAGCGCCAGGCAATGCCCACCACCACCATGGAAATGACCACGGGAATGTAAATCAGGCTGCGGAAAATGGCGATTCCCTTGAGCTTGCCGTTGAGCAGCAAGGCCAAAAAGATGGGCAGCAGCACCATGGCCGGAACCACTCCCAGCAAAAACACAAAGGTATTGCGCAGGGCATTCCAGAACGGGGCAGAATGGGCGAGTCGGGCGTAATTCAGCAAGCCCACAAAGCTGGGATGGTAAATATCCCGGGAATAATCGGACAAACTGATGCCAAAAGCCATGATCAGGGGCAGAAAAAAGAAACTGACCATGAATATAGCCGGCAAAATCAGGTACAAATAGGGGGTCTGCTTACGAAACATGGGGCCTGATGAATACTCTCTCTGTCCCTACTATTCTAGCGGATTCACGCATAACAGCGCCAACTTTCCCATTCGTCATCCCTAAAAAAAACAGGGTAAAATCCGCTTAAAACCAGCACCACAGCGGGTCCGACAAGAACACAAGGCGCATGTCAAACCAGAGGGTCCCTCTATACAAATCGTTTCAGGATTCGGTGGAAGGGGCGTACGGAAACCAGCGATTGACCCAGGTTTCCAGATGGTTCAAGGTGCTGGCCAAATCCCGCCCCCGCTCGGTCAACTCGTACTCCACCTTGGGCGGGATGGTGGGGAACTGGTGTCGGTTGATCAGACGAAACTTTTCCAGGTGCTTCAGCCGGGCGCTGAGGGTGCGGGGGGAAATCCCCGTGATTTGCTGCTCCAGCTCCACAAAGCGCTGACGCTCCAGTTGGTAAAGCAAGTGGATAATCTGGAAGGAATACTTGTCGCCAATCAGCTCCATGGCCCGCTCAATAGGCGATTCCACGCCATAAAGACCAGCGTGCATCAAACGGTTCAGGTTTTCCGTGACATCCTGTAGCGATTGGGCCTCAATCGTTTGCTCTGTAAGGTTTTCAGTCATCTGATCCACCGTCTTCGACACGTATTCGTATCCTTATAAAAATTACTTTACTTGTTATAGTATAGCCACCGCCCCTATCAAGATCAATCCTTTGTCCGGGCAAGTCGGACAAAACGTAATATCCTTGAAAAACCTCACCCACCCGGGAAAAACGACATCCATGCGATGACGTGGAGTCAAAAGGCAATTTTTTAATTGTTTTGTTTTTTATTAATAGAGTTATTAAAAGCAGGCAGTGTCATCATGCAACATTCAAGGCTCAATATCGAATACGCGCTTGAATTGACAAGCCTGCTTTGTGCTTTGGTCTATCTGGCCTGTTCAGTCAGTCCACAGCCCTTGCCGGGAACCCCTACCTTGGGCTCGACACCGGTCAGTATCACCGGAACTCTGGGCTAATCCTAGTTTTGATAGGCGGTTTGCCCGACACTGGGATAAAACCGGGGCATGGTTTGCCCCACAAAGATGCCGTTAGCCGCCGCAGGCGGTAAGGCAGTCGATTTTACCCTGTTGGTCTCCCCGCTAACGGCGGTCAAACCTTCCTTTTCGCTGGCCCTTTTGACGTCTTCGTAACCCAATTGACTGGCCGTGCTGGCAATACCGGGGTTTTTATCCTTTCCGGTTAGGCGCTTGGTAATGGTGGTCTGTACATGGGGCACCAGCCAGCCCAGACAGGCCATGGTGCCTAACAAGGCAGCCGAACGGGCCGTGTAATTCAGGTTACGGTTCAGCTTGAAAAAACGATCCAGCCCCGTTTTAAGGTCCTTCTGCCCCTGCTCGGAAAGGGAGTGCAGCAGGGCGTCACTGTATTTGCCAATGGCCTCCCGCATTTTGTGGGCTCGGGCCGGATCGGCGAACACACGAGAATCCGGGGTGAACTGGCCCAGCGTCTCCTGCGCCTGCCGCAAGAATGCGCTGTTATTGACCAAGCCACCCTGCAACAATTCGCGCAACTTGTGGCTTAGGCTCTCCTCTCCGGCCTGGGTGGCCAAAGAGAACAAACGGCCCGCGTCCGGGGAGAGCAGGGTTTTCAATTGACCATGGTACTGCTCTAACAATGGTATTTCCGATTTCAGACCGGCTTTTTTGGCCTGTTCCAGCAGCGTGTTCATGCTCTGCAGAGCCTTTTCCCGGCCTTCGGTGTGCAGATCCCGCTTGGCCAAATCCGCCAGCAGAATCCCCCGGCTTTTGACCCCGTTCAGCCACTCGGCGGAGGCATCGGCTTTGCTGAAGTCAAAGCCCTTCAAGGGGTTGCGCAGGAGATTGAGGGTGCGCTGAAACACGGAGTGTGCCTGATCCAGGGCGTCCACCTGGGCCATGCCCCGCAGTCTCATTTTAAAAGCGGTCTGTTCCACCTCTCCCAGAGACTCGAAGGCCTCAGCAAAGCCCGGGGCATGCTGTTCCAGCAGGGCCACAAAGCGGTGGGGCGCGTTCAGATCAACGGCCATCCCCACGCTATGCCGAAACGCCTGCTTCAGGGCGATCCCCAGATTTTTCCGTTCTTCAGCCGCCCACTCTTTAAAGGCGCCTTGCCCCTGGCTGATTTCGGTCAACCATTCCTGCAGGGTGTCAGGCATCACACTGCCCTTGGTGTTGCGGACCCGCTCCACAAAGGCCTGAGCCTTGTCGCCGCCCAGATACACCTGCGCCTCCAGGTTCAGGAGCGTCGCCATTTTCTCGGCACTCACGGCCCGCATCTGTTTCTTGAGCCAGCTTTCGGGCAACATCAGGCCGGGGTGTCCACTTCCCTGCAAGGTGGTTTTCACGGCAGACAGGCTGTTGGCTTCTTTGAGACTATCGTGCAGGGCTTTGGCAATTTTGGGCTCCAGACTGCTGCTGGTTTTAAAAAAGCCGTCCGCGGCCATGCCCAACCCCTTCATAATGTGCGGGACCGATAAAATGTAGAAGTACAGCGAGCCCAAGTCCCGCACAATCACTTCCACAGTCTCAAAACCACTGCGTTTGCTGGCCACATAGCCCCGCCCACCGGCAATACCGGCATCCACCACCAAAATGCTGCCATAGGGGGTTTGATCCACCAAATGACCCAAGGCCTGAGTGACGGAAGATCCCCCCGAAAAATCGCCAAAGCGAAGCGGTTGCCCATGGGCTAACGGCCCCCAGGCGGCAGGGAAAGCGCTCTTGGTAGCGCCGCCTGGATTAAAGACAGGGCCCCGGTAGGGTGAATGGATGAAACTCCCGGAAGGAACGAATTGGATCGCTGGTGAATTGGATACTGGTTTAACGATGGGATTGAGTGCGTTGGCAGAAGCGCTCACTCGATTGATTTGCTGACCAAACGCATTAGGGTTCAGGCCCGTGGGCACCCCCTGCGGGGAAGCCGTGGCGCCCAGCAAGCGCGGATCGCCGAATTGGACGTTATCGCCTTCCTGTGAACGCTTTCTGCGGGACAGTTGATAGCTCATAATGGCTTTGGTTTTCAGCTGGTTAAGGGTGGGCACCACATAGGCCACCCCGGTCAAGGCCAGTCCAACACTGAACAACCAGCGGGCAGACTTCAAACGTAGGAGAGAGCTGATTTCCTTGCTGTCTTTGGCAAACAGTTCCTGGGCGGTCAAATCAACGCTTTGTAACTTCCCCCAGGGGCGGTTCCAGGCGATATCAGGACTCAAATGCTTGTATTGTGGTAAAAATCGGTTCTGACCAGACTTGAAGCGATCTTTGAGGAAATCCACCCCTTTCAGCCAGATAGCGGCGGCGGCCAACTCCTCAAAAACCCGCTCCTGCACTTCCATCCAGCCATCCCGACGGTACCCGCTCTGGGTACGGCCGGCCACCACGGCGGCTTCCAGGGGCAGTACGGCGGAAGCCCCTTCCTTGGCCGTAAACAGAAAGGTTTCTTGCAGCCACTTGGGGGCTTCTCCTCGGGCCAACACGGTGCCCACGGCATCAGCGACGCCGGAAAAACGGGGCTGCTTGCGACCTTGTGATTGTTTGCCAGACAAAGAACGGGTGGGAGCGCTGGCCGCCACCGGGTGCGTTTGAATGGATTTTTTATGAACAGGCAAAGCGCCTATCCCGGTTGGAGCAGACATGCTCTGGAGTACCTTTGGTTCAAAACCGGTTGGTGGATAAGATATCGCTTAATCTGAGAGTTTCAATGAATAAAAAGGCATCTGAAGATAATTTGATGCCATGAAAACACAAACACGATCGTTTCGTGGAAAAAAATCGCTCAAACTGGGGTAAAAAGTGAGAATTCTTAACCGGAAAAGGGAAGAGCCACCAGCACATTGCCCTGTAGAACGGCCTCTTCCGCTTCCGCCATGGCCTGTGCGCCTTCCCAGTAGACAATACCATCCCGGTAGTAGCGACTTTTTTCTGTCGGTAACGGGATCTGGACTTTACCCGCGTATAAGTCGTGGATGGTTTCCAGATATTGAACCGGGTTACCGATATCGCTCCAGTAACCCTCCACCTTTTGAGCCCAGAATGCGCCCAGTTCAGGCTGGGTCAGGCTCCGCCGCAAAATGGCCGGAAAAATGTCCATGGCAAAGTCCAGCGCCACTTCAGCGGGTACCGGAAGGCCCGCCTGTCGGGCGTTTTGCTGGGCGGTAGCCAGAGCGTCGTTATAAATTTCCACAATCAGGGGAAAACTGCGAGGCGAGAAAATATAAAAGCCGGTGTTGGCCAGCCGGGATTTGGCCTCTTCCCGCTTCGGTTTTTCCTGAAAGGCCACGATTTTACCGGATTGCCCATCGGCAGCGGACTGATCGGTCACAATAATGCCGAATTTATCCACGTCCTGCGCCTCAATCCACTGACAACCAATGGTCAGCAGGGCATTTTCAGCGATATGAGCCTCCATCAGGGCGCTAAAGTCCGCGTCGGTCACGGAATCTCCCTGAACTACCAGCAAGGGCTGATTCACATCCAGGAGAGATTGGTACTGAGGGTCTATCAGCATTTTTCGCAGTCCGCCAGCCGTACCGGACGGCTCAGACTCGTGAATATAGGCCACTTGCCCTTCCTGGCAACGGCTCAGACTGGCCATCAAGGACTCCGGCTTAAAGAAGGTGTTGACGATGATGTTGCGGAACCCGTGAGTCACCAGCCTGTTGGCAATGCACTCAATCACGCTGGAGCGCCCGGACAGCGGAACAGCGGGCTTGGAGTAGTGCGTGCTGTCTCCGGAAATGCGCTCAAACCGGGTGGCGAGGCCTGCCCCTAAAATCGTAGCCTGCATTGAATGGCTCTGGGGCGTGTGGTTCTTTGGCTCGGAGGCTTGCTTGGCGGAATTCCCGGTAATGGGCTGTCCAGCCAGCGACAGTTCAACCCCGCCCACGCAAACCGACGATCCGGGCAGGGCAAAATAATGGCCCCCGGTGGGCGAGGTCACCATGCCCATGAAGCCACCTTTTCCCCAGAAGAGTTCCACGGCGTGGGTGGCGTTTTCAAGCTGGTGAAGCCGTCCCAGGCACTGATTGGTTTGAGTGTCTATTATCTCGAAGTGAGGCTGCCGTTCCACAGGGCTTAATCTCAGGCGATTGGCCTCCATCGGGGTGTTTAAAACGCAGGAATTCAAAGCATTCATTCTGGGATAAGCCTCACTTTTTGCCCCATAACGTTTGGGCCACCCGGCATCAAAGCGCACCATCGGCACACAGGCAGGACGATTAAATATCTTACCCTGAACCCCGGCGGATTGGCACCCTGAACTTATAACCCGCTCACAGTGATCCTTGTAACAGTTTGTAACTGTCTCTATCACCATTGGGGAGAAAAGGGCAATTCTTTGGCGCGCAATTTTTTATATATAGTATATCCATCATCCAATCATCGCCACTCATCCCAAACGGTTTCCGCACAGGACCACCTGGCTGAACGAGGCTCATTCGTGAAGTGTTCAGGATGAAAGCGAGCGTGACCCGTATGCAATCAGAGTGAAAGGGGCCAATGATGCAATTCCAGCAACGTGTTGAAGAAAAAGTCCGTCAAAAGCAACTGAAGCAGTTATCGAAGCAGATTCAGGGGCTTCGGAATGAAATGGAATTTGTGGAAATTCTGGCCCAGTTCTGGCCCTTACCCAACATGTCTCAAAAAATGGAACGGCTACAGCAGCGGCTGGCCCTGCTAGATCAGCAGTATCAGGCCTATCAAACCCTGAGGGCAAGTTAACCGCGGCAAGCAAAAAAGGCCTTGTCCGACAGGGCGGCTTTACGGTCGAGAATAGACACGGTCCCAACATTGTTGTAGGATTAGCTTACTCTCTCATCAGGCTTATAAACCGGGATGTAGCGCAGCTTGGTAGCGCATCTGCTTTGGGAGCAGAGGGTCGCAGGTTCGAATCCTGTCATCCCGACCATCCTCTCTTGGTTTGTGTTGATTACTGGTTTATGGCTGATGTAACCGGTTCTCCTTGCGGGAGTAACTCAATTGGTAGAGTACTTGCCTTCCAAGCAAGATGTTGCGGGTTCGAGCCCCGTCTCCCGCTCCAAATCTTTTATCAAGCCCTTCGCTATGTCATCGCACATTTGCACGTGAACTCAAAAGCATCGTAAACTCGAAAGCATAGTGATACGAAAGTAGTGAAAAAGACCTCAGAAAACAGCCTTCGCAAAGGATTGTCCGAAATTTACACCCCCATCTCCAAAAGTTTCGGAAATTGCTCAAAAAAGGGGCATCCAATGCTGGGCAGGCTGTCTGGCCCGTGACAAGATTTCAGGCTGCCACTCGACCGGAAGCGGCCCTCGGCTCTACAATGCAGCGTCACAGCCTTTTATTGCGTGGCAGAGACTGAAGAACTTAAAGATTTAAACGACGTCCAGAGCGGAAAAGACTGTTTCACGAAAGATCGTGAAAGGAGTCTCACCCTTGAACTGGCGATGCCGCATTCTTGTTAGTAGCCTGATTCTGGCCGTGGTGGTCAGCAACTCACCGGCCTTGGCCCAGCTTGGGGTTGGCTTTGGCATTTGGGGCGGGGGTGGACATAACACTGGCTATGGCGGCTGGTTTGGAACGTCGCTATGGCCCTACCGCAGTCGTTCTATTGTCCCACTCCGGACTTCGGAAAAAAACAGGGCGGCCAACGGCTATCTGGAAGGCGTTTTGACCTTGCGCACCGTATGCCCTGAAAGTCAGTCCGAGGTAGCCTGCCCGGTGCTTTCCACTCCGCTCAGTGATATTGCCATTTCTGCGGAACCCTATGGGGCCAACCAGTGGATTACCAGCCATCCTGACGCCAATGGGCATTTTCGCCTGATTCTTGCGCCGGGCGGCTACAACCTCCGAATTCATCACCCGGACCTGACCGGGAGCGATGAAATTTTGCGACAAATTATTATTCAGCCCGGCAAAACCAGTTGGCAAAATTTTCAGCTCGAACAACCCCTGCAATAACCCCAATCGTTCTCTCAACCTCCCTGCATCATTCAGCCCCACAAAGGCACTGTCCGGGTTTGATTCGTTAGGGGCGGGGTTTTTCGCATCTCCCCTGGATGGATTGGCCGTACACAGTCGTGTTACAACACTTTTCAGCACTCGGCGGTCACACAGTTCGTGACGGGAACCCGAATGAGACGTTTCAAAGCGGTTTAGCCACCCGGGCTACAATGCGTTCCACTGTCCTGACCCTCCCCGACATTGCAGATTTGGGCTGATTTATTGTGGGTTTCGGAGACACTTTCAGCAATGTTCCTATTCACTTCACTGGGTGAGATTTCGCCATTGGCCAGCGCCATAAAAAAATAACTTGACATACTACTCAATTCACTAATCTTTCGGGTCAGGGTATCCACAACAACCCGAACGGCGGGGTCATTCAGCGCCCCACTAGCGACTGCCGCGTGGTAGGCCTCTAAAAAATCACCCGTCGCATCCCAAGCCACAGTATCTGACTGTAATGGATCCAAAGTTTTTTCATCGGCGGCGTAACCACCCAAAGGATGGGAATAGATACCACTCACGTCGTTGACGGCAATGCGTGAATCATTCTGGATAATAGCCTGATAGTCTTGAGGTGTTCGGACTTTGGCAATGGCGGCCTCCGTATGTTTTTGTAATTTGGCCAGCATATGTCCTTGATTGGCCAGATTAATCAAGTCCTGAGCCTGTTTTCCATCAATTTCACGATTGGCCACCAACTGCTTGATTAACGCTTCCAGGCTGTTGGCCAATATCGTGGTGGTGCCATTGGCCCCCAGTGTCTTGATAGTATCCTCCATGTTGTCAACGGTGTCGGGCAGGGTAATTACGGTGCCCTTCCTGGTGACAAACTTTCGGGAGCCCGGGTTCTCAGTCACCAACGGTGGTTCCAACACTGTGCTGGGACTGGTGGACTTCGGGGGCGAAGCGGATGCGGACGGCGGGGCTGTGATGGCCACCGCCGGGCCCTGTCGGCTTTCCATGTCGTCCCACAGTTTTTGCCACCACTGGCTCATCTCGCCGGTGAAGATTTCAAGACCCGCTACACAAACCACCAGAACCAGCATGCCGATCAGGGAATATTCCAGCAAT
>NZ_QFWH01000010.1 GCF_003149375.1 Vampirovibrio chlorellavorus
CAGCACAGACTTGGTGCCCACCTGATACGGCTCGGTGCCCGTTACATATTTCTCGGTGCCGGTGACGTACTTCTCAGTCCCCACCTGCACATCTTTGTACCCCGTCAGCACAGACTTGGTACCCGACTGGTAAGACTCGGTCCCGGTGACATATTTCTCGGTGCCGGTGGGATACTTTTCTGTTCCCACCTGCACATCTTTGTACCCCGTCAGCACAGACTTGGTACCCGACTGATAAGACTCGGTCCCGGTGACGTACTTCTCCGTACCAACCGAGACGTTCTTATAACCCGATAGAGTCGGGGCAGTGCCCACTTGCTCCCGGCTGTTTTCATAGCCCACCACGGTGGTATTGGGCTTATTTTGCCCCGTATAGGTCAAGGACAAGGTTTGGGCGTTATTATTGGTGGCTTTGTAATTCAGGGTCTTATCAGTGGCCTGAGCATACTGATACACCTGACCACTCTTGGATATATATTGTGGCTGGCTCCCCGGGGCAAATGGCACTTGTTTTGCGTCTGCCGGAAGTATATAAGGATTGGCCGCCGACGCACCCGGAACCCCCGGCGGCGCGCTGACAGGAACGCTGGTGGCAGCGGGAGGCACTGCGGGAGCTGGGCTATAAGGAGCCCGATTGGTTATTGTTTGAAGATTGTATAAACTCATAACGTTCAACCCTCTATCGGCCTGTGTTGATGTCAAAAACATCGACGGCGTCGGCTATTTTTATATGGAGATTTATGCTTATATATATAAAAACAACATAAATCAGAGAATTGATCGCCACGCCACGAACCCACTCTAAAAAGCGGGTCAGCTCGGCCCAAATACCCACCGTTTGCCGAAAATTAGATGTTAATGCGATGGACTCCCACCGTCAGGAATGACCATAACGGGCCAACACCCAGACTTCCGCCTGAGCCCCATCCTGCACTTCTCCCAATTGCTGCGCCTCCTGCAAGGCCTCCAGCATTGCTTTCAAATGGGGCCCCGGCCCCACGTTTAAAATACGCATCAAGTCGTTTCCAGTCAGCAAGCGGGGCAAGTTAAGCGTGGGCGCTTCCCGCTCGTAATTGGCCATCAGCCACAAATGGGCCTCATGGGCCTTGTCAAAATCTTCCTGGCTTAACCAGTCCCCGCAGGCGCTATGCCGATCGGCCAAGGCCAGCAGGGTCACATCCAGCGTTTCTTCCCCCATGCGGCGGTAATATTTCAACACGGACTTGCGGGGAGACTCCGGCCCAAACTGGCAGGGATACAAGTGCCAGCGAATCAGCTTTTTAACGTAAGCCCGAATTTCATTGCTCACCTTCCAGCGCTTGAGTAACGGCTCGGCCATCTCCTCCCCCACTTCCTCGTGCCCGTGAAAAGTCAGGCGTTGCCCGTGTACGGCATCTTCCCGGGTGCCCAGCGTGGCGGGCTTGCCAATGTCGTGTAGCAGGCAGGCCAGCTTAATCAGGCCAAAGCGGGTGACGGAGGGCGTAAAAGCCTGCCGCACCCAATCCTGCACGGCCTGTGGGCATTCCCCAATCAGCCGCTCCGCTTGCTTCACCAGCTCCAGGGTATGATCAAACAGGCCCAAGTGATGGAAACCACTGGAGCCAATGGCCTTCATGGGGGTTAAATCGGGGATCAGCACTTCCAGCAAGCCGCAATCGGCCATCTGTTTGAGGAAGGAAAAGCAACGCTCCACGCTGAGCAAGCGAAAAAACTCGTACTGCACCCGCTCGCTGGCGGACTCCCATACTTTGGCCCCTTGGGCAGCCACCACGGCCAAAGTGGCCTCATCAATGGTTGCGGCCTGAATGGTCGCGGCCACCCGAAACACCCGCAACATGCGCAAAGGGTCATCCAGCAAGTTGAATTCACTGACCATGCGAATGGTTTTGGCCGACAAGTCCGCTTGCCCGTTGAAAGGATCGATCAGTTTCCCAGTCGTTAAATCCAGCGCCATGGCGTTCAGGGTCAAATCCCGGCGGGCCAGGTCAGCGTCCAGATTATTCTCCAGAGCGTCCGCCAAGTCCACGTTCAGACCCGCTTGATCGCCTTCGGTAAATACCACCCGATGAATGCCAAAATCCCAATCCAGCGGCACCAAGTGCCCGCCCTGCGCATCGGCCAACGCCTTGGCCACCGTGGCCGCCGAACAGTTCAGCACCGTAAAATCCAAATCCAGGGGCAGTTGGCCGGTCAAGAGCAAATCTCGCACCGCCCCGCCCACCAGATAGGCCTGTCCGCATTGCTGCTCCACCAACGACACCACACAGCGCACCATGGGGTGGCTCAGGGCGGCTTGTAACTGGCTGAGGGCAGAGGTGGACATTTCAGCGTTCTTTATATCAGTGAAGGGCATGCTATTGTCGCTCAGCCAAGGCGCTTTGCCAACTACGCTCCCTCAAATCCAAAGCAAAACCCCGGACGTTTAACCGCCCAATTCATAGACCACCGCCGCCATGGCCGCCATGGCCGCCGTCTCGCTGCGCATAATGCGCTGCCCCAAGCCGGCAAAGACAAACCCGGCCTGCTCAAACTGGGCCAACTCTGCGTCCGTCCAGCCCCCTTCCGGGCCAATGGCGAACAACAGGGTCTGCGCTGACGGATGCTTTCGCAAAATCGCTTGCAGGGTCTCCCGATGGGCCCCCCGCTCCGCCAGCAAAATGCGCTGACCCTGAATAGATCCTTGATGGCATAACGTTTTCACCGAAACGGGCGGCAAAATGGCCGGGATAAACAGGCCTTCCGATTGCTCCGCCGCCGAGCGCATGACCGCTTCCCAGCGTTCCTGCTTTTTCCCGAAATCTTTCTCATCCAGCTTGATAATAGTCCGCTCCGAAGCGATAGGCTGAATGACCGAAACGCCCAACTCAGTGGCTTTTTGAATCAGCCAGTCCCAGCGTTGCTCCTTGATGAGGGCCACGGCCAAGGTCACAGCGGGCAAATTCCCATCCGACGGTGGGAGCCGCCGCTCGACCTGCACGGTCAAGGCTCGCCTTTCCAGTGCTCGCAAGACGGCCACATAGGCTTGGCGACGCTCTCCATCCACCAGCACCACCGATTCCCCAACCCTGGCCCGCATGACCGTGCGCAGGTGATGGGCCACGCTCTCGTCCTCCAGGGTCAGCGTCGCCGGAAACTCAGCCACCGGGGCTGGCAGGCTAACGAAAAATCGCTTCAGGTGAAAGGTTTCCATTTTATTTAGACCCAAATCCTGGTGGTGCAATCAACAATGGGTATGGTTTGGCATGACATGACTGGATGACGTGGGAATGACAGGACGGCGCGACGATAAACTCAGGACAGCAGTTGCTTCAGGCTGAGCAGGGCCGTGTAGGTAGGCAGCAAGTACAGGGTTTCATCCGACTGGGTCTGGGCCAAGGCTTGGTCTAGCGCCGTTTTCAGCTCGGGCTGCACCTGAATGTTTTCCGCCGGGATGCCCGCGTACTTGAGTCGCACGGCCATATCGTCCGCCCGCACCCCGCTGACCATCACCTGCTTATGCGGGGGGATGGCCTCGAACTGGGCGTCCCAAATCCAGGAGACATCCCGCCCGTCGGCGTAATTGTCGTTCAGGGCAATCAGCAAACGACCCTTGGGATCGCCACCCACTAATTTGAGGACTTCGGAAGCCCCCACCGGATTCTTGATCAGCATGGTCAGGGTGTTTTTACCTTGCAACACCCGTTTTTCGGCCCGTCCAAACACGCTTTGATAATGTTGCAGGCCGCTTTCCAGCACGCTGGCTGGAAGTCCCAAATCGTAGGCGGCAGCGGCGGCGGCCAGCAAGTTATACACGTTAAACAGGCCCGGCAAGGGCAGGGTGAGGGTAAGACTCTCCTCCCCGTAGCGCAGGCGAATGTCGCTGGCCTCCGGCTTGACCAGCACATGCTCCGCTGCCACGGTCAGGGTTGGACGCTGAAAGCCGCAGTGCTGGCAGTGATAGTTGCCCAGATGACCAAAAATCAGGGTGTCGTAGGCCAGTGTCCCTTGGCAGGCCGGACATTGGGTCACTTCCCGAGTGAACGGCACTGGCCCGCTGACGGGCGTTCCGTGTTGGTAGGTGACCGTTTCCACCCCAAAGTACAGAAGGTTGTTTTGGAACGCATCGTGCTGGCCCAGCGTGGTGACCAGCGGATCATCACCGTTTAAAATAAGGCGGCCCTGGCCTTGGGCCAGTTCGGTTTGCTGAATGCCGCTTAAAATCAGCTTGGCGGTGGTGTCCAGCTCCCCGTAGCGATCCAGTTGATCCCGAAACAAATTACTGACCACCACCCGCTGTACCCCAATTTCGCTGGTCAGGCCTTTCATGGAGGCTTCATCCACTTCCAGCACGGCGTAATCCGCCTTGAGGTGGCCAGTCATGGTACTTTGCTGCACCAGCGCCGCCGTAATGCCCGGTACCATGTTGGCCCCCAATTGGTTATGCACCACCCGGTAGTCCGCTTCCCGGATGAACTGGGCCAACAGCCCGCAGGTGGTGGTTTTGCCGTTGGTGCCAGTCACGGCGATGACCTGATGCTTGACCTGCTTACCCAGATTACGCAACAGATCCGGGTCCAGTTTGCGGGCCACTTTACCGGGCAGGCTGGTGCCGGAGCCCATTTTGAGGAAAGCGGTCAGGTTGGCCACGGTTTTGGCGGTGGTTACGGCAAAAGCGGTTTTCAGCATGGCAAAGCGATTCCAGAACGTCATACCCCCCATCATACTATTTCCCGGCTGATTCGGTGTGGTTGGAATGTATATCAATCTTCTTGTGGAAGATCTAGGCGAATCTTTAGTGCAGTAGGGGAAACCTGCCACAGTTTGGCAACCACGTTGATGTCTTTTTTGTTGTCATAGTAGCTTTTTAGTACGAGATGTTTCGGCATTAATACAGACGCCGCAAATTTGTTTGCTTCTGTCTCGTGGCGCTGTTCGATAAGGGTATTGTAGAAATCACCAGCGGAAGTGCTTCGGTACATTTTGTCGTCATCAACTCCATTGCCTATTAGGTGTTGATGATAAAGGTAATGCCCAAGCTCATGAGCCATTGTAAATCGCCGACGAAAATAATGATCATCTTTATTTACAGAAATCTTATATCTTCCGTCTTCTAGCTTCTGTATTTGACCGGCGATGGCTTCATCCAATTTAGCTTTCGGATCTAGCTCAAGCCCAAGCTCCCTGATTAATGCTTCAATATTTACAGGGCATTCTGAGATAAATTTACTGATTGTCTTGCGAATTTCAGGATTCATCTCTATGACTCGCCATTATCTTCTCGTGCTAACTCTTGTAAGATTTTTGCGATTTCAGCGTCATCAATAGATCCAGTGCCAAAATCTTGTTCATAATCAAGATTTTCTTTCTGGATCAAAGGAGCTAGCCTTTCTACTAGTTTTGCCACCAATGCTTCGTTTTCCATTATAGCAGAAAGTCTTTGCTCTACTATGGCTTCAAAGCGCTCCAAGCCATCGTTTCCGTCTAAGTATTTCCTGACTTCATGCTCAGTAAGCGTGGAAGCCTTTTCTTTCAAGAGGTGGGAGCAGTGTTCTTTTGCGGTTTCAAGCGTTTCACGTCTTAAAACCCAGAAACCACTCAGCGCCAGAATGGCAATCACAACTCCCAGCATAGTCAAAGCAAGAGACACATAATCCAGCCTGCCCATTTGTTGAGCCGATGCCAGTACATCACCAGCAAAAACCAGTCCCGGGCAGCTTTTTGCTATTTGCTGAGCCTGAAGTATTTCGGCAGTGGTGGGCTTCAAATTTACCAAGAACAGATAGCCAAAGCCAACAACGATTAACAACTGGGCAGCGTAGGAGAGAGCCAAAAAGATTTTTTTCAGTAAGTCCCACATAAGGTCCTTAATTTTCTGAAGTGTTTTGAAACAACGTGAGTTACTCGGGTAAAATCGTTTGGCCGTCGGGAGTCAATTCAAAATGGGGATTCCAGACCACTTCCCAAACGTAGCCGTCCAAATCGGCGAAGTATCCGACATGGCCGCCCCATGCCTTGTCTTCAGCGGGTTTGAGAATACGTCCGCCAGCCTGTTCCGCTAAGTGCAGGAGTTGAACGACTTCTTCCAGATGCCCCACATTCTGAGACAACACGGTGCCGGAAAACCCGCTGGATGCTTCGGCTAGGCCCACTTCCGTGGCCAGTGCGTCCTTGGGGAACAAGGCCAATGAAAGTCCGTTTTGCAAGGGGAAATAGACCACCCCCGAAGATTTTCCTCGTTCAGAGGCGGTCCAGCCCAGCCCCTGCTCGTAAAACGAGCGGGACTGAGCCAAATCGGAAACACCCAACGTAATGAAATGAAGACGTTGTTGAAGCGACATGAATGGTTGCGGCCTTGATTGCGGCGATATTAAACGGCGGCGCTGTGCTTGGCCAGCTGGGTAAAGGTCACGCCTTCTTTTTCCATGCGGGCCAGCACTTCTTTCAAGCGCTCATCCGGCACGGTCAGGGCCACCCGGAAGTACCCTTCGCCTTCCGCCCCGTAGCCAGTGCCCGGAGGCACCACCACGCCGCATTTTTCCAGCAGCAGGCTGACGAATTCCACGCTTTTCATGCCAGTCGGCACGGGTACCCACAGGTAGAAGGTGGCCTCGTTGCGGGGGACGTTCCAGCCCAGCTTGTTCAGGCCTTCCACAAAAATATCCCGGCGACGGGCGTAAATGGCGTTGAGATCCTTGGTCAGCTCCTCGGACATATTCAGGCCCACGGCAGAGGCATGCTGGATGGCTTTGAACACGCCGCTGTCGGTGTTGTTTTTAACCGTGCCCAGCGCTTTAATGGCGTCCGGGTTGCCCACGGCGAAGCCCACCCGCCAGCCGGTCATGTTGTACATTTTGCTGAGGGAGAACATCTCGATGCACACGTCCTTGGCGCCCGGCACGGACAGGAAGCTGGGGGCCTTGTAGCCGTCAAAGGTCATTTCACTGTAGGCGTTGTCGTGGCACAACAAAATATCGTGCTGTTTGCAGAAGTCCACGATTTCCTTGATTTTGGCTTCATCGATGATGGCACCCAGCGGATTGTTGGGGTAGTTCAGGAAAAACAGCTTGGCCCGTTTGGCAATGTCCGCTGGAATTTTGCTCAGGTCGGGCAGAAACTTGTTTTCGGCCAAGAGGGGCACGGTGTAGGGTTCCCCGTGGCACAGCAGGGTGTAGTTGTGGTACACCGGGTAGCCGGGGGAGGGGCACAGCACCACATCCCCGGGGTTGACGTAGGCCAGAATGAGGTGAGCCAGCCCTTCCTTGGAGCCAATCAGGGACAGGGCTTCCGTGGCCGGGTCTACAGTGACGCCAAAGCGGGTTTTCATCCAGTTGGTAGCGGCGGTGCGAAATTCCTCGGTGCCATGATAGGGCGGGTAGTTGTGGTTGGCCGGTTCGGCCACCGCTTTTTGCATGGCGGCCACAATGGGAGCCGGGGTTGGCAGATCGGGATCGCCCACGCCCAGACTGATAATGTCCACGCCACGGGCTTTGGCTTCGGCGATTTTACGGTCGATTTCGGCGAACAGATACGGGGGCAGTTTGCCCAGATTGGCGGCGGGTTGGGGCATGGGGTCAGATCCTCTCAATAATATGGACAATAAAAACTTGATGAATAAAAAACTGAATTCTAAAGCGCTGGGTCTAAGAACACCCGGGAACCCTCCCGAACGGTGGACGCGAAAAGGGCGGTAAACCTTGTGAAGGCGGTCGGGCTTGGGGTAATCTTGAGAGGGTACTTTAACACAAATACCGGCACCCTGAAACACTTTCCCAACCCACCCAGAGGAGCTTTTGCCCATTATGGAACCCACCACGCAAGCCCATCCGACCAACGCCGTGCTGGAAGTGCGCATTCAATGCCCGCCGGTGCTGGCCAGTTACCTGGAAGAGTTGCTGTGGACCATTGAGGGGGTGGAAAGCGTTTGTGAGACCTACAACAACGAGCGCACCGACGATGAAACCCGCCCCTCGGATCTAAGCTATATGAGCATCCTGACCCGCAACCCTTTGGGGGAAGATCTGGTGAAGGTTCTGATGGTGCAGAACCCCAAGCTGATGAAGGTGTGCGACATTGTGGGCACCCAATGGATCGAGGAAAAAGACTGGGCGGAAAGCTGGAAGCAGCATTGGAAGCCCACCCATATCACCGAAAAACTGACCATTTGCCCCACTTGGGAAGACTACACCCCTCAGTCCGCCGAGGAAGTGGTGATTGTGCTAGACCCGGAATGCGCCTTTGGCACCGGAACGCACGAAACCACCCAGCTCATGCTGAAATTGCTGGAAGAACTGGCCGATCACACGGATTTATCCCAGAAAAATATACTGGACGTGGGCACTGGGTCTGGCATTTTGGGAATTTACGCCGCCAAGCGGGGCTGCCGTGAGGTCAAAGGGGTGGATAACGATTATCTGGCGGTGCAAACGGCCATTAAAAACGCCATCCAAAATAACGTGGACGCCTTTTGTGAGTTCACCGACACCCCCTTGGGGGAGCTGTGCCACACCAAGTATGACATTATGCTGGCCAATATCATTGCTCCGGTTATCCTGGAGCTATTCCCAGAGATACTAACCCGTTTGAGCCCCGGTGGCCTGTTTTACGCCAGCGGCCTGATTGAAACCTCCGTGGGCAAGGTGGAAGCGGCCATGCAGGAAGCTGGGTTCACGGACATCCAGCGTCGTCAGCAAGGCGACTGGTTTGCCCTATCCGGCGTTTATAAACCCTAGAAAGGTTTATAAAGCCTGGAAAGCCGTGCTTGAACCGATCGAGTCTGTAAACCCAAAACAGCTTTGCCATTCCCCGCCGCTCAAAGCTCCCTAGCATTCCCCGCCGCATCCTGCCATTCCCAGCCCTCACTGTCATTCCCGCGGAGGCGGGAATCCATTGCGTCAAGCGGCCAAGCAGCCCCTCACGCAGCGAAAAAAGTCTTATCCTGACCACACGCCAACAATGAACGCCGAAACCCCGGACAACCAAGCCATCAAGCCCCAGTGTTCAGCACTTTACCGGCGATGTCTTTTACCTTGTTTTCCCCCAGCGTGGCGTTTTTCAGCACGGCGCTTTCCTGCCACAGTTCATAGGGCTTTAAAATGCACTTGCGCTTGGCGTTGCCATTTTTCATAGCGTCCTGATTCAAGCGAATATCAGGCCGCATCTCAAGCCGAGCATCAATATCCGGACGGCTAAAGTCCAGCTCCTGACGACCAATCTGCTTGCTAAACACCGTTTCCATCAGGTCTTTATAATCAATATTAAAGCGAGGCAGCTTTTCTGACTGGCCTTTGGCATGGTGCTTATCCACGTAATTCAGCTCCTGGCCCGCTTGTCTGGTAATCAGCCACTGAAAAGGCCGATACGGCATAAACGGCAAGCTATACAGGCCAGCCATACTGGCAATCAGCCACTTGGTCGGGGTGTCACTGGCGCTATCGCCGTGCATTTCTTCCCGAAACTCCTCGGCTTCATCCCAGAGCAACTTGATGTTATTCCCAAAAATGCGATAGTTGGGGTCTTTACGGGTCATCAGGGCAAATTTCATACCAATCAGGGCCAACAAATCCAGGGCCCGATCCTGCTGCGCTTGCTGACCCTTATCAACATCCACCCAACCCCGATTGACCTCCTTGCGGAAGTGATTAAACGCCCAGCCTCTCAAGCTCCCAATCGGGCCGGATTTCTGACGTTCCACCCGGGTTTCGATATCCTGTCGGATGGCCTGCAACTGCTCAAGGAACATCGAGCCATCCAGCAGCTTTTCCCGCTCCAACGCGGTCGGCGCTTTGCCGCCCAGCAGGATATTCGGGATTTGCCCAGTGGCCTGTTTCTCACCCTGAATGGCCTTGGGCAGCGCCGCAGCCCATTGCTTGACTTGCGCTTTGGTGATCAGCCCACCGTAGATCGCTTTGAGGGTGTACATTTCAAAAAACATATCGGAGGACTCTTCCACCAAACCCAGCTTACCCGCTTCGTTGAAGCGACTGAGGTCTTCTCCGCTCACGGTTCTGGATAAATGGTTCACCTGGGCTTTGGCCCGGTCAAAAGTCAGCTTGGTGACCGAGTTGGCCACAAAATTCTCGTCAATGGTGTAGTGATACTTGGGCATGGCCTTTTTCAGGGCCTCTTGCATCCGGGTCAGGCTGACAGTGTCCAAACGAGAAGGGGAAGGGGCTCTCTGGGCCTCGTTTCTGTCCTGAGCCTGAGCGGTTTTACCGAAAAACAGATCGGCCGGACGCTTTTGAACCGGAGGCCGGGCGACGAGTTCTCCGGGAAAGGTTTGGGGCGAGGCGACGACGGGAAACATAAAAACAAGGTTCCTATCTGCAAGGCTGAAAGCACTGAGTGAGATTAACTGCTCTTAAAAAACCACTGAAAGCATTTGATTGCCATCATTATTTTCGGACATTTTCCATTTTCGGAAATTTGCGGGCAGGGTTTGGGCATGGAATGTTTCGTTCGGTGGGGCTGGCGCAGCCACTGCAGTATGGGATGCAGCCGGTCAGCCCCAGCGGATTTTCCGAGCCCGAGATGCCCCACGCTTGTCTGCATCAGACGGGGGATATTTTCTTCTCATGTTGGCAAAAAAACAAGTTGGTTTGCAAATCACTCTATAATAAATGTTACGGATGGATGGCAGGAAAAGGGTCTAAAAACGTATGAGCGAGGCTCACCCCCCGGCATCAAAATTGCACGTAGACGCCCGCCAAGGGCAATCTGCGCAGGCCGACGAAGTGCTGAAGCTGTGGCAAAACTACAAAAAAAATCCCAATAACGCGCAGTTACGGGAACAATTGATTCTGAAGTACCTGCACCTGGTGCGCTATGTGGTCAGTCGCATGCCCATTACCCTGCCCATCAGCATTGCCCCGGAAGATTTGGTCAGCTTTGGCACCATGGGCCTGATGGAGGCTGTGGAGCGCTTTGATCCGGGGCGGGGCCTGAAGTTTGAAACCTACGCGGTTACACGGATTCGGGGCTCCATCATCGATCAACTCCGCTTTCAGGACTGGATTCCCCGAGGGGTGCGCCGCCGAAGTAAAGAACTGTCGGCCACCATGCAGAAAATGGAAGAGGAACTGGGCCGGGCCCCCAACGACGAAGAATTGGCCGAGCGTCTGGGCGTGCCCCGGGAACGGCTGCAAGTGATGTTGTCGGAATCCCAGAACCTCATGTTGTCTCTGGATGACACCTACGGCAACGACACCACCGGCAGCAGCATGACCTTGCTGGACATGGTGGAAGATCGCAATAGCCCCGACCCACAGGGCGAATTTGAAGCGAGCGAATTGAGACGCCGACTGGCTGCGGCCATCGCCTCCCTGCCGGAGCGAGAGAAGCTGCTGATTGCCTTGTACTACCACGAGAATATGACCCTGCGCGAAATTGGCGAAATCATCTGCGTGTCCGAGTCCAGAGCCTGCCAACTGCACGCCCAGGCCCTGTTGCGCCTGCGTAGCCGCCTCAGCCAGTAAACCCCAAAAAACCAGCCCGCCCGGAATCATCAAGAAAATTAAAAGCCATGAAAAGTAACGACCTAAAACTGGGATACCTGCTGGTCAGCAGTCCTGTGCCCAACGTGTTTGTGGGCGGGTTAATGGTGACCGACAGTCGGGGCCTGCCCGCTGAATTTCGATATACCGAGCCCATTCAGCCCACCAAAATTCAGCAGGTGCTGTATGGCCAGGTGCTTAGCGCCTACATCAAACGGGAAGTGATCCTGGAAACGCTGCTTAAAAATCTGGAATCCAGATTCAAGTGCCTGCTGGTAGAGGACGAACATTTGGTGGACTACCCGGCCAAGGGCTACCCCATTGTGCGCATTGCCAGCACCAAGTCCTCCCCGCTGGGGGCCGTGGGCCAAACCCAGGAAATCGCCCCGGGGGAAATGCTTTTGCAGGTTTCAGCGGAGGGCAACCCGGTTCGCATCCACTACCAACGGCCCGAAAAAAGCGACAGTGCCAGCCCGGAGGCCATCGATCCCATTGCCCTGCTGCTGGAGGCCGGGGAGGACATGGACATTACCGAACCCCTGAAGCGGGTGGAAAAAGCCTTGGAGATTATATGCCAGGAAGCGGGAATCACCACAACGGGGAATCCCCCCAGCGCCAGCCCGACCACACGCTAGGCGGTAAAATCCGGCAGGAGATCAGCAGCGCCTTGCGCTTGCTGTTTAAAAGCGTTTCCCAGCAGGCTGTGGACGTGCGTATTCAAGCGCCGCTGGTCAGCTACCTGACCGAGCTAACAACAGACACCATTGGGGTCCCGCTGGAGAAGCCGGACATTCAGGTCAGCGACGATCCCATTCGCTGGCAAAGAGAGCATTTACCCAGTTGTCAGGCCCTACCACTATTGCACACCGTGCCTTTGGCCGCTGAACAACCCTGCACGCTGGCCCCTGTGCTGTGCAACGCTTCGGTGATCGAAGCGGCTGACGCCTCCTTGCATCAGGTTGACTTTCACAATGTACAATGGACCAAAGCCCACCGGGCACCGCTGGAGCCGATTCAGACCCAGTCCCGGCAAGGCCGGTGGCTCCGCTTCACCCAGCCGGGCAGCCGGACCATTCCCATTCCGCCCATCAAAGCCCGTGGCGCCTCCCTGAAAGAGCAAGCCTTGGCCACGCAAGCCCGGGAGAATCCCCGTTTTTTTGCGTTGCCCGTGCGTAAGACACCCATTCCCCCCTTTCGCTTCCCCCCGGAAATTCGGGAGCGCTTTCGGCAGGCGCTGGCGGAAAAGGCAGGCACCACGCCCGGCAACGTACAGCTCAAGGTCATCTTCCAGCGGCTGAACGTGGCCTTGTACACCACCGTTCAACAGGATGAGCAAGGGCATTTGTTGTGCGTGCCCAAAAACGAGCTGATGGGCCGCAACCTGCTCAACAAAAGTGGCCAGATGCTGCTCAACCGACTGCATCAAAATTCTGAAAACACCTATCTGGTGGTGGGCTTTCGGCTGGACAACCAGAAGGACATCCGCACCATGGTGCCGGTCAGCGCTTTGAGATGAGACCTCTCCCATGCAGCCCGAATTACTGATGATGGACAACATTCTGGATATTTTGCCTTCCGGCATGATTTTTATGCAGGCCGATGGCAGCATCCTGAAAATCAACGCAAAAGCCCGGGACACCCTGGGGCTCTCCCCCTCGGTACAGGCCAGCGATCTGAACCGCACCATGCCGGATTACCTCCTGCCCCTGATCAAACTGATGGAACAGGCCACCCAGGACATCCAGCGGGCGGAAATCTCCCTGACCCTGCCCGCCCGGCCCGAGATGTCCACCCTGGGGTTCAGCCTGAAGTTTATGCGGCCAGACGATAGCCAAGCACCCCTGAAGATTTTGACCTTCAGCGACATTACCCAGGTACAAAAAGACCAGTTGGCCATGGAAAAGATCAAGGATGAGCTGAACCAGTCCAAAAAGCTGGCCTCCATTGGCACCCTGATTGCCGGTGTGGCCCACGAGATGAACAACCCGCTGACCGGCATTTCCATGAGCGCTTCTCTGCTAAAAATGAACCTGGAGCGTTTAAAAGCGGTTCCAGAAGCTCAGGAGAGCCCTAAAGTGGCGGACAGCATCGAAAAAGGACTGCTGGAAATCCAGAAAATTACCCGGGCCAGCGAAAAGGCCGCTGTCCTGGTGAACGATCTGCTGGCCTACTCCAAGCCCTCCCAGCTGGTGCTGGTCGCCCTGCCTTTGCAGGCCGTGGTGAGCGATATTGTCAACGCCCTCAAGAGCCACCCCCATTTCTCCCAGTTTGACATTAAAATGCAGGGGCAAACCCCGCACCGGGTGCGCTGCGACCGCATCCGGCTGGAGCAGGTGTTTTACAATCTGGTTAAAAACGCTTGCGACGCCACCGATGGCAAGGGGCAGGTTACCATCTTCTTCAGTGAAAGCCAAAACCCCAAGGATGGCAGCCTGCAAGTGACCACCCATGTGAAGGATAACGGCCCCGGCATTGACAAATCGGTGATGAGCCAGATTTTCGACCCGTTTTTCACCACCAAAGGGCACAGTGGGGTGGGGCTGGGCCTCAGTATTTCTTACCGCACCATCGAGCAGCATGGCGGCTTGCTGTCGGTGGATAGTATCAAGTGGCAGGGCACCGAATTTAAAATCACCCTGCCAGTTTGCGAAGAACCGCTATACTTAGAGTAAACGAAAGCCTTCGAGCGTCGTTTTTCAAGTTCGTTGTGAGGGTTTTATGAGCGCCCCATTCCCCCCCCATCCCGATAGCGCCTCCGCTGTTGCGGACGGACCAGTACGAAACCATTATCGCGTCCTGATTGTGGATGACGATGACGTGGTGCGGGAAGGTCTGGTGGGCTATCTGGAAAATTACCACGAGGCCAACTATCAGTTGACCGTGACGGCCAGCCCCTCCGCCCCGGATGCCCGCCAAAAGCTGGCGGAAGAGGCCTACGATCTGGTTATTTCCGACATTAACATGCCGGAGGAGGATGGTTTTTCCCTGATCCAGTTCATTCAGGCCCACTACCCGCAAACCCGCACGGCCATGATCACCGCCTACAAGGTGGAGGATTACGTGCGCAACGCCAAAAAAACCGGCGTATTCAACATCATTGCCAAAACCGCCCCCTTCGACTTCGAGGAACTCTCCACCGTGGTGAATAACCTGCTGGAGCCCGCCTCCGCCTTTGGCATTGAAACCTACATGGACCCGCTGGCCCCTTTGTCCCAGATTGTGTTGACCAGCAGCGACGATATTTCGGTGGCGTTTGAGACCTTGCACGGCTTTTTAACCCGGGTTCAGATCCCCAACCCCAACGACTTGCTGACCGCCGTGATTGAGGCCATTACCAACGCCGTCTATCACGTGGCCAAGCTGCCGGATGGCTCCCTGAAGTATGAAAAAGGCCAGCGCATCGAGCGGCTGGAGGAAAATGAGTACGTTTACATTTACTACGGACAGGATTTAGAGCGCATTGGCATTGCCATTGTGGATCAGGGGGGGCGCATTACCGCCGATGAGATTTTATACTGGCTGGACCGCAACATCAGCGGCACCGGCCTGATGGACACCCACGGACGGGGCATGTACCTCATTCACCGGCTGGTGGATCGCCTGCTGATTAATATTGCCCCGGGCCAGCGCACGGAAATTATCATGCTGAATTACCGCAACCAATTTCACAGCGCAAACAAGCCCCTGTATATCAACCAGCTTTAAGAGACTATCCGAAAAGTATTGAGTCCGGTGTGGCGACAAGCCCTCAAAAATCAAGACCAGCACAGCGCAAGCAAGGCGCTTAGCCTGATAAGTAACGAAGCTGAGCAGCACACGAACGCAGTAGACGCCCGGAATGGAGGCTTTTCGGATAGTCTCTAAGAAAATACCGCCCCCCATTCCCCTTCACCGTTGCGGCGCAAGCGCGATCCGCCAAAATGGCCAGTCAGGCCATGCCCGCAGCGGTCGGATCATGATTTACATTTCTTGATGTTTTGGGGTTGAATAGCATCAGCTTATTTTCAGGGACTTTTATTGGGTCACATACTCAAGCTGTCCTGAGGCCCCACTCGTTTCAGCGCAGCCCGCCGTCAAATCCATCTTTGGTATGGAAGGAGAATTATTTTATGAGCGCCCCCACAGGTTTAGCTGGTTCCTCACTCCCCCAGACAACCAATAGAAACACCCGTACTCGTAACCCCGCACCAGATCTATTATCTTTTTCTCGAGATGAATTACTTCAAAACCAATACACAACAAAAGGCAGTAGAATTAACCGGCACAGACTGTCTGATGCTATTGCCAAAAAACCAGCCTCCTCACCCAAAGATGAATTATTATTTAAACACTACACAAGTTCTAGCAATAAAACTAACGAACACAGATTTTACCCAAAAGGTACTCCGGCACCAGCATTGGCTAATGCGCCAGCAGCAGCCAATGCAACAGCAGAAACCCCTGCGTCAACAGAAATCCCCGTACCAGTAGCAGCGGGTGGAAAAAGTGACTGCTGTGGTGGGACTGGTGCAGGGCACGTTCACAACGGTGCAAAAACCGGAAACCAAAGCACAGGGCAAGTTGTGGAAAGGGCTGAGGAAGATAAGCCACCCGTCGTAACAAACGGCGAGCAAGGCGATCCAAAAGTAGAGGGAGCTGAAGCCCCCAAAGCTGTGAACAACAACACCGACACAAAGCCCAAAACGAATGAAACCACCCCTAAAAACGAATCAGCTGAAAAAGAAGAGGGTGGCGGCATTATGAAAGGGTGGATCAAAACCAAAGTACTGACAGGCGCAGCCCTATTGGCTGGCGGTATCGCCCTGAAAATGACCCTCATCGGCATCATCCCCGGCCTGATTATGGCGGGCGTGGGTTCGGCCTTAATGGGTTGGGGTGGTATCAACTATTTGATGCAAGATAAAAAAGACTGATCCCCAGTTTTCCATCCCAGCAGTTCAATCCGTTAAAAAAACGCCTTCCACGCCCAGCGCCTGGAGGGCGTTTTTGATGGATAGCCCCTGTGATCGGCCTTATCGGAAAACCATCTCCGCTTAATCAGGCCTGGATTGGCCTTTACCAATCGTTGGGCTTTTCGACCTGGCCCCGTTGAGGCATGCCCGACTTTCCACTAAAATACTACGATATTAGCAAGTTTTCTTGCCAGTCCCGTTCTTTCTCAATCAAACTTTCAATCGCATTTTTCCTGTGTAATTTTTTACCGTTCTGTTTTTTCCTGCTTTATTCTTTCTTATTTTATTGTCCCATTTTATTTTTCAGTAAGCCGCCTGGAGCCCCCGCATGCACTCTTCGCTTTCTTCCCCCGGCCCACTACCCCGGTATGGATTCCCCCCCAGCCCCCCAGCAAACCCGGTTCGCTTTCAGGCCCGGCTCTCCACCCGGCAGACCCCGCAGTCGACCACGGAGCAGGTGCAAGCAGAGCCTACCAATCCCGGGCCCAGTATTCCACAGAACGCGCCCCTGCAATCAGGTTACGCTCGCCCGCTTCCAAGCGTGGTGTTGGGCAGAGCCCTGCCCCAAAACGGTGAAATTACCGGCTTTATAGACAGAGAGAGGGCCACAGCCTCAACACTGGTGGTCATTGAACAACCGGATCAGCCCGCCAACGTTCAGGTTCAAGGGGCTTTAAGCGCCTATCCGCCGCCCAGCACGATCAGCGATTCCAGCGACCCCGGAGACGGATTTGACACAGCTATTGAGACGCATCAGACACTCGACAGGGGGTTGGCGTGGTATTTGCGACTGTTCGGCATCGTGGGAGGCACGGCCCTGATCATTCCGGGCGCACTCATGCTGTCCATGGCCAATCAAACAGAAACACCACACGGCCCAAGGATGCACTTCTTCAGTAAATTTCTGAGCGGCTTCCTGATCACCAGCGGCTCTGCCATTTCGGCTCTGGCCGCTGTATCCAGTCTGAACGCAATCCACCCCAGTTTAACCACCCGGCTCACCTCAGGGCTTCGGGCCCGATTCAGGCCACAGGCCCCCATGGCCAGACCCGTAGTCCTTGAATTGCCTGCCGTTCATCTTGACGCGTGAGACGCTTGAAGTGTGAGACCCTTGACACGGGACACGGCGGTCCAAACCCCGAAAAAGGAGCGCTGGCGCTTAATACTGTGTCCCCACTTTTTGCAGCAGCTCGGAAATATTGAAAATAGACACATTGGCCATGCCATCAGCACCCTGATAGCGGTAACGAATCACAGGCTGCTTGCTAATGGCGGCCACGGTGGCCGGAAGCGGCTGCTGACTGGCCAGGGCCAACAGAAAACTCTTCACGGTGTTGGCAGGCACGGCAAAGCCGATGCCAATGTTGGATCGATTGCCATCCGGGTTGAAAATTGACTGGTTAATGCCGATGATATAACCTTGGGTGTCCAGCAAAGGGCCGCCGGAGTTCCCCGGATTGATGGCCGCATCGGTCTGAATGCGATTCCGCTCCCCGTCAATACGACTGATAATGCCGGTGGTCAGGGTGCGTTCAAAACCATAGGGGTTGCCAATGGCCAGCACTTTCTGACCCACTTTGACTTTGGAGGAATCGCCCAGCTTCAGGAAAGGTAAATTGCCACCCAGATTGACCCGCAGCAGGGCCAAATCGGATTTTTCACCGGCCCGGCCCAACACGCTGGCTGGCCCCCGGCGCCCATCGGCCAGAGAGATCTGCACGGTGGTGGCGTTGCCAATGACATGGCTGGAGGTCAGAATAATGCCGGTTTCATCAATGAGGACACCGGCCCCGCTGGAAGGACGGCCATCCACCAGGGCATTAATAGTCACCACGGCCTGGGCGGCCCGTTCATAGACCCCGATGTTTTCCTGCTCTTCGGTATCGAACTGGGGGGCGTAGGCCAACGCCGCTGCGGGGGTGCCTATCACACACAGGGCACAAAAGCCGGTTAGCAGGGCTACAATAAATCGATGAGCAGACATAGGGTAAAAACACTCCGTGGTATTGAGGGTAGGCGGCGATTTCAGAGAAATCGAAGCCGTTAAACCCGGAATTGGCCTATAAACCTCTTGAATTGAGGGCCAGCCTGTGAACTGGTTAGTTAAAAGCCGAACATAAAATAGAATTGCTAAATATTTTCAAACAACTCTATTGGAAACACAAACGGGGCTGTGATAGGTTTGGGAATGAGCAGGGGTTTGCTTATAATGAGGGAAGTAAAAAAGGACTGCGGCCATGCGCTGTCCCATGAGCGATCCGCCAAACAGAACTCAAACAGGCCGCCCGCAAGCAAGCGTGTCACCAAGTAAGAGGGTTTAAACCATTTCTGCCGGAAACACACCCCGAACCGCATCCACAGTCAGCCGCAAACCGGACTGGCTCAAGGTGCGCCCCCCCACCGGCGAGCGCTACTTTGAACTGAAGGGCATCTCCAAATCCCTCGGTCTGGCCACGGTGTGCGAAGAGGCCCGCTGCCCCAACATCGGGGAATGCTGGGCAGGGGGTACGGCCACCTTTATGGTCATGGGAGAAGTGTGTACCCGAGGCTGCCGCTTTTGCGCCGTTAAAACCGGCAACCCCAACGGCTGGCTGGATCATGAGGAGCCGCACAAACTGGCCAACGTCATTCAAAAAGCCAGTTGGGAATACGTGGTGCTGACCTCCGTGGATCGGGATGATCTGCCTGATGGGGGCGCGGCGCACTTTGCCCGCTGCGTCACGGAAATCAAGAAAGCCAACCCCAACATTATTGTGGAAGTGCTGATTCCCGACTTTCAGGGCGAAGAGGCCCCCTTGCGGGTGCTGCTAGATAGCCAACCGGATGTGATTGCCCAAAACGTGGAAACCGTGGAGCGCCTGACCCACCCCGTGCGGGATCGACGGGCCGGATACCAGCAAACCCTGACCTTGCTGCAACGGATTAAAAACTGGCAGCCGGATCGCTTTACCAAATCCTCCATTATGCTGGGCTTGGGGGAAACCGAGGCGGAGGTGCGCCAGTGCATGGCCGACCTACGGGCCCATGGCGTGGATATTTTAACGCTGGGCCAGTACTTGCAGCCCACAGCCAAACATTTGCCGGTTGTTGACTTTATTCCCCCTCAGAAATTCAAGGAATGGCAGCAGGTTGCCGAAGAAGAATTTGGCTTCCTGTATTGCGCGTCTGGACCGCTGGTACGCAGTTCCTACCGGGCCGGAGAATTTTTTATCAAAGGCGTCATCGAGGCTCGCAAAGCGACCGTAAAACCGACGTCCCTATCATCATTCACAAAGGAGACAGGCCATGAGCAGTAAATCCGCTGATATTCCCAATTCGGCACCCCTGCTTCGGGCGATGACAGACAGCACCAAGGCCGGCCAGTTACCGGACGGCCTGACTGCCCAGGACTTAAAACAGATGTATGAAGGCATGGTCCTGATTCGGGCTTATGATGAACGCCAGAAAAAACTGCAACGCAGCGGGCGAATTGGCTTTTGCGTCACCTCCACTGGCGAGGAAGCCACCCAGGTGGGGATTGGCCATGCTTTACAAGATCAGGACTGGATTTTTGGATACTACCGCCAATACGGCATGATGCTCTACAAGGGCGCACCGATCACGGAACTGGCCGATCACCTCTTCGGCAACCGGGACGACTACGCCAAGGGCCGCCAAATGCCTGCCCACTATACCAACCGCCGTCTCAACTTTGTCAGCTCTTCCAGCGTGATTGGCACCCACCTCATTCACGCCGCCGGGGCCGCCATGGCTGCCAAATACAAGAAAGACAACGCCGTCATCACCACGTTTATTGGCGATGGGGGCACATCGGCCAACGACTTCCACTCCTGCATGACCTTTGCCGGGGTTTACAAGCCCCCACTGGTCATTTATATCGTCAACAACCAGTACGCCATTTCCCAACCCGTCTCCAAGCAGTGCGGGGCGGAAACCTTACATTTAAAAGGCGTGGGCTACGGGGTTCCGGCGGTTCGGGTGGATGGCAACGATGTCATCGCCGTCTATAACGCCTCTCGGGAAGCGTTTGCCAAAGCCCGGGCTGGAGAAGGCCCCACCTTGATTGAGCTATTCACCTACCGGGTGGGACCGCACTCCTCCTCCGATGATCCCACCCGCTACCGGGGCAATGAAAGCGACCAGTGGCTGAGCGAGGATAAAGATCCCATTGCCCGCACCCGCAACTATTTAAAGTCTCTGGGGCTGTGGGATGAGGCTTACGAGGCCAAAATCTGGAAAGACGCTCAGAATCAGGTCAACGAAGGCACCAGCGGTTCCGAAAAGAAACCGGAACCCGATTGGAATTCCCTGTTTGAAGATGTCTACGCCGAACTGCCTCCCGCTTTGGCCCGTCAACGGGATGAACTCATTGAGCAGGAGAGCGAATTCCCCCGCCAGCAAGAAGGCGAGTTTCCGTTATAGGCTTTTGAGAGGCTCACAGGAGAGATTGAATATGGCTCAAATGACTTTACTACAGGCAATCAACGATGCCCTCAAAACCGAAATGCGCCGGGACAACCGGGTGGTAGTTTTTGGGGAGGACGTGGGCGTCAACGAGGGCGTCTTTCGGGCCACCGAAGGACTGACCAAGGAATTCGGCGAGGAACGGGCCTTCAGCACCCCACTGACCGAAACCGGCATTGTAGGCGCCGCCATTGGCATGGCCGTCTACGGGCTAAAACCGGTACCCGAAATCCAGTTTGCCGACTACATTTACCCGGCCTTCGATCAGGTGGTCTCCGAGCTGGCCAAGTTCCGCTACCGTTCCGGCGGGGAATACAGCTGCCCGGTAGTCATTCGCACCCCCTATGGGGGTGGCATCCGGGGCGGCTTGTATCATTCCCAAAGCCCGGAAGCCTACTTTACCCACACCCCCGGCTTAAAAGTAGTCATCCCCTCCACCCCGGAAGACGCCAAGGGCCTGCTGGCCTCGGCCATTCGGGGCGAAGATCCCGTGATTTTTCTGGAGCCCAAGAAGATTTACCGTTCCGTGAAAGGGGAAGTGCCGGAAGGCGAGTTTACCGTGCCCATTGGCCCGGCCCGTGTGGTGCAGGAGGGCAGCGATCTGTCCATCTTCTGCTACGGGGCCATGGTGGAACCCTGCCGTCTGGCTGCGGAAAAGGCCCTGGAAAAAGAGGGCATTCGCTGCGAAATTATTGACCTTCGAACCTTATACCCGGTGGACGAAGAAGCCATTCTGGCCTCGGTGCGCAAGACCGGCCGCGCGCTGATTGTTTATGAGGCCCCCAAAACCAGCGGCTACGGTGCCGAGATTGCGGCCCTGATTGCCGAGCGGGCCGTGGAGTATCTGGAAGCGCCCATCAAGCGCATTGGCGGCTTTGACACCCCCTTCCCCTACACGCTGGAAAAGATTTACGTACCCGATGCCATCCGTATTTTCCTGGGCATCAAGGACGTCATGGCGTTTGAATAAGCTCAGGCGGCGCCAACCCCTGACCTTTTTGCAGTTTTGAGGAGACTTTAGAGACTATGGCTTACGAATTCAAGCTACCCGACATTGGGGAAGGCGTGCATGAAGGTGAAATCGTGCAATGGCTGGTGCAGCAGGGCGATTTCGTCAAGGAAGATCAGGCCATTGTGGAAGTAATGACCGATAAGGTCACCGCCGAAATCCCGGCCCCGGTCAGTGGGGTCATTCAGGAACTGCGGGGCAAGGCCGGAGAGGTCATCACCGTGGGCAGCGTGATTGCCGTATTCGGGGAGGCTGGTGCAAGCACGGCCAGCACTGAAAAAGCCGCCGAAGCCAGTGCCAATGATAGCAAGACCAACGGCAATGGCCGCACCGCCACGGCCACGATGACCGCTCCTTCAACAAGCCAAGGGAATGTCGGTAAAGTATTAGCGGCCCCAGCCACCCGCAAGCTGGCCCGCACGCTGGGCGTGGATTTAAGCCAAGTGACGGGCAGCGGACCCCGTGGGCGGGTCATCCCCGAGGATATTCGCAAGTTTCAACCCGGCAGTGCGGCCCCAGCCAGCCGACCCGCGACCAGCGCAGCCAGCGTCATCCTCTCTCAAGGCCAGCGCCGGGTGCCCATGAGCGGCCTGCGCCGCAAGATTGCCGAGCATCTGGTCAAATCCAAGCACACCGCCCCCCACTTCGCTTACGTGGAAGAGGTGGATATGAGCCGCCTGGTGGCCATGCGGGAAGAGTTGATGCCCCTGGCCGAAGCCGAAGGCGTCAAGCTGAGTTACCTGCCCTTTGTGATGAAGGCGGTCATCGCCGGACTGCGCAAGTACCCTATCCTGAACAGCCAGCTGGATGAGCAGACCCAAGAGCTGGTCTACAAGCACGACATTAATCTGGGTGTAGCCGTGGCCACCGAGCAGGGGTTGATTGTACCGGTCATCAAGCAAGCCGATCACAAAAGCCTGTTTACCCTGGCCACCGAAATCAAAACCCTGGCCGAGAAGGCCCGCAACGGCAAACTGACCCTGGATGAGCTGAAGGGCGGCACGTTTACCCTGACCAGCATTGGTTCCATTGGCGGTTTGTTTGGCGTGCCGATCATTAACTACCCGGAAGTAGCCATACTGGGCGTGAACAAGATTGAAAAACGCCCCGTGGTGCGCACCATCAACGGGCAGGATCAAATCGTCATTCGGGACATGATGCACCTGTCCATTTCCTGCGATCACCGGGTGGTGGACGGGGCCGAGGCCGCCTTGTTCGTCAAGGAAGTCATTCAGTATCTGGAGAACCCCACCCGGCTGATTGCCGCCCTGTAAGCCCTGTTTTAAGCATTTCCAGCAAAAAGGACATTGTCACTATGGCCGCAGACTCCTCTTCCCAGCAAAAAATCGAAAAAAAAATCGTGGTGATTGGGGCGGGGCCGGGCGGTTACGTGGCGGCCATCCGGCTGGCCCAACTGAGGCATACAGTTACCGTGGTGGAAAAAGAGGCCCTGGGCGGGGTTTGCCTGAACTGGGGCTGCATCCCCTCCAAGGCCATGATTTACGCAGGCACGCTGTTCGAGCGCATTCAGAAGGCCAGTGAACTGGGCATTCTGGTGGATGGGCTGCGATTGGACATGCCCAAGCTGCAACACTGGAAAAACGGCGTGGTGCAAAAGCTGACTGGCGGCATCGGGCAACTCTTCAAGGCCCACGGCATTCAAACCGTGTATGGCACGGCCACATTCAGCGATTCCAAGACCCTGTCCGTGCAGGGCAACGACGGACAAACCCACACCCTCAAGGCAGACGCCTTCCTGATTGCCACTGGCTCTTCCCCCGTGGCTGTGCCGGGCTTCGCGCTGAACGGGCATAACATCATTGATTCCCGAGATGCCCTGAACTGGACGGAAGTGCCCAAAACGCTAGCCGTGCTGGGCGGTGGGGTGATTGGTCTGGAAATGGGCACCTTGTACGCCAAACTGGGCGCCAAAGTCAGCATTCTGGAACTCAGCGACAGTATTTTACCCGGCGTGGATTCGGAAATCACCCAACTGCTGAAGCGCTCCCTGAAAAAGCGGGGCATTCAGCTGCACACCGGAACCAAAGCCAGCATCAGTCAAGCCAGCGAGACTGAAATCAGCCTGCAACTGGAAACACCCAAGGGCACCGACTCCCTTACTGTCGAAAAACTACTGGTGTGCGTGGGCCGAAAGCCAAACAGTCAGGGTTTGGGATTGGAGAAAGCCGGTATCAAAACGGACGCCAAGGGCTTCATCCCGGTGGATGCCCAACTACGCACCAACGTGCCTCATATTTTCGCCATTGGCGATGTGACCGCCCCGCCCCTGCTGGCTCACAAGGCCTCCAAAGAAGGCTTGGTGGCGGCAGCCGTGATTGACGGCAGCAAGGAAGTGCTGGATTACCGGGCCATGCCCTCGGCCATCTTCTGTGACCCGGAAATCGCCACGGTGGGCTTGAGTGAAGAGCAGGCCAAGGCCCAGGGCTACACGGTGAAAGTGGGCAAGTTCCCCTTTGCCGCCTCCGGGCGGGCCTTGAGCATGAACGAGCCGGACGGCATGGTGAAGATGATTACTGATGCAGCCACCGACCAGATTTTAGGGGTGCATATGATTGGCCCGGAAGTGTCCGAGCTGATTGCAGAGGCTACCCTGGCCATTGAAATGGGGGCCACCGCCGAGGATTTATCCCTGACCGTGCATACTCACCCCACCTTGCCGGAAACCATGATGGAAGCGGCAGAGGCCGTGCATGGGCTGGCCATTCACATTTTCCAAAAGGAAAAGCCCGCCACCGCCGCCGTAAAGTAATTGGTTACTCATCATGCCCGACTCGGCCATTGAGGATTTCCATCTGACGGACTACCAAACCGTGTGGGATTTGCAAAAGTCACTGGTGCAGCAACGCTTGGCCGGAGACATCCCCGATACAGTGCTGATGGGCGAACACCCGCCCATCCTCACACTAGGGCGAGGCACCCACAAGACCAACCTGCTCCATCCCAGCATCCCGACCGTGGCCATTGAACGGGGCGGGGATGTCACCTATCACGGGCCGGGCCAGCTCATTGCCTATCCCATCCTGCTACTGCCTGTTGGAAAGCGGGACTTACACCGATATTTACGAGACTTGGAAGCGGCCATCATCCTGACTTTGGGGGAATTTGGCATTGAAGGTCTGCGCAATCCGGGGTGGACTGGGGTGTGGGCTCAAGCTCCACAGTCTGGGGAGTTGCTCAAGCTGGCCTCCATTGGGGTGGCCGTCAAACAATGGGTGACTTATCACGGGCTGGCCTTGAACGTGTGTACGGATCTGGCGGCGTTTTCGCAGATCAACCCCTGCGGGCTGCAAAGTGAGGTCATGACCAGCATGCAGGCCCTTCTCAAGCAGCCCATTAGCGTAAACACTGTAAAACCCGTTTTGGCCCGACACCTGGAAGCCGTTCTAAAAGCCCCTTAATGGGCCTTCACCACCACCGTCCCGACGATCAAGTCGGACAGGGGTTGCCTGCCAGCAGTCGATAAAGCTGGCAAATCCACTTGCCCCTTGTCCCCCGCCCATCCGAAGAGCCATTCAACGCATAATAGGGCCAACATATAAACAAGGGCCGCAATTTTCAGCATGTCCGGTTTTTAAAAATCTAGTCATCAACCGAACGGTTGGCCTGCCCCGTTGCCCTCACCTGACCCGATCCCCGCTCCCCAAAAACCGGCTTGCAAATGGCCGCTTTGGAAAAATCGTCTGTTCCCGCTAGAATAGAATGGTTTTTTGGGTAGCGATTTCTGTGCGCCCAGCCTCCCGCCTCAATCAGAATCAAAGGACATTCACCATGACCATTTCCCAGGAAACCGTGCAGCACGTTGCCAAACTGGCCCGCTTGGAACTGACCCCGGAAGAAAGCGAGCGCTACACCCAGGATCTGGGTAAAATTCTCACCCTGGTGGAAGAGCTGAATCAGGTGGATTTGTCCCAGATTGAACTGGGCATGGACGCCTCCACGCCCACGGTCTTCCGGGCAGATCAGGCCGTGCGGGAGTTCAGCCGGGAAGAACTCATGGCCAACGCCCCCCACGAAGAAGACGGATTCTTCCGGGTTCCCAAAATTCTGGGCGATTCCGCCGGTTAGTCGCACACTTTTCCGATTCCCCTCATCAGCCAAGCCAGTTAAACAAACGAGGTCCTCGTCATTATGGGTTCTACCAAGTACATTTTCGTCACCGGTGGTGTGGTCAGCTCTCTGGGTAAAGGCATCGTGGCCGCCTCCCTGGGCCGTTTGCTGCGTGCCCGTGGGGCCAAGGTCTCCATCCAGAAGTTTGATCCTTACATCAACGTGGACCCCGGCACCATGAGCCCCTTCCAGCACGGGGAAGTGTTTGTGACCGATGACGGCGCGGAAACTGACTTGGATTTGGGCCACTACGAGCGCTTTATTGACACCAACCTGACCCGCCTGAACAACGTCACCGCCGGGCGCATTTATCAGGATGTCATCGCCAAGGAGCGCCGGGGCGACTATTTGGGTGCCACCGTGCAGACCATTCCGCACATTACCGATGAAATCAAAAACCGTATCATGGAAGCCACCCACCAACTGTCCCCGGACTTCCTGATTATCGAGGTGGGCGGCACCGTGGGCGACATTGAGGGCCTGCCCTTTCTGGAGGCCATCCGCCAGTTCCGCTACGACGTGGGCTTTAAAAACACCTGCTTCATCCACGTCACCCTGGTGCCGTACCTGAAAGCATCCGGTGAAGTAAAAACCAAGCCCTCCCAGCACAGCGTGAACACCTTGCGCAGCATCGGCATCCAGCCGGATATTCTGGTGTGCCGCACCGAGCGCCCACTGGGCAAGGGCGAACGCCTGAAGCTGGCCCAGTTCACCAACGTGGCCCCGGAAGCGGTCATTGAGTCCATTGACATGCCCATTCTGTACGAAGTGCCTTTGGTACTGGAAAAAGAGGGCCTGGCCACTCAGGTCCTGGAACGTTTGAATTTGACCCTGCCGGAACCCAACCTGACCTCCTGGGAGGCCATGGTGCAGCAGGTCAAGCAGCCTGTCACGAACCTGAAAATAGCGTTGGCTGGCAAGTACACCGGCCTCAGCGACGCTTATCTCTCGGTCATTGAAGCCCTGAAGCATGCCGGTTATAGCGAAGGCGCTTCTGTGGAAATCCGCTGGATTAACACGGAAGACTGCGTGGATGATGAGACTTCGGCGGCTCTGTTGTCCGGGGTGGATGCCATTGTGGTGCCCGGCGGTTTTGGCAACCGGGGTATCGAAGGCAAAATCAACGCCGTGAAATACGCCCGCACCCACAACATCCCCTTTCTGGGACTGTGTCTGGGTATGCAGGTCTCCGTCATTGAATACGCCCGCAACGTGGCCCAACTGACCCGAGCCAGCAGCGCCGAATTTGAGCCCAAGGGCGATCAGCCAGTGGTGGCCCTGATGGAAGATCAGAAAAATCTGGCGGACAAGGGCGGCACCATGCGCTTGGGGCAGTACCCCTGCCATCTGCTGAAAAACACCAAGGCGGCCGAAGCCTACGGCACCGATGTGGTCATGGAGCGTCACCGCCACCGCTACGAAATTAACAATGAATACATCGACATTCTGACCCAGGCGGGCCTGATTTTCTCCGGCACCTCCCCCGATCGCAGCCTGATGGAAATCATCGAGCTGCCCAACCACCCCTGGTTTGTGGCTTGCCAGTTCCACCCGGAATTCAAGTCCCGGCCGGACAACCCGCACCCCCTGTTCAAGGGTCTGGTCAAAGCCACCGTGGCCCTGAAGCAAAAAACACAGGCCACTGGCAGCGCAAGCCCGGCCGTTTCCCCATAGCAACTACGCGCCAGCGGCATCTTTTCCGCTGTTGAAGATTTTCTCCTGCTGAGGCTGTTTTCATAACGACTTGGCAGGGGATTTTTCAGGCTTGTGTAAACATTTAATAAAATAACCGATCGCCACCCTTGGGTTTTGATCCAGTCCGTCGATACCTAGATGAGTTGTTATAAACGGGCGGCCTCCAGGCCCCTTGAAATCGGAAATCTGGGTGGTATCCGGGTCTTCTAGCCCCTGAATCAAGAGGGTGTTGCATGCGTTCACGGCTAAAACTACACTGTAAAGCGCTGTTTACCGCCGCAGGATTTTCGGGCATGGTGCTGGCTTTGACTTTCTTTTTCTACGATGGCCCCCTGCACCCGCCGGAGTTCATTCCCTCGGCCCAGGCCACCGATGAAAAGCCACTGGCAAGCGAACAGAGCAAACAAGCCACCTCCCCCACTTCGGAAAGCAGTCTGGAAAGCCTGTTAAAACCCACCCAGTGGGCCAATCAATCTTTGGATGGCAACACCATACGCCTTCGAGTGCTGCAATCCCCCTTAACCCTGGCCGAAACCAGCCAGCAATCCGGGCTGGAGGCTTTTGAGTATGCAGCAGCCCTGTATGGGCAAATGGCCCGACAAATACCCAGCCAGACATTATCCGACCAGTTGACGGCCTTACAACTGAAAGCTCAGGCCATGGCCCAGAGCATACGACAAGCCGGAACGCTGCGCTTTGAAGGTCGTCCTACCGAGGACATGGCCCATTTGCAGGTCCGTGCCCTGTTGGCCAACCATCTGGGGCAACTCCACGCCGGTAGTCAGGTGACCGCCCGATACAACCAGCACGGGCAATTACTGGAAGAGACAAAAACCAGCGCTCAGCCCGGAAAAGCCCTACTGAGTTATGAGGGCAGCCTACGAGACCTTTTGCGAAACCCGGATGCCGCCCGCTATCCTGAGACCCTGCGCTTCATCCAGCAAGAGAGCGCTATTCTGGCCCAGTTGGCCCGGCACCTCACCTTGCGCTGGGACAGCGTGCATTATTGTCCGCAGGAATGCCAGCCCATTTCCACGGAAATGCGGATTTATATGCAACAAACCCTGCCCGCCGACACCCTGGCCTCCGCCACGTTATAAAATGGGACGGGGGCAACATGGGACAGGGCAAAATGGGAAAGGGTAAAATAGAGAGAGGATCTCGTAAAGATGCGGTTTCTCCGGGGTACGGGCTCAGAACGTTTAAGTTCCAGTCCGGGTTGCCGATACCATAGGGGACCTCAGCCACAACCCCGCAGACTGAACCCCCATGTTGCCGTCATTCCCCAACCAGCATCATTTTCAGCGCCACCCTGCCCAGCAACGACTGTCGGTAGTCGCCGGGCTGCTACTGGCCTGCCTGTTGCTGCCGCCCACCAAGGGAATGGCTTACGATTTAAAGGACAACGCCATTGCCCACGCCCGCAACGGGCAACTGCTGATGGAGCGCCAGCAGTATGACGAGGCCATCGAGGAATTCAAGGCGGCCATTCGCCTGAACCCCTATGCCAGTATGGCCGCCTCCCTCTATAACAACCTGGGAATGGCCTATCGCCTGACCCAGAACTACCCCAACGCCTACGCCTCCTTTCAGCGAGCCATCCGGCTCCAGCCGCCCTTTGCCCTTTACTACCGCAACCTGATTGACACCTATCGCAGGGCCGGACAATTACCGGCGGTCAAAAGCCAACTAATCACGCGCACCCGGGACAACCCGGACAATGCCGAGGCCTGGTTTCTGCTGGGGCTGGCCTACCAGCAAGAAGGAACCCCCGAGCAAGCCCAGCCTTGTTTTGAGCGCTTTTTGAAACTGCAACCTGAAGCGGAACTAGCCCGGGCGGCGCAGGCCGCTTTAAAAGCACGGTGATTTTCGGGTAGAATACATTGAGTGAGACCATTGAACCGGAAGCGAACCGCACCCTTATGAATTCAATCACAGTACTGGCCTCCTCCCTGGTTTTTTTAACGGAATTTTTGACGGTTTATTTCCTCATTCGCCAACTCATCGTTATTCTGGCCGCCGAGCAAGGGCGCAAACACGACCTGATGAAGCGCCTTTACAAGCCGGGTCAGGATTTTCACCTGTCGGTGCTGGTGCCCTTCCTGAATCCCAACGATCACCCGGCCCTGTTGCAATTGCTCAACGCCATTCATCAGCAGGAATATCCGGCCAGCAAGGTGGCCGTGCATCTGGTTACCTCGCAGGACACCGCGCAAGAACTCATTCCCCAGTCCTTAAGGCCCAACGTCAAAGTCTGGCGGCATCCGGATGCCCAGCCCGGTTACGAAAACGCCTTGGGCTGGCTGATTGAACGCTGTCTGGCAGCCGGTGGCAACGGCATGTTCGTCTTTCTCAAGCCCACCGATATTGTCAAAAGCGACTTTTTCCAGAATGTGGCCGCCCGTGGCGTGGACAGCTTCGCCATACAGGGTTACGTCGCCCTGAAAAATCCCCCGGAAACCCTATTGGCCCAAGTATCTGGCCTGACCAACCGGGTGTTCAACCGCATCGGCAACGCCGGACGGTATCATTTGGGCATGAGCTGCCGGTTGCTGGATAGCGGCTGGGCCATCAAGCAGGAAGTGCTGGAGATGATTCCCTACCGCCGGGGAACGGACACCGACAATCTGGAATATACCATTCGCCTGAATTTGCAGAACTTTAAAGTCACCTGGGCTCCCAACGTGGTGGTTTACACCGACTCTCAGGTGGACGCCCAGGAGTACTTCACCCGCTGCGCCGGGGCCTGGTTCAACCGGCTTTCCCTGATTACCACCTACGGCCCGGCCCTGCTGACCCGCACCTTGCTGCGCTTTGACCTGAACCATGTGGAAAACCTGCTGGCCGCAGTCAGCCCACCCTACTTTATGCCCTTCCTGATGGTGTTGACCCTGGGCCTGCTGGATCAGTTCACCCTGATTCCTATCCCCGGAGAGCCCCTGTTCTGGGGTGTTATCGCGGCCCTGACCCTGGTTCTGAACGTCATGGGACTGGTGGTGGCCCGCAGCAAGGCCGCCGATTACGCCACCATGATCATTTTCACCCCGCTGGCTTACGCGCTGGGAGCCTTGTTCTCCCCCCTGTCCTGCTACAACCTGCTCAAACGGCAGTTCTCCGATATGCCGACGGCGGGCAGCAGCTACCGCAAAGTTCGCCACACCCGCTTTAACGAGGATCTGGACCATCTGCCGGACTTGTACGATGAAAGTCACGGACAAGCCCTGATTGAAGGGCTACTGAAGAAACAGGGCCCGGAAAGCGCCCTGAAATACGACAGCGTAGACTTGCCCCTGTCCCCCAAGGCTTCCAAACCCCTGTCACTGGTTAAGTCCCGAGCCACCGAACCTCGCCCGGAACCCGAGACCGAGGGGACGCCCGAGTTACCCCCTCCTCGCCAGAATCGGGAAACCGTAAAATCGGTGCCCCTCTCCAACGGTCGCAACCAGATTCAATGCCGATTGAAAACCCTGACCACCTTCAACGATGAAGGACAGGAGCAGTATCGCCTGACGTTGGAGTACAAAAACAGCGCCTTTTCCACGGAATCCTACCGCATTCTGGATCAGGCCTTCTACGAGCTGCATGCCAAACTGATTGGCCGAGGGCTGACCATTGTGACCTGCGGCAGTTGCGGCAACTTTTTTAACCCCACCGCCGATGTGCCCGGCGCCTTGAAAAATACCGCCGGGGTGTGCCTGTTTGACAAGACCGGAAAAGAAGTGAACCTCAATACCGACGCCGTTACGGTCGTAAGCCAGGCGTGTGATTACCACTGTCCGCTGGACCAACGGGAAAGCATCGTGCGCCAATGGAAAGAGAGTCTGACCGCCAGCCGGTCCAACTAAAACTAGGCCCCATCGACTGGACGGCCAAAGGCCAGCCCCTGCGTCTGGTGTTTTTATCGCTGGCCATGCTGGCCCCCTGGTTTTGGGTGTGGCTGGGATTGCATATTCTGAAGGATTACCGGCTGACCATCCTGATGTACGAAGTTCTGGGTTGCGGTTTGCCCATTTTATTAATACGCAACAAGCCCTTACCGCCCCTTTGGCCGTTTCGTTTCAAACGCCGCTGGATTTTCAGTGGCGCTATCGGGGTGAACCTGATTATTCTGGGTGTTTTCTGGCAGACCAACAGCTTTAACATGGACTGGGAGTGGTTCTATCAGCGTATGCAAACCACCCACCTGTTCATCAACACCGAATTCTGGCTGCTGGCCCTGTGCATTGTACTGCTCAATCCTTTTTTTGAAGAGATGTTCTGGCGGGGCATCATCTATCAGGAGCTAAAAGACTACACCACCCCACTCAAGGCCAACCTGATTTCCTCCTTCTTTTTTGGAGCCTGGCACTGGGTGGTCTTACAGGCTTACTGCACCCCGTTTTGGGCCCTCTGGCTGACGGTGGCCGTCATGCTGGGCGGTATTTTGTTTGCCTACACCTACGAGAAGAGCGGAACACTGGCCTCTGCCGTGATGCTACATGCCACCGGGGCCGATTTACCCATGGTGTATGTGGTGTATAGCTGTGTTACCCAGGCTGGACAGTGGATGCACCAAAATCCGTTTATGTGAGCGCCACCAAAAATTAAATTTTATAAAGCCAACCCTCAACTTTTCCGTGGGCCTGCCGAAATCATTCATAGTCAAAAAAAATCACCGGTTGGCATCCGTTTTCCACACAGTGTTTAAGGTCAAGCATCCAGGCCAATAAACGGATAGAGGGTTTCTAATTGTTCGTAAAAGTTCCATTGAATGAACTGGCTGGCGTAAACACGCTGGAATTTAACCTGTACACTATGACCGGTGAGCGGTTATATCCCGCTGGAACCATCCTGACGGATGACTTGCGGGGACATCTCAAACACGTCGGCGTCTACCGGGACAGTCAGGATCTCCCAAGGGCCACAGCCCCTGAATGGCCCGACCTTCCGGGTTTGGATCATTTCAACCACGAGGGACATATCTTTCAATTCGCGACGGGCTTAACCCCGGCGGAAGCTCAGGACGCCCAACAGGAAAACACGAGTGAGCCTTTGTTGAGTGAGGACATGACCCAGGCCTTTCTGGGGTCCATTGGGTACTTCTGGCAGCGCCTGCAAAAGGGGGCCACCCCCGATATCGCCCTGTGCGAAGTGGCCCGGGACAAGCTGATAGCCGAGGTCACCTCCCAGGTGGATCAGATTCAGTACCTCAGTCAGGTGCGGGTGCGGGACGAGTACACCTACTCCCACATTCTGGATGTGACGGCCCTGAGCATCGCCCTGGCCATCCGGGCCGGATTCGGCAAGGCGGAAGTCAGGGAGATTGCCCTGGCCGCCATTTTGCATGATTTGGGCAAGCTGATGATCCCCCGGAATATTATGTTTAAAACCGGACGCCTCAGCGAAAAAGAGTTTGAAGTCATGCAACTGCACCCCGGTCTGGGCTACAAGGTCATTAAAGAAGTGCTGCGCTTGCCGGAGCCTATTGCCCTGCCCGCCCTGCAACATCAGGAAATGTACGGCGGGGGCGGGTATCCGCTGGGGCTAAAGGGTGATGAGATTCATCCCTACTCGCATCTGGTGAAAATCGCCGATGTGTATGACGCCCTGACCTCCAAGCGCCCCTATAAGGAATCCATTCCCAGCAGCAAGGCCATTAAAATCATGTTGTCGGAAGGCGATAAAAGTTTCCACCCCGAACTGCTGGCCCAGTTCGTGCAACTGAGCAACTTCAAGGATTTCAGTCAGGACAGCCTGCCCCGACAGTGGGAAATGGCCTCCTAGAGAGGCCCGGAATGGAATCTTTCCACCACCTCCTGAATGCGGAGGACGCCGGGCCGCCTGCGGCAAGGTATACTGACTCTGCACCCGTGCAGCGTAGTTGGCCACCGGATCACAGCCGGATCGCTGCCGGATAAAACCCAGTTAACCAAATCGGCCAGTCAAACGGAGATTGAGGGCAGCATGACACCACCCAGCTGGGAGAGCATTCTCGGCGTAGCCAAACCCGCTGGCTGTAACCTGAAAGCGGCCTGCTGCTCGGTGGCCGTGCCCAGCGTGCCGGTGTGGGAACTCTTCAGCAAGGCAGCCCAGGGCGATGAAACCAGCCGGGACTTTCTCAGCGTGTTTGTTCCCCATGCCAGCCATCAGGCGGCCCGGGACTTTTACCCGGAAGATCCCTCCCATATTGACCGGGTGCTGGCCATGGTGACACAGCAAAAAACCAAGACCACCTTGCAGGCCCAACAAGTGGTCTTCTACCATTGCCGAAACCTTGGCCCGGACCGGCGATGCCAGATTTACGAGGATCGTCCCGGTTTTTGCCGGGATTACCCGGCCAGCCCCATGGCCCTGCTGGTCAAGGGCTGCGGCTACCAAAGCTGGGTAGCGGCCTGTAAAACCAGACTGGCCGAGCTGGGCTACGAGATTGTGGGGGAAGCGCCCTGATCCCTGCCTCGGGCAGTGATGGCAAGCAGGCAAGTGATGACATTCAGGCCAGTCATGGCAAGCAGGTCTCCGCCATCATCCCACGCCCAAAGCCACCCCGCTCCCGGATGAAGGTGTTACTGGACTTTCTGAATCCACAGCTTCTGCAAGCCGTCCGCCAAAGCGTCCTCTCGCAAGATGGTGTGCCCTTCCTGACGAATGCTGTTGGGAATATTCAGCGAGGATTGACTATCCGCCAGAATCCACACCTCCAGCACCTCTCCCGGAGAGAGCTTTTCCAGCGCCAGTCGCGTTTTTACAAAGTTCAGCGGGCACTTGGTGGTTCTTAAATCCAGGGTTTGCACCGGGGTGGGCACCGTCATCTACAGGGTTCTCCGTTCAGTGTGAAAGGCCGACGCTCTCCATCTTAGTATCATCGTATCATCCCGTTCGAAACACCACCGCGTTAGCCAAAAGCCCGCCTTAGCCAGAACACGGAAAAGCGACCGGCAGCGCTACTCTTGCAGCTTCAGTTCCCGCATGCGCCGAAACAGATCGTAGAGAATCCAGTGGTGAGGGGAGCGCTTGCCCTCTTCCGGATGCACCAGATCGGCGGTAATCAGGCGCTTTTTCTCAATGCTGTACTCCCCGATGTGTAAGTGATCCAGCCCGGGAAAAATCCGCACGTTGCGCACCGTGGCCATGTTGATCAGCCCCCAGATGTCCTCGTTGTAGGGCTTGGGGCTGGGTTTCAGGAACAGCATACTGCTGACGGGAATGGCCCCGTCGTTATAGCGGTAGAGCAGGGTATTCTTGCCCTGTGGATCTTCCGGGGTGTAAGCGGGCACATTGGCCAGTTGCAGGCCCATATAGGTCAGTACCCCGTGTACGGTAAAGCCATAAAAGGGCAGTACGGCATCCACCGCCGTACGGGGCAGGGTCAAGGACTTTTTCAAGGCGCTTTTCGGGTTGATGAGATCCGGATCGGTGTAGGCGTTTTGCAGGTAACTGGCGTAAACAATGGTCTTTTTTCGGATGAGATCCGCGTTGGGATACTCTTCATAGGTCTTGGTCCTGACGGTCACCTGATCGCCCGCCAGCGTATGGCTTTCTTCCGCATCAAACTGCGGACGGGAGCTGTCAAAGTTATCCCAGTTCAGCCCTCGCGTCAGGTTGCTTTTACTGAACATATACCCCCGGTACAGGGTGCGATCCCAGAAGCGGCGCAGGGGAGAGCGGGTAGGCGGGTTCAGGTACTCGCTAAACCAGTCCGGATCGAACATAGGGGAACCATGAAAGGGAACGGCAATGGCGATAATGGTGTCAATCTTGCTCAATAGCGCCGGGTCTTTGGCCACTTCCCGGGCGATCACCCCGCCCAGGCTGTAGGTCACCAGCATAAAGGGCTGCGACGGGGGCAAGTCCCCAAAGCGGGTTTTCAGTTGCTTTACCAGCCCTTCGGCCTGTACATCCAGCTCTTCCTTGGAGTTGTACAGAAACACGTACAGCTTGAAGTAACGGTTAAAGGCCAAATCCTTACGAGCCACCTGACGAATGGCCCGCCACCAGGAGTTGTGCTGAAACTCTTCCGCCCGACCGGGCACCAGCAGGACCGGAATGCGATTCCCCAGGGGAGACCGCTCAAACTGATAGATCTGGTTCAAACTTTTGTAGGAACGCTGGCGGGGCAGTAAAAAGCCCTTGGAAAAATCATCCTCCCAGCCAGCGGCCTGACTCAAAGCCCCCCGGTGCGGGGCCTGATTATGCACGTTGGTGGCGCCAGCCGTCAAAACGGCTGCCCCCAGCTGCGTGAGCAAAAGAAAATTCACCAAAAGCGCTTTTAGAAGGCTGTTTTTCAAGTTCATGGACCGCCTTGAGAAGAAAAGGTGATTAAAAACACCAGACCAAGCTATCTACCAATCTCATAGTAGCAGGAAATCCCGGTCGCGCCTAAATCTTTAATCGCCTCAATCTTTAAATAAAGGCTGGCACCCCTGGGCAACCGCTGGAGAGACAATGGGCAGGCCCCGTCCAGCCACCGGGCTAGCAGGCCTGACGAACCGATGGGGCCTTGCAAAACCCTAGTCAAAGTAGTCGTAGGTCGAGTAGATGGCCCCAAAGTTGTTGAAGGGGATGAAGTTGGTGTAGGTCATGGTGATAGAAATATCCACCCCGGCCACATAATGCCAGTAGCCCACTGGCAAAAACAGGATTTCCCCGGGGGCCAGCATCACATCAATGGTGCGAATACCGGCAAACAGCGGGAAGCGTTCATAATCCGGGTTGCCCAAATCCACTTCCGAATAGCAATGCAGGTGGTTGTAAACCTCCGGCAGGCGGCTAGGCGGAATCATGCGCACCAGCTTGTGCCCTTTGACCTGGGCCATGAAGTTGTTGGTCAAATCGTGGTGCAAGGGGGTGATAATGCCCTTGGGGCCATACCAGAAAAAGCCCGGGTTGGCCGGATCGTCTTTCAGGTACTCCGTAATCACCGGCACATCGTTCCACAAACCTTTTAGTACCGTGGCGTTATGCCCGGAGTTGTTGGCGGTCATGTAGTAGTTGTTGGTTTCCAGCCCACTCTCCACCCAATCGATGTACTCCCCAAAGGGCATGCGTTTTTTGTACTGGTTGCTGTTAATCTCGTAGTTGGGGTCTTTGGAGCGTCCGCACTGGACTTCCACTTCCAGATGGCCATATTCGGCCTTCAGATACTCGGGCGTCCAGCGACTCATGGCGGGCCACTGATTCAGCATGCCGGTAATCACCACCGGGCGGTTGCGGTAGTAGTAGGCCTCGTAAAATTCATCCCGAGACAGTCGTTCCCGGCGCTCCACCCCGCCGTAATAGGGGGATTGCTCCGTCAGAATGGTCTGGCACTGCAGCACCCAATCCCGCTTTTTTAATTTCAGGGCCAGGGATTGCGCCCCCTGGAGATAGGGGTGATTCAGGGCCAGCGCAACTTCCGCCTGTGCCAGCGCCTGAGAAAAGCCATTTTGGGCGAGTACCTGCACCACTTCCTCCGGGGGAATGCCTTGCAGCAGGTTTTTAGCCACCCACTGTCGCCAATCATGGGGCAAGACAGGCTCAACAGCATCGGAGGGGGACAAACTCATTTCTGGGACCTCATTTCCGGAAAATTCAGGCGATACGAACCACAACAACCAGAACGCTGGTTCATTCTCAATTGAAGCAGAATCCCCCCGGCAGAACAATGCACGGTCTGGAGGACATGGGCAAACGACACGCCCCATAAAGTCAGGAATTGAGCCACCCGCCGCAATCCATGGCGTAAAAGGCCCTGACAGGCACTTGAGTGCTTCTAAAGCCCTGACGACAATCCCCAAGACTTCCCCCTCCAAACTTGACAAATTCCTAGATTAGACTTATTCTTAATAAGAATTAAGAACGATTTAGGTTTTATTATCAAATAAAACTAATTCATTCCAAAACCCCATTCAAGGCCTGAAAGCATCTGCACCATGATGACAACCGCCCAAATACGCCAACTCCTGAACAAGCGAGGCCTGAAGGTCACGCCGCAGCGGGCCGTCATTATGGAGTTTATGATGCGAACCAAGAGCCACCCCACCGCCGAAGCAATCTACGAGGCGGTCAAAGACGCCCTCCCAGGGCTCTCCAAAGGCACCCTGTACAACGTCCTGAACACCCTGGTGGACGCCAACCTCCTGAATACCGTGGTGATAGAGCCCGGCGCCCTCCGCTACGACGCCAATGTCAGCAATCACCACCACTTTATAGATGTGGATACCGGGCAAATTCACGACATCCCCTGGGACAGGGTGCAAATCCTGTTCAATGCCCCGGGAGAAGGGTTCTGTGTGGCTGACTATCAGGTCAACTTCTATGGGGTCATGGCCCAGAACAGTCCAAAACCGCCCAAACCGGAGCATCCCTGATTCCCCCCGGCAGCGCCCCCACCCTGATTCAGGCCCTTGTCACCCACTCCCCAGACAGGCATTGACCCGCTCACTCCTCCTGAAACCCACACCGTAAGAAGAAAGAGGTCCAGCATGAACCCAACGGAAACCCTCACCCAAACCACCCAGAACATTGAAGCCGCCTTTGCCGGTGAATCCATGGCCAACCGCAAGTACCTGTACTTCGCCAAACTGGCCCGGGAACTGGGCAACGCCGAAGTGGCCGCCCTGTTTGAGAACATCGCCAATCAGGAAACCGGGCACGCCTTTGCCCACCTGCAACTGCTGTATCCCAAGCAGGGCATGACCGTGGAAAAACTACTGGAACTGGCCCGGGACGGCGAATTGTATGAGGCCAACCACATGTACCCGGACTTTGAGCGCATCGCCTTACAAGAGGGAGATGCAACTGCCGTGGCTGAATTTCAGGAGCAGGCCGCCGAATCCCGGGAGCATGCCAGCATTTTCCAAAAGGCGGCCCAACGCTTTAAAGCCCTGCGCAAGGTGGAAGCCCTGCACGCCGCCGAGTACGACGAGATGCTGCAAAAAGTGCGCAGCGCCTCCTGAAGTCCCGCATAGCCAAAGCGCCTTACTTCTCCTTAACCTCATCTCACTTTCTCCTTAACCTACCGAGAGCAAAGCCCCGCCTCTTTCCAATGAGAGACGGGGCTTTCAGCATACTGAGCCGATGGCTATATGCCTGTATGGCTATACGGACTGGCGTATCCGGGGCTTTCCCCGTTCATACTGCGGAGGCCAAGCCTGCGCCACCCCCAGTTGATGGGCGGCATGCAAGGGCCAGTAAGGATTCCGCAAGGATTCACGCCCCAAAAGCACCAAATTGGCCTGCCCCTGTTCAATAATGGCGTTGGCCTGCTCAGCCTCAGTAATCATGCCCACCGCCGCAGTGGGGATTTCCGCCTGCTGACGGATGGCTTCGGCAAAAGGGACCTGATAGCCCGGTCCGGTTTGAATTTTGGCATCCGGCACCGCCCCACCAGAGGACACATCAATGAGATCCACCCCTCGTTTTTTGAGTTCCCGGCATAGCTGCACGGACTGATCCACGTCCCAGCCGCCGTCCGCCCAATCACTGGCCGAAATACGCACCCACAAGGGCAGGGATTCCGGCCAAATCTGGCGAGCCTCCGTGGCAATCTCCAACAGCAGGCGCATACGGTTCTCTAAACTACCGCCGTAAGCGTCGGTGCGCTGATTGGACAGCGGGGATAAAAAAGAGTGCAGCAGATACCCGTGTGCGGCGTGCAGTTCCAGCACCTGAAAACCCGCTTTCAGGGCCCGACGGGCAGCAGCGGCAAACGCGGCTTTCAACACCTCAATCTCGGACACCGTCAGGGCATGCGGAGTTTGAGAAGCCTCATCGAAGGGAATGGCGCTGGGGGCCAACACGGGAGACCAGCCGCCTTCCGCAATGCCCACCGGCTGACCGCCATTCCAGGGCGCCGCAGCGCTGGCCTTGCGTCCGGCATGGGCGATTTGAATGGCCGCAACCGCCCCTTGCTCCTGAATAAAGCGGGCCACCCGAGCCAGTGGTTCAATGTGGGCGTCTTTCCACAGTCCCAAATCCTGCGGGCTAATGCGCCCTTCCGGGGAGACCGCGGTGGCCTCTACCATAACCATTCCGGCTCCCCCCACGGCCCGGCTGCCCAAATGCACCAGATGCCAGTCCGTGGCAAAGCCATCCTGACACGAGTACTGACACATGGGGGATATCCCCACCCGATTTCTGAATACCACCTCTCGAAGCTGAAAGGGACTGAACAAACTCATAAAGCGACTTCCTTTTCTCAAGAACACACCATGATTGAGGACCAAATCAACCGTTTTTCAGTTTTATCATCAAGCCTGGCGGTTGTCCCTGCCATCCCGCACAGACACGCCAGAAACAAGGCTATGATCGGGTGTTACAACTTGCCCCACATGTACACGGCATAAAACAGGAAGATCAGGTAAAAGATACCGCTGGCAAACAGCACCTGCGGCAGGTGACGGGGTTGCTTCCAGGCGCACAGGTAAATGAGCAGCGAGGAGGCCAAACACAGACCCACGCTGAGCATGCCCTGCTGATTGAGAACCCACGGGGTAAAGGCCAGCCCAATGCCCGTGGGAATGCAGCTTTGAAACACCATGGCCCCGGTAATGTTGCCCAGAGCCAGATTGTCCTTGCGGGCCTTAATCCACACCACGCTGTTGAATTTCTCTGGCAGTTCGGTGGCGATGGGGGTGACAATCAGGCTGAGTACCAAGGCCGGTACGCCCAAGGTGGTGGCCACATCGTTGATTTCCTCCACAAAAAAGTGGACCAGCACCAGCAGAATCAGCAGGCTGGCCGCCAGTTGGGCCAAAATGATAAAGGTCTGGGGCTCCTTGACCTTGGGGGCAAAGGTCAGGGCCGGTAGATCAAAGTCTTCATCGGGGATATGCTCCTTTTTCAGGGTACGGTAAACGTACACCCCGTAAAAAATCAGCAAGCCCACCGCCATCAGGCGTTTCACAGTGGTGTCGTGAATAAAGGCCGCCCCGAAAACGGCCAGATAGGCGGGGAAAAAGTAATGGTAATCCCGGCGGAACAGGCCGTGATCAAACTTCAGGTGGCTGCTGCGCTTTTGCACCGCCGCAAAATAGAAAACCGCGGCGGCCGTGACCCACATGGCCAGGGTTCCCAACAGAAAAGGCGCCCCCAAAATGGCCCCCACCCCAATCTCGTGCCCGGTTTCCACGCTGAGGTGGGACAGCCCAAACACCCCGGAGACAATGGCGATAATGGGCACCAGGGTTTCCGGCAAGGCCGTGCCCACAGCGGCCAGCACGCTGCCCACCGCCCCTTCTGACAAGTTAAAGCGATGGCCTGTCCATTCGATGGCGTTGGTAAACAGGGCGCAACAGGCCACAATCAGCACCAGTAGCACCAGAATTTCGATAGCGGAAAGGAAAAGGTCGAGTTGCATAGGTCTGATTATACCCGGAAGCCCTGTGGAAAATCACGCCCATTCCGCGGGTGACTTGAAGCGCAGGGGTTTCATCCGGTCACGAAAGCCGTATAATAAGGTTTGAGTAAAGGGACACTCCACACCGTGCAGAACCCACAACCCGGCATCCTGAAGGAAGATGAACTGTTTGCGCAGTTACTGGACATTTTGCGTGCCCAGGAACGCCCGGAAAGTGATCTGCAGCGGGTTACCGACGCCTTTGAGTACGCCCGCCGCATGCACGAGGGCCAGTACCGCAAGAACATGGAGAACTACATTGTTCACCCGGTGAATGTGGCCATTATTCTGGCGGGCATTCCGGTGGATACGGCCACGGTAATGGCGGCCCTGCTGCACGACGTGGTGGAAGACACCGCCAGCAAGCCGGAAGACATTGAGCAGCGCTTTGGGGAAGAGGTGCTGAAGCTGGTGGTGGGCGTCACCAAGCTGGGCAAGTTTGAATTCGCCTCCAAAGAGGACGCCCACGCTGAGAACTTCCGCAAAATGTTTTTAGCCATGGCCGATGACGTGCGGGTCATCATGCTGAAGCTGGCCGATCGCTTGCATAACATGCAAACACTCGAACACATGAAGCCGGAGAAGCAAATCAAAAAGGCCACGGAGACCATTGAGATCTTCGCCCCGCTGGCCAACCGCCTGGGGATGGGTAAAATCCGGGCGGAACTGGAAGATCTTTCCCTGAAGTATCTCGATCCGGATCGCTACGTGGAAATTGAAAGCGAGATTGCCGACACCACCGATGAGCGGGCCAACACCATCTTGCTGGTGATTGAGAAGATCAAGGACCAACTCAGTGCCATGGGCATTGAGGCCAAAATTTACGGGCGGGTTAAAAACTACTACAGCATCTACAAAAAAATGCTGACCCAAGAGAAAAAAGTACAGGAAATTTACGATATTAGTGCGGTTCGGGTCATCGTCAATTGCGAGCGGGAATGCTACGAGGTGTTAGGGGTTATTCACCACGCCTTTACCCCCATTCCGGGCCGTTTTAAAGATTACATCGCCATGCCCAAGAGCAACCTGTATCAATCCTTGCACACCACCGTCATCGGGCCTTACGGGCGCCCCTTGGAAGTGCAGATTCGCACCTGGGATATGCACCGCATCGCCGAGTACGGGATTGCCGCCCACTGGAAATACAAGGAAGTGGGCACTTCTGAGGCCAGCCAAAGTGGCGAGGAACAGCAGATGTCCTGGCTGCGGCAAATGGTGGAACTCAAAGAGGACGCCGGAGACGCCAAGGAGTACGTGGATTCGGTCAAGCTGGACCTGTTCCGGGATGAAGTCTTCGTCTTCACCCCCAAGGGGCGGGTGGTGGTTCTGCCTCGGGGCTCAACGCCCGTGGATTTCGCCTACCGCATCCACACGGAGGTGGGCAACACCTGCACCGGGGCCAAGGTCAACGGGCGCATTGTGCCCCTGAACAACGCCCTCAAAAATGGCGATATCATCGAGATTATCACCGGCAAGAAAAGCACGCCCCGGCTGGACTGGATTAACTTCGTGCAGACCCAGACGGCCAAGTCCCGCATTCGGCAATGGCACAAAAAGCACTACCGGGAAGAGCATGTGGAACAGGGCCGTAAGCTGCTGGAAGCGGAACTGACCCGGGCGGTGGTGGATGAGGCCTTGCGGGGCGGCAAACTGGCCAAGATCGCCGAGGAGCTGAACTATACCAGCCTGGATGACTTATTGGCCGCCCTGGGCTACGGGGAGGTCAACCTGAACCGGGTCACCAACCGACTGAAAAAAGGCCCCAGCACCGATTTTGATCCGATGCTGCACAGCTTTGCCTCCCGCAAGGAACGCCCTTTGGTCAAAAGCGGACAGGACATTCAAGGGCTGGAAGGCATGATGTATCAGAACGCCAAATGCTGCAACCCGCTGCCGGGCGAGGGTATTATCGGCGTGGTGACCCGTTCCCGTGGGGTCATGATCCACCGGGATGATTGCGATAATCTGGCCCACTCCAACCCCAACCGGCGCATGTACGTGAGTTGGGAAGGCGAGAACCAGACCAAGCATTCCGTGAAGCTGGACATTCAGGTCATTGATCGGGTTGGGGTGCTGAAGGATATTTTGACCAAAATCGCCGACTGCAACGCCAACCTGTCCAATACCAAGGTGAAAATTTTACCGGATCACACAGCATCCATTGAATTGACATTGGATGTGGAGAGCCTGAAGCATCTGGACCGGGTGCGGGATGCCATTTGCCAGATCAACGATGTGATTGGGGTACGCCGTCAGCGGGGACGAGGGCCGACGCTTGGTGCCAAGAAACCAGAGAACGGCAGCGCAGAGTCTCTGTAGCAGTCGATTTCCAGTATAGGACTGATTTTCAACACAAAGACGCGCACAAAAACCCCTGGATTCTAGCCTCAGCGGGAATGACAATACGATTTAACCATACAACGCAAGGGATTAGAGTGAGTACTTGCTGAGGCTTGCTGGTTTTTCTGGATTCCCGCCTTTGCGGGAATGACAGGGCTACGCAAGACAAGGGGGCTTGGCATGGGGAGGTCTGGAGGGGGGACAGCGCTGGTGCTGGACTCTGTTCCCCCGCCAGTGGGGTATAAGGGGCAACGCCCCTTGAGGAAAGCATGCTCCAAAGGGGGCAAAGCCCCCTCAAAAACAACTAGTGACGAAATTCTCGAACCCCGGTAGTAACCATGGCGATGTGGTACTGGTTGGCCAGCTTGATCACTTCCGGGTCTTTCACACTGCCGCCGGGCTGAATAATAGCCCCCACACGGGCCTGAGCGGCGGCGTAAATATTATCCTCGTGCGGTAAAAACCCGTCGGAGGCCAGCACCGCATCCTTGGCCTGATCGCAGGCCAGCTTGAGGGCGCTTTCCAGGGCCCCGATGCGGGAGGTTTGCCCGCCACCGATGCCCACCGTTTTACCGTCCTTAGCCAACACAATGGCGTTGGATTTGACGTGTTTGACGATTTTCCAGGCGAATACCATGTCTTCCAACTGGGCATCGGTCGGTTTTTGCTCGGTGGCGATTTGAAAGCCCATATTGCCCAGCTTGGCTTTTTTCTCGTCCACGGTTTGCACCAAAAACAGATCGTCTGCCACCTGTTTGTAATCGGTCTGGCCCACTTTCAACTCGGGCAAGTCCCGTTTGACCAGCCGCAGGTTTTTCTTGGTGGATAACAGCTCAAAGGCGCCGGGTTCAAAATCAGGGGCGATGATCACTTCCAGGAAAATATCTTTCATCAGCTTGGCCGCCGCCTCGGTGACCGGCTGATTAAAGGCCACCACCCCGCCAAAGGCGCTCAGCGGATCGGTATCCAAAGCCCGCTGAAAAGCGTCTTGCACAGAGCGGGTGGAAATGGCCACCCCGCAAGGGTTGTTGTGCTTCACAATCACACAAGCCGGATTCTCGTTGAATTCCGTAGCGATATTCCAGGCCGCCTGCATGTCCAGAATGTTGTTATACGAAAGCTCTTTGCCATGCAGGTACTCAAAATCAACGTGGCGTTTGGCCAAGCCGTACAAGGCCGCCTGTTGATGGGGGTTTTCCCCGTAACGAAGGTCGGTAATTTTGGACAGCGGCAGAGTCAGAGCGTCCGGCAAGGCGGTTTGCGCTTCCGGCTTGCTCAACTGGCTCATCAGGTAACGCTGAACCAGACCATCGTAGTAAGAAGACTGGGCAAAGGCCTCTACGGCCAGTTTTTTACGGAAACTCAGGGAGGTGCTGCCGTTGCCTTGTTCCATTTCCGCCAAAAAGCCCTCGTACTGGGCAGGGCTGCCCAACACATTGACCAGCGGATAATTCTTGGCCGCCGCCCGAATCAGGGCCGAGCCGCCAATATCCACAAAGTGCAGCATGTGCAGGGGATCTTGCGAATCTTCCTCCTGGGCGAAACGATCCCGCTCCGCCTCAAAAGGATAGAGATTGACCACCACCACGTCCACGGCAAACGGAACCGTGTCTTTATCTTGCCGGTCTTTGGATTCCGCCAGAATACCGGCGAAAATTTCCGGGTGCAGGCTTTTCACCCGACCGCCCAATAGCTCCCCAAAGCCAGTGATTTCAGAACTTTCAATGGCCGGAATATTCCGCTCATCCAGAAACTTTTTAGTGCCTCCGGTGGATAAAATAACGTAGCCGTAACGCTCGCTCAGCGCCCGAGCCAGCGGCTCCAGCCCCTGTTTATCGAATACGCTGATAAAGGCCACTTTTTTACCGGCAAACACGGGTTGCAATTCGGGTTTCATGGGGACGATCACTCCTTATATGAGCCAGAAATCTGAGGCGAACGGGTGCAAAAACGCACCATGGCTGTATTGTATGCCGAACATAGGGGTCTTGCCAGCGGGGTTAAAAATACCGCTCTACAAACCGATATGAACACAAAAGAGTGGGTCACTCCTGCTTTCGGCCCGTTCTCTTTTTGGTATGATGCCGTTATGATGACTCCCCTGCCCATCCACTTTTTTGACTACACCTGTGACCGCTGCGGGGCGCCGGTGTGCGAGCGGGTTCAGCTGATGAATCTGGCCCTGAACTATGAAGAAGAGTTGTTTTGTCTGGATTGCCTGGCGGCGGAACAGGATATGTCTCCTGAGGCCTTGGCCGATTTTGCCAAAAGTTATGTCTACAGCCGGGATTGCTTTAAAAATCCGTGGATGAAATTTGACGCCACCCCTTGCCCCAAACGCACTGACGGTCTGTGTTTTTGCCAGGACACCGCCAGTTGATTTTTAGAATCAGTACCCCTTCTCAAGCCGCTTGTAATTGTTTGAGTACAGCGAGTTTCGCAATCGGGCACACCAACGCTGCAACTTGTTTTTGCTAGAATAGTCGCACACTAATTCAGATTTGACCGAGAAGCCCTTAATGCCCACTGGCTCAACGAATTACTCCCCCACTACACATCATATGCCCAACTCAATAAGCCCTAATAATTTAGTCCCAATAAAAGGTCTTTGAATCATGTCCATTTCCAGCACCCCTTCCGCCCAGCACCAGCCCACCCACTACGCAGGCGTGTGCAATTCCATTACCGAGGCCATCGGGCACACCCCCATGGTACGCCTGAATCGGGTGTTCAGCGAGTTCCCGGAGACCACCGTGCTGGCCAAAGTGGAGTTTGTGAACCCCAATGGCTCCATGAAAGACCGTATTGCCTTGCGCATGATTGAACGGGCCGAGCAAGAAGGGCGCATTAAGCCCGGCAATACGCTGGTAGAACCCACCAGCGGCAACACCGGCCTGGGATTGGCCATGGTCTGCGCGGCCAAGGGCTACAAACTGGTCATTACAATGCCCATGAAGATGAGCGAAGAGAAACGCCGTCTGATTCGGGCCTTTGGCGCGGAACTGATTCTGGCCCCCACGGAACTGGCTCACGATCACCCGGATAACTACATTGAAATCGCCAAGCGCATCGCCCGGGAACGCCCCAACACCCACATGCTGAACCAGTATGAAAACCCCGGTAACCCGGAAGCGCATTACCTAAGTACCGGCCCGGAAATCTGGGAGCAAACCGCGGGCAAGCTGGATTACTTTGTGTGCGGCATGGGCACCGGCGGCACCATTACCGGCACTTCTCGCTATTTAAAAGAGAAAAACCCCAATATTAAAGTCATCGGGGCCGATCCGGTAGGCTCCATCTTCTCCGGCGGAGAAGCCGGCCAGTATCTGGTAGAAGGCATCGGCTACGACTTCTGGCCCCAGGTGTTTGACGTGAAAGTGGTGGATGAGATGTTCACCATTACCGACAAGGAGTCCTTTGAAGAGGCCCGGCGCATCACCCGGGAAGAGGGCATGCTGGTGGGCGGCTCCTGCGGTACGGTGCTAGCCAGCGCCCGTAAGCTCTTGCAACGCGATAAAGAGCTGCTGAAGGGCAAGACCATCGTCATTATGCTGCACGACAACGGGCGCAACTACATTTCCAAAATCTACAACGATGACTGGATGAAAGAACAGGGCCTGCTGTAGCCTGGCTGGAAACCGCTTACGCGCCCGCGGGCAACAATTTACTTACACGCCCGCGGGCAACAATGCGGATAGACCGGTTTTAATGGGCTTGATGACACTTCAGGACAGTCTTCAGCAAGGACAGTTGGCCCGGCATGATTTCATCTACCCAGCAAACCTACACCCCCAGAACACAGGCCATCCGGCCTGCCGAAAACCCTCAAAAAATTCAGAAAGCCGCCGCTGGTACCACCCCCAAAGTTCGGTTCGGCCAAGAAGTAGCAACACCCTCCCCTTGGGAGCGCATTAAGCAGGGCGCTCTGCGGCTGTGGGAATTCCTGATTTCGCCCTTTAAAATTATCCTGTCGTGGTTCAAAACCCCGGAAACCTCACCCAAAGCCACCGAAACGACCGGCCCAGTCCCCTCGCCAAGTCAAAACCATGACCCATCCACCAAGTCCACCCTGCCAGCCGTCAGCGCTGAAGTACAACTCGCGGCCCCGGCGGATCCAAGTCCGTCGGTAACGCCACCGCCTTTGGTATTAAAGACACGCCCCAACCCGCAAAGACCACCAATCCCCGAGAGCCCGGCTGTCCAATCTCAGGCCAAGCCACTCCTTAAAACCCCAGAAGATCTTGACCTGCAAACGGCCATCGAACGGTCAGAAATCAGCGCCAGAGAAGAGGACGCTAGAAGGCTGGCTCAGGAAAAATTGGAGGCTCGGGAACTCAATCGAGTAATTCAAATCTCAAGCGATGCAACGCTGGCACAAAACCTGCACGCTCAACAAAACGAATTAGCCCCAAACCAGATAACAAATCGGCCAACGCCCACCCCCCAAGCCGCCAGTAGCTCCCAAGTTTCTCAAGCCGGCTCTGTCGCCAACACCACATCACCCGCTCTAATGGAAGAACTGTTCGGGCCGGAGTTAACCGACATTCAGTTTCGGCAACAGAGCGGCAACACCTGCTATTTACTATCATCTCTGGATGCCATTTTTCATCATCCCCAAGGCAAGCAGATTCTGGAGAAAATCAAGATCACCCGAACCCCGGATGGCTATGCGGTCACATTTCCGGGGCAGCCACAACCCGTTATCGTCAGCACGGGAGAATTAGGGCGTCTCCGCTTAGCCAATGGTGACGATGTTCCTGGCGTAAAATCAGAGTGCGAAGGCGTAAGCATTTTAGAGTGTGCTTATTCCAAAATTCCCAATCCCATTTTTGGAGAAGAGGATGAATCCAAAAATGCCTTGGCCCGAATCTTTGGCCCCGATCACGAAGTGATCAATATCCAGAATGCTCGCAGCCAGTCAGAAGGTGTTCTACGGAACGCCGCTGGACAGCCGATCGCTGTCGATATTGTTAACGGTGTTCGCAGAGAAACACTCCTCCCCTGGCAAGCAGATCACCGGATTGGCAAATTTGAATTTAAACACGATGAACGCGTTGAGCAGTTCCGGCAGTACATTCAACACGCCCAAACTCAGGAAGAGTTGGACATTGTAACGGCCAAGCCCTTTGATGAGGCCCATTACTATTCCGTTCGCCTCGACAAATCCACACCTAAAACCATTGTGCTGGCAAACCCCTTTAATACTGCTCCCTCCATTGAAGTCGAATTTGATAGCTTTATGGAACAGTATGACATTGAGGGCATTCGACTGCCCCGCTAACGCTATTAGTGGGTTTGCGGTACAGTATGGGCACCACCCGATTTAAACAGGAGTTTTGCCATGCAGTTCAAAACCATCGCCATTCACAGCCACCAACATCCCGATCCCGTCACCGGGGCGGTCATCAACCCCATCTACCAAACCTCCACCTTCGCCCAGGAAGACGCTGGGGTGCATAAGGGCTGGGATTACTCCCGCTGCGGCAACCCTACTGTAGACACCCTGGCCGGTGTTCTGGCGGATTTGGAAGGCGGCCAGCACGGCTACTGCTTTGCCAGTGGCGTGGGGGCCTTGGTCACCATGTGCAACGCCCTGTTTATGCCCGGCGATCACCTGCTAATTGGGGATGACGTTTACGGCGGCACCTTCCGCTACACCACCAAAGTATTGGCCAAATACGGTGTGGACATTGAATTTATTGATATGACCGATCCGCAAAACGTAGCAAAGGCTATTAAACCCAACACCAAAATGGTGTACATGGAAACCCCCACCAACCCGCTGTTAAAGCTGGTGGACATTGCGGCCATTAACCAAATCGCCAAACAGCACAACATTTTAACCTGCGTGGACAACACCTTTGCCAGCCCCTACCTGCAACGGCCCATCGAACTGGGCGTGGACATCGTGCTGCACAGCACCACCAAGTATATTGGCGGGCACAGCGATGTCATCGGTGGGGCCTTGGTGTTGAAGGATGACAGCCTGAATGATGCCATCCGCTTTCACCGAAACACCATTGGGGCCAACCCCGATCCGTTCAACTCATGGCTGACCCTGCGGGGCCTGAAAACCCTGGGCTTGCGCATGGACGCCCATTGCGCCAGCGCCCTGGAGCTGGCCCGGTATCTGGAACAGCACGAAGCCGTGGAAGCGGTGTTCTACCCCGGCTTGCCTTCCCACCCGCAACACGCCCTGGCCCAAAAGCAAATGAAAGCGGGCGGTGGCATGATTTCCATTCGGGTGAAAGGCGGTGAAGCGGAAGCCCGCAAGCTGCTGAAAAGCGTGAAAGTGTTCACCCTGGCGGAAAGTCTGGGCGGCGTGGAATCCTTGATTGAGCATCCCGCCCTGATGACCCACCTGTCCGTGGATCCCAAGGTACGTCAGGCATTGGGCATTACCGACAACCTGATTCGACTGTCGGTGGGCATTGAGGACGTGGCCGATCTCAAAGCGGATTTGGAGCAGGCCCTGAACGCCCTTTCTCAAAAAGCGGCCGCCGCAGTATAAATTAACAAAAATCAACGCCCATGAGCTTTTTGAAACTGGGGATTATTGGCTACCCCCTCACTCACAGCCTCTCTCCGCTGCTGCATGCGGAACTCATGCGGGGCTTGGGGCTGGCGGGCGAGTACGCCAAATACGAGCTGCCGCCCGAGCAACTGGTGACCCGACTGCGGGAACTGGAGCAACAAGGTCTGCGGGGCCTGAATGTGACCATTCCCCACAAAGTGGCTGTGATGCAGGAAATGGACTGGCTCAGTCCGCAGGCGGAACTGGCCGGGGCGGTCAATACCATTGTATTTGAAACGCAGGCGGATAACGGCGGCATCAAGCGCAGGGGACACAACACCGATATCGCAGGCTTTATGCGCAGCCTACCCCCTCAGGTGCGGGAAGCGCTTCCCCACAGTCACCTGCTCATTCTGGGGGCCGGGGGGTCCGCCCGAGCGGTGATGACCGGCCTGATTGAAGCCCGCACACAAGCCATTACCTTTGCCGTGCGCAATCCGGCCAAAGCCCTATCCATTACCAGCGATGGCCAACTCATCAAAACAACGCTGAACAGTCCCACCCGACTCAATCTGGTGGCCCTGGAGACGGTCGATGATTTATCGGGCTTTGCCGGACTGATTAATACCACCCCGGTGGGTATGTACCCCCAGATTGAGACTTGCCCCCTCCGCCCGGCCTTGCTGGATAGCCTGCCCGAAAGCGGCTGGGTCTACGATTTGATTTATCGCCCCTTGGAAACCCAACTGCTGCAACAGGCCAGCCAGCGAAACCGCTTGAGTCTCAATGGGCTGGACATGCTGATTTATCAGGGTATCTGCGCCTTTGAGCTGTGGAGTGGCCGCCCAGTGCCTGACCCCTTGGTGAACGCCGTGCGTCACAGCTTGCAACAGCAGTTGGAGGCATCCCCTTCCCCTTAGTTTGCCTAAAATGCACTGGGCCAAAGCCGCTGTCATCCGGTACAATAGGGATACTTGCAGCCGTTGGGCACCCCGGGGTTTAAGGGGTGTCGGCCTGTAACCGGTTTTATTTCAGGGCGTTTTATTGGGCCTGTATTGAAGAGTTAGGAGAGTTGCTCATGGGGTCAGCCAAAACCCGTTTCAGTTTTTCCAGCGAAAAAGCCACCAGCATCAAGGCCGATGGCCTGATCATTCCCGTATTCAAAAAGCCTGCCCCCTCTGCGGACAGCAAGGGCAAAAGCCCCAAGGAAGTCGATCCCAGAACCTCCATTGTGTGGCCCATTGCCTTGGACAAAGCCCTGAAGGACGAGATTGAGGCCATTGCCGCCGAAGAAAAATTTGACGGCAGCAAAGGCAAAACGCTGACCGTGCGGCAATCTTCCGCCAACAAGCTGGGCGCGCGCCGACTGGTTGTGGTGGGGTTGGGAGAAGCGGACAAAGTGCTGCCCCGCCACTGGGAAGCCAACGCCCACAAGGCGCTGGCCGGATTGTTGGGGCTGAAAGACTTTAAAGCGGCCGCCATTTTATTGCCTGAAGCCACGGAGAAACTCAGCACGGAAGCGGCGGTGTCTCTGGCGGTGGATGCCGTTTTTCAGGCCACCTATAAATCCATGGAAGCCAAAGAGCCCGGCCCCAAGCTGGAAAGCGTGATTTTACTGAGCGCTAAAAAACTGGAAAGCACCTTGCAGCAAGCCCAAGCCCTGGCGGAAGCCCGCAGTTTGGTGAAAGATCTGGTCAATCACCCGTCCAACCTGAAAAGCACCAACACCCTGGTGGAACACGCCAAAACCATTGGCAAAAACAGCGCCATCAAGGTCAACGTACAAAACAGCGTTGCCTGGATTGAGAAAAACATGCCCTGCTTCTTCACCGTGGCCAAGGGCTCTCTGGCCAGCGATCCGCCCAAATTCATCAGCCTGCACTACGCCCCCAAATCGGGTAAGGCCAAAAAGAAAATCGCCATTGTGGGAAAGAGTGTGATCTTCGATACCGGCGGCTATCAGGTCAAACCGGGCGATTATATGGTGACCATGAAGGGGGATATGACTGGCGGGGCGGTAGCGCTAGGTACCATGCAGGCCATGGCCGCCTTGCAGCCGCAAAACATTGAAGTGACCGCCTATCTGGCCGCCACCCCCAATAAAATCGACAGCGACGCCATGATTCCAGATTCCATTGTGAATACCACCTGCGGCAAAAAAGTGGAAATTCGCCACACCGATGCCGAAGGTCGCTTGACCCTAATCGATGCCGTGGCCAAAGCCGCTGAAGGCAAGCCGGAAGAGATCCTGACCATTGCCACCCTGACCGGGGCCGCTTCCGTGGCCGTGGGTTCCTATATTGCCCTGATGGGCAACAACGAAGCCCTGCGGGATCGCATCGCCGCTGCCGGGCGCTCTCAGGGCGAGCCCATTCAGACCCTGGATGTGACCGAAGACGACTTTGAGAACATCAAAAGCAAGCTGGATGGGGCCGATATCATCAACACCTCGCAGCGCAAGAACCGGGGTGCCCAGACTGCGGCGGCCTTCGTGATGAGCGGGGCGCCCAGCGAATTGCCGATGGCGCACATGGACATCGCCGGAGCCGATATGACCCCGGACGAGAAGGCCACCGGGGTTTCCGTGAAAACCATCGTTCAGTACCTGCTGAATGAAGATGCCAGTCTGGGCGGCGGAAAAGCAAACGCTCCCAAATCGGCAGCCAAAACAGCCGCTCCCAAAGCCAAAGTGGCCAAAGCGCCAGCCACCGCCCCCTTGAAAAGCCCGGCCAAAAAAGGGGCCGCTAAAGGTACCCCCAAAAAGCCCAGCGATCGGCAGCCCCCCAAGGCCAAGCCTGCGGCGTTCCCCAAAAAGAAAAAGTAACCCACCATCGACGCTAAAAACCACCACGCCCCGCCCCTTCATTGGTGGGGCGTTTTGGCATTTGGGGCACAGTCACCCAAGCAGTTCAAACTTAAGAGAAACCGGCCTCAGGAAAAATGAAGTCCTACAGGCGACCGATGCCGTAAGCCACCGAATTCCCTAGACTGGAAGGCAAAGCCTTTGCACCCAACCCGCAGCAACCCACAGGAGCATTTGCCGATGCCGAACCTCCCCAAGACTCCCCAAGCCCTTGGCCTAACACTGGCATTGGCGCTGGCCCTGCTGACCACCTGCGCCCCTCCCAGTCAGGCGGACGTGATGCACTTTATGAACGGCAAGCTGGTTCAGGGCAAGCTGGATCGGGTCACCGGCGATCTCATCGAATTTCGGGAAGACAGCAACTTTGGCAGCAAAATGAACATTCATCGCATTCAGCTGACCAACCGGCACGATGTGGTTGAAGTCAACCGCAAAAAACGCTATTTTGGCGAAATTGTCTACCTAGATAAGTTCAAGCTGGACTTAAAAACAGCCACAGGCATGGTCAAACTCAATCGACTGCGCATCAGAAACGTGGTCATCGGCTCTCCCGCCGATCAACCCGTATCCAATCTGGATGTGATGCCGCTGGCTCCGCAAAACGGCGCGCCCGGAATGGGTGGCGCACCCGCCCTGCATTCAGCCCCGCTGACGGGGACGGGTCAAAATCCGGGCGTGTGGCCCAAGCCGGAGGCTTGGGAAGATCAGGACGCCATCCCTGCGGTCAGTCACTAGCAGCAACTACTATCGACTGGCGAGTGTTGAGCCGTTTTGAGCCGGATACAACTCGATCCAGGCCTTGATTTTGCGCTGGGGCTGCTCCCGATCCGGGAATAGCAGGAGATTATTGAGTGTTCCCGCCTTCAGGTAGCCATCCACGGCAATGCCGGAACGAAATCCGCTGGGGGAGAGCTTCAGGTTCTTCCCGTTCAGCTCGATTTCAATGGGGCCTTGCCTGCTGGGCAAACTGGCCGCCGAATCGCCCTCCTGAATCCACAGGGTGCCCTTGGCCTGATGTACGTCAAAGCGGGTCATCACCGGCTTGTTGATCGGATTCGAGCCCACCGAAACGGGAATGGACCCCAAACTGACCCCCCGGTAATAGTGCTGCACGATTTGCGGGAAGCGGTAGCCGTGTTTGTGCATCCAGCTGGCCCCCAACTGGCTGAGGCCCACCCCATGCCCAAAACCGCCGCCGTTGGCAATCAGGCCCACGATAGCCCCCTTGGCATCTTTCTGCGGGGTGAAAACCACGTTCCCACTGGGCAACATTTTGCCGCCGTTGCTAAAGACCTTGCGTAGCAGAAACTCTTTTTTGACCATCCAGGTGCCTCGGCTGCCCTGGATGGCCACCACCATGGCCTTGCCCGACAGCCCCCGCTCCAGCACCTGCACCCCTTTAAACACCCCAATACTGTCACCGGGCTTGAACAACGGACTCACAAAAGCCTTGGTGGAATTGTCTTTGGATACGGCCAGCAAACCCTGATTGAGGGCTGCCTCCAGCTCAGGGCGAGTCCAGCGCTTTTCCCAGCGATAGTAAGGCGATTCCACATCGAAGCTGCGCATACTGCCATCCGTCCAGAACTTGCGGGCGCCCGCCTCGGTTCGTAAGTCCAGACCGGGTGGCAAGGGCAAATCCGGCCCGCCTTGCAGATAGGCGATGGGGGGGGCTGGATACTGCTTGGTGGTGGGATCGGAAAAGGCGTAAGAGTAGTTCTCGGCCACGCCCCCGTGGGAAGAGCTGAACAGAGCCAAAATAGGATCGCCGTTGTACAGGCCCACCAGCCCTTCGGTATCGGCAATGGCCTGATTGCTGCCGGGGGTTTCCGTTTGAGAGCCCAAGTACACCTGACACAACTGGGAATCGCAGATATCAAAAGTCTTCCAGGGCTTTTCCCGGGGGCGAATGGCATAATTTCGAGCGGCCACCGCCTGAGCCTTCACCGCCTCCAGCCCGTAGCGCATGGGCAATTCATTGGGCACCACGGCCTTCAGGTAATCCTCCAGCGACACCACATCCACCACGGTCAGCTTGTTGGGCGACGAGGCGGCTCGCACAATCTCAAACACGCCACGGTACTCAGGGACCTCCTTGCGCCGGGTGATGTTGGTAATTTTCAACCGATCCCGATCGTTAATAGGGGCCGCCACCAAAGGGCCCGGCACCGGCATCACCGCAGCCGGTGGCACCGTGGGGGGAACGGCCAGCAAATTCAGGTTGGCCGTTCCCCCCACGGCCGGGATAGGCGTTACCGCATTCAGTCCGCTGCTTTTAAGATAAAACCCGTTTCCATCGACGGTAATGGTGACCACATCCCCCGCCTTGCCGCTCAAAACGGAGACACCCGTGTTCTTATCCCGAATGACAAAGGGGCCGGTGGCGGAAATCTGGGTGCGGGGGTACTCCAGCGTGGTCATGCTGTCATCGCTGATGCCCACCCGGATCAGATCCGCGTCGATGTAGTTGGTTTGAGGCGTCCAGTCCGCCTGGGAACCGGTCAACAGAAACACGCTGACGGCCAGCGTCAGCCAGCCCAGAGCCAGTCCCGCCTTGATGGCCATTGGTTTTGACACTTGACCGTGCTGTTTTTTCCACATTTCCGCGCCCGTCCTGTTCACTCTCAACATACAACTCTCCCCTATTATAGCCTTGGCCAGCCCCTTGCGCCAAAAATCAGCGAAATCCCCGGCGGGAAGGCTTCTATCCATCGCTGCCCTGACCAACTCGGCAGACTGAACTCGGCACACTTATGGTAGCGTTATGGCAATGACGTCTCAGCCAGCAAGCAGGTTCCAAAAACCGATGAAACTCATTGCCAACCTCAGCAACGTGGACCACCAAACCACCCTGCAAGCGGGGGTTTCCCCCCAACAGCTGATGGAAGCCGCCGGTCAGCAGGTGACCAACATCGTTCAGGCGCATACAAAACCCGGCCAGCGGGGGATTCTTGTCTGTGGGCCCGGTAACAACGGCGGCGATGGCTTTGTGTGCGCCCGCCAATTGTATGAGGCCGGTTACACCCAACTGACCGTCATTTACACCGGCACGCAGTACCGGAACGAGGCCCTGGAGAATCTGGAAAAGCTGCTGCTGGGCCTGCCCATCGAGATCCTGCCAGCGGCTGAAAAGCCCCAACAGGCCCTCAACCGGATTGGGGCGGCGGATTTTATCGTGGATGCCCTGTTTGGCAGTGGCCTCAGTCGCACTATCGCCGGACTCGAAGCCCAACTGGTTGAAGCCATCAACGCCCGGCAGGCGCAAGCGCCATGCTGGGTGCTGGCCGTGGATATCCCCTCCGGCGTTGATAGTGAAAGTGGGGCCATACTGGGCACAGCGGTTCAAGCCCATCAAACCGTGACGTTTGCCGTGGGCAAGCCGGGGCTATATCTGTATCCGGGCAAAGGGTGCGCCGGTGAGGTGATCGTGGCCGATATTGGCATTCCTCCCCGATTGATTGAGGAGGAACCCAGCCCCTACCAACTGATTGAGCCCACCGACGCTCGGCAGTGGCTTCCGCAGAGAAAACCTGATAGCCACAAGTACCAGTACGGCCATGTGCTGGTGATTGCCGGCAGCCAAGCCATGCCCGGGGCGGCCGTTTTATGCGCCGAAGCGGCGGCCAGTTGCGGAGCCGGACTGGTCACGCTGGCCAGTATGCCCAGCGTGTTTCGCCAAGTGCCTTGCCGGGCGGAGATTATGCGCCTGCCTTTACCGGATGCGCATGAACTGGGAGCCGCCTCGGTGGCCACCATTCAGGAAGCCTTGGCCAATGGACGGTATAACACGATTGTCATTGGCCCTGGACTGGGGCGAGCCCCGGAAACTCTGGCGGCCGTGCAAGCCCTACTAGCCCACTTCCAGACCCTGCCTCTCCCGGTGATTGTGGATGCCGATGCCCTCTTCGCCTTGGCCGAGCGGACCATGGCTTTATCAGAACATTTTATTTTGACGCCCCATGTGGGGGAATGCGCTCGCCTGCTGCACCGAGAGAATGCCGCCGTCTCTGCCCATTTGCCGCAAGCCGCCCAAGCGGCCCGAGAACGCTATAAAGCCACCGTGGTGATGAAATCAGCGGCCACCCTAGTAGCGACGCAGGCTCAGGCATCGAACGAACCCTCAGGCGCAGCATCGGAAAGCCAACCTCTTTGGATTTCTCCCACCGGCAATCCGGGCATGGCCACCGCCGGAAGTGGTGATGTACTCAGTGGCGTCATCGGGGCGCTGGCCGCCCAAAAGCAGGCCCAGCAGCAACCCGTTTGGCAGGCAGCCCCCTTGGGGGTCTACCTGCACGGCTGCGCCGGGGATGCCGCCGCCCGACATCGGACGGTTTACGCCCTGCGGGCTTCTGACATCACCCGGTACATTCCAGAGGCCTTTCAGGCCATACTACAGCCGCCCACCCGATAACCCCAACCCCAGCCCAAAGCAATAAACTGGCGTACAATAGAGCCTATGAGTACGTTCATACCCATTAAAAAAATCCAGAAACGCTCAGCCAGTGGGCAGGCGGAAACCTGGTTCGCCGTGCCCGCCATGGCCATCAGCAGCCCGCAAGGCCGTCTGCTCATCCCCAACCCGGCCGGGGCGGAAGCCCAATTGTTCGCCACCTTGGAGGAGGCCGAAGAGGCCGTGCGTCGGGCCGGATTTGACTATGAGTTTGAGGGCAAACAGGTGTTCGCCTTTCAGTCCGCGGGTGGGGCGGGCAAAAACACGGCGGTGACCCGACCGGGAGCCCCACCTTTGGAGCAGGCGATTCCTGTCTTGATTGAGCATTTAAAGGATCGGGAAGGCAGCGTGGTGGCCAATGCCGCCTACGCTCTGGGCACTCTGAAGGCCGGGGCCGCTTTGGAGCCGCTCAGCCAGATTTTAGGCCACGATGACCCCACCGTGCGTAAAAACGTGGCCGAGGCCATGGGCCGCCTGGGCCCTGCCGCCCTGACCCATCTGAGTATGGCCTTTGAGAAGGCCCGCACCAACCCGGGCAAACAGGCTCCCTATATTCGGCTGACCGTATTAAGCGCTTTTCTGGAAATGGTGGAGCAGGGGCAAGTGGGCACATGCAGCGGACATTACCTGCCTCTGGCCGTGACCGCTTTGCAGGATGACAGCTGGCTGGTACGCTCCCAGGCGGCCTTACTGGTGGGCAAAACCGCCCAGGCGCTGGAGGAAGAACGCCGACGGCTGGAGCAACCTCGCCCCGGCCGATAAAAGCCGAGCCTATGGCCTTTGACTCCGCCAGGAATGCCGTGCCAAGTTCTAGTGCGGTTGACGCAGGGCCTCTTCAAAAGCGGCCTGATCCTCAGCCTCATCAGCCGCCGGTTGAGTCAGCAGGCCCATGCGCTGTTTCATGGTTTGCACTTTCAAAAAAGCCACCAGAGAATCAATCTCGTCATTGCTCAGCGGGCCACCATGCTGATTGGAAAACGGCGGCATTTGCGGCGATTGGGCTGACCCTTCGGCGATGATCTTGCGCATTCGGGCCTGATAGGCCGCGTCCTCGTAATTGCCCGTCAACAGGCTAGGCCCGGCACTGAGGTGCCCTTGCCCATTGATCCCGTGGCACATGGCGCAATCGGCCACAAACAACGCCTTGCCGGTTTTGCCTTTTCCGGCTTGCACGTGGCAGGTGGCGCATTCCCCCTTGAACAACACCAGCCGATCGGTAGCCTGCACCGTGATGGGGGCATGGCTGGCCATTTTTTTGGGTAATACTTCGCCCACCAAAAATAACGGCAGGGTCGGGCGTTTGGGATCGTTGCTTTTCACCGTAATTTGCTTGCGCACTTTGCCCAGCTTGATGCTGGTATCCAGAGAGACATCAAGACGGGTAAAATCGCCGGGATAGACCACGGTTTTAGAGAGCTTGGCCACCGTGCAGCCGCAGGAGGTCTGCACATCCACAATCTTGAGCGGCTTGCCGCCCACGTTGTACAGTAAAAAGTGAGCGGGCACTTTGCTGTCGGTTTCCACCTTGCCCACCTCTTCAATGCGTTGCTCCGCCTTGATGATGGGCGGCTCGTAAACGGAAATGACCACCGGTTTGCGACCCGGTGTGGTGAAAATCAACCACATGGATATCCCGGCAAAGGTCAGCAGGATCAGGAAAATCAGTTTGCGGAGGGGGAAACGCATAAAGGCGATCTGTCCTTGTTCAATATGAGGGGGGGTATCCGCTTGAGTCAGGGGTTGAACGGCTGTATACGCTCAGCGTTCCGGCTCCAAACAGGGGGCTCAGAACAGACCATGACCAAGCCGTTCAATTGGCACTATTGTAATGCAAATGGTCGCTCAAAAGTCGAAAGGACTGCCAAAAGACGCAGAGTCCCCAGCCACAGAGGACATTCCGGCCATTGCCCGGTCAACCAGCCATTTCCGGCAACCCGGTGCATGAAGCCCGCTTTTACGGTAAAATCATCCCAATTTTGATTCACACGTATTATTCCCAGTGTCATCCTTACCCTATCTCGACCAGATTCACTAGCCCGCCCGTCCAAGCCAAAGAGAGCAGCGCCATGAAAGATACCGTTGTTTCCCAACCGAACCCCCAACCCTATCACAGCCCTTCCCGGCTGGCAGTGGGACAGCCTCCCATCGGCATTGACATTGGCGGCACCAAAATTAACGCGGCGGTGGTGCGTCACAACCCCGCCACCGGCGAAGATGAGCTGGCTTCCCTGTTGAACAGCCCCACCCCCACCGATTCTGAAACGTTTTTGAACACCCTGGTGGAGATGATCCAGAAATTGCACACGGAACATAACGTGTCTGCCGTGGGGATTTCCACCGCCGGGGTGGTGGACTCCATTCACGGACGCATTCTGGGTTCTACTGGCAATATGCCCGCCCTTAAGAATATCGCCAACCTGAAAGAACTGCTGGAAGCCAAAACCGGCCTGTCCGTGCATGTGGAAAACGACGCCAACGCCGCCGCCTACGGCGAGTGGCGCTGTGGGGCCGCCAAGGGCTCCCAAAACATGTTTGCCATTACCCTGGGCACCGGGGTGGGCATGGGCATTGTGTTTAACGGGCAAATGTATCGAGGCTCCCACTTTTATGCGGGAGAAGGCGGCCATATCGCCATTGCCCACAAACGGGAACGCAAATGCACCTGCGGGCGCTGGGACTGCTGGGAGGCCTTTGCCTCTGGCACCGGCCTGCAGATTACCGCGGAGCAGACCGTAGAAGCCGCCCCGGAAACGGCGCAACAGGAATTTAAAGCCAAATACTGCGAGAACGGCAAAGTCACCACCTATGCGGTCATTGCCGCCTGGAAAGACAACAACCACATTGGCCAGCAAATTATTGATGACTGGCACCACCATATTGCCGTAGGCCTGAGCAGTCTGATCAACGTGATGGACCCGGACATGATTGTGGTGGGCGGCGGCCTGGCCCAGTTCGTGGATTTTGAGTTACTGCTGGAGCGCACCCGGGAGCGTTCCATGAGCGACGCCTTCCAGTTGGTGCCCGCCGCGCTGGGTAACCACGCCGGTATCGTGGGAGCCGCTTACCTTGCCCTAGAATCCCAACCAGAGCCTCTTGCCTAAATGCCATCCTACCCTCAAAAACCCCGTCCTACCAATAATCCACTCCTTGAAGAAGCCCGCCACCTCCGCTTAAAAAAGCGCTTCAGCCAGCATTTCCTGATTCGGGAAACGGTGCTGCAGGCCATTTGCGACCTCATGGATCTCAGCCCCACCGATCAACTGCTAGAAATTGGCCCCGGCGGCGGTTTTCTTACCGAAAAATTACTGGCCACCGGCTGCCAGCTGACCGCTGTGGAACTGGATCGGCGCATGTGCAAGCATTTGCGAGACCGCTTCCCTGTGGGACAGCATCCCAACTTTCATCTGGTGGAGCAGGACATTCTGAAATTCGATTTTGAGAGCTTCACCGCCACCACCCCCAAATTCAAGATTGTGGGCAACCTGCCCTATCAAATTACTTCTAAAATTATGTTCTTGCTGGCCGGTGAGCTGTATCAGGCCCACTACCCCCTGCGCCAGCAAATCACCCAGCTTACGGTCATGGTGCAAAAGGAAGTGGCCGAACGAATTTGCGCCCATCCGGGCCAACGGGCCTTTAACCCGCTTTCCATCGCCTTGCAGTACTGGTTTGAGCCCCGCTTTGACTTTGTGGTGCCCGCCTCCGATTTTTATCCGCCCCCCAAGGTGGAATCAGCGGTGGTGACCCTGTTTCCCCGCCCTGAACCCCAGATTCAGGTGAACGATCTGGACCTGTTTTCCAGACTGGTGCGCACCGCCTTCGCCCAGAAGCGCAAAACCGTGCGCAACGCCCTGATGGGCGGCTCCTTTGCCAGTGGGGCCTTGATTGATCAAATTTTTGCGCAAGTTGGGGTGGATACCAACCTGCGCGCAGAAGCCATCTCAGTTGTGACCTTCGGAGAGTTGAGTAATGCTTTCGGTTCAAACGCCAGCCAAAGTTAACCTGTTTCTGAACATTCGCCCCCGACTGGCCGATGGGTACCACGAGTTATGCTCGGTCATGCAGGCCATCCGGCTGTGGGATCGGCTGGATGTCAGCCCCTTGCAGGAAGGCAAGCAGCAAACTATCAAGTTCAGCTGCAACATCCCGGAGTTGGAATATCGGGCCAAGGATAATCTGGTGGTCAAAGCCTATCGCCTCTTCTGGGACGAAACCGAGTTGCCCCCATTAGGACTGAAAGTGCATTTGCAAAAGGAAATTCCCATGCAGGCCGGGCTGGGCGGCGGCAGTTCCGACGCGGCGGCCATGCTGATCATCCTGAACCATCTATCCCACGCCAAGTTAAGCCCCGAGGCGTTGCGCAACATGGCCACCAAACTGGGCTCGGATGTGCCCTTTTTCATTAGCGGCGGTCTGGCCCTGGTCAGCGGAAAAGGCGAAGTGGTAGAACCCCTGCCCACCAGCATGGTGGAAGAAATGGGGCTGGTGGTCATCAAACCCCGCAACCTGAATATCGATACCGGCATGGCCTATCACCGCTTCGCCAGCGGGGCCCGTTACGAAACACGCTCTCCCGAGCATATCCTGATGGCCCTGAAAGACGGCAAACAAAAACGTCGCTTGCGCGATGAAGTGGATCTGGAGTCCTATTTGCTGAACGATTTTGAAAAGGTGCTATTTCCCGAATACCCATTGCTGGGGCAAACCGCTCGCAAGATGAAAGAGGCGGGCATTCGCCGCCCGCTCTTGACCGGTAGTGGTTCGGCTATGATCGGCTTCACCGAAGGCGGTCACACCGTCCGTAAAGCCATCAACGAGGCCTTCCCTGCCTCTGGCTTTGATGTTTTCTGGACACGCACCTACGCCGGTGGCCCCATGCAAACCACGGCCTCCCCGGCCAGCAGTGAACTCAGCGAAGCCTTGCTCTAGACACCACTCGCCATCATGGGCCCTGGACAATTTCCAGTCGGAATCTGTTTTATATTCTTTAGAGAGAGATTGTGAAACGCGATTCTTCACTGACTTTTTTTCTGGTGGTTTTCAATGAATGGTGACTGCCTGAGCGCGTCCTGCCCCCCTGCGTCACCGGGAGAGGTGCCCCTATGTCCAAGCTACAGCAACGCCGCCTGAAAGCCGACTTGAGTCAGGCCCAACAAAGCCTGAATGCCATTGCTTACGAATTTGGCAAGGATAACCCGGACTATCGGCAAGCCCTGCAACGCTTCGCCCGGCTGTGGTTTATCCTGCGCCTGACTCGCTCCAAGGACGAATTTTTAAAGGAAGTGTCCACGCAGCAGGGGCCTTGAGTCAATCTGACTTGAGTCAAGCGGACCGAATGTGTCTAGATGCGTGCGGCCTGAGCGGCAGCTTGCTCATATAAAGCCCGCTGGTGCAGGGTGGTCTCTTTCAGCAGAGCCAAAAAGTCGTCATCAGGGTAGTGATAGGACTTGATGCGGTAGTTGAAATCCTCAAACAACAGGGCATGCTCGTTGACCGGATGCACCCAGCCGCCCTTCAGCCGCTCGATGTAGGTTCTTAGCTTGGCCTCCCGCTTGAAACGGGGGTTAATGGCCAGATTCAGGTGAACCAGATTGACGGTGTTCAGTCGCCCCTTGGGGCCCTGGCATTCGATGCCCAAGTGTCCCACGGCCCCCGGAAACTTCAGCAAGCGCTTATCGTTACGGAACAGGCGCATCTGGTAATCCGGATAGAGGTAGCTATCATCCACCCAGCGCATGGGGTCAACCTCGCACAAATGCAGCCGGGGGATTTTAAAGTGGGTATAGCGGGACTGCAGCATCAGCCCGGTCACCAGCGCCTCAAAATGGGGCTCCGGAAATTCATCATCATCCAGACGCAGCACCCAGTCCCCCTGACAACGATCCACCAGGGTTTCCAACCCAGCGTTGCAGGTCAGGGCATCACTCTGAATCACGAACAACTCATCAGCCAGACCGTCACAAGCGGCCAGCGTGTTATCGGTGGTTTTGCTGTCCACTCCCACCACAACCTGATCGGAAAAGCGACGAACATAACGCAGCAAGGGCTGGATGCGCTCCGCCGAGTTCATAGTCATAATGCAGGTGGACAAACGGGGCCTGTTCACCGAATCCACCGTTTGAGCGCGACGCTGCCAACGGGGGGCCACCCACAGTTTCTCATACCAGTAGCCCAGTCGATGGGCCAGCCGTCGGGCCTGCTGACGCCGGGTGTCTCGACGAAAAACCCGCTCGTATTCAGCATCCCGCTGAATGGGGAAGTCGCTGGCTTTGGAAGCTGAGGGGGGTAAGTGCATCCAGTCACATCCGAGGGTTTCAACAACAGTCAACAAAAGCGGGAGAGAGAAGGGTGAGGTATCGTTTATTAATTTCGGTACAAGTTTGATTCAAGCCGATTGCATTTCAGCCGATACCGATTGCAGAGCATTTTTCCATCCACAACTTTTTGTCGTCCACAAACAAGATGGATCAGGTGGGCTTTGATCGTGCCGCATCATCACGTCATACCATTCTACTCAAAACTGGCCCAGCACTGGAAGCAAATCATGGCCAAACTGCTGCCAGCCAGCGTGGATACCATTACCACGCGCTTTTTAATGCTGTTTCTGATTCTGCTGTTTATTCCCCTGTGTACCCTGATTATTTTTACCCTGAACGTGTTGACCCAGCACATGGAGCAAGCGCAAGATGAGCAACTCCGCCTGAGTCAGGATCTTTTTACCCAGACCCTGGAGCAGACCGAAGCCCGTCTCGGGCAATTGCGCCGGGAAATTGACGGCAAGATAGCCAATGGTCAGCTGGAATGCCCCAACAGTCCCGGCTTGTTGTGCCTGGTTCTGGATCCCCAGCGGCAACAGGTCACCCTTTTGCCCCGCAAGGGACTGAGGCAATTGCCCCTCAAGCCCCTTCTGCCTCTTGATCTGGCTGACACGCTGGAAACCCAAACCCTGAGCCGGGAAATTTTTTGGGTGCAAATGGACAACACCTTGTATCTGGTGAGCAGTAGCAAACTGGCAGGGCATTCCCTGCGCTATTTTTACGCGCTCCCCCTGGATGATGTCCTGATTAACGGGCTTTTCAAAAGCATCCACAACCTCCAGACGGGCATTTGGATTCACGCCACAGGCCCTGACACAGAGGGCGTTCCAAGCAGGCCGCCCGCGGGATGGCAGGTACAGGGCGGCAAGGTAGAAGCGGCACCCCAGTTGCAGCAAACTCTGGAACGCCTGCTGGACAAGACCTCACAAACGGGGCAGGATCAATGGACGCTGGTTGTGGACAAGAAGTCATTCCGGGCGCAGGGGCAAGTCATCTACACTCCAGAGAATCGCCCGCTGGCCCGGGTGGTGCATATCCTGCCCCTGTCCCCCTACCTGGAATTACTGGACAACTTCTATGTGGCCATTTACCTGATTGGCGTGGCCAGCCTGATGTTCTCCGCCATACTGGCCATGCTGGCCGGACGAACCATCACCCAGCCCTTGCTCAGGCTCATTCGGCAGGTCCGGGCGCTCAACCGGGAGAGCGTGATGAAGGAAAGCGATCAGATTCACGTGGGGGGCGTGCTGGAGATTCAGCAGCTCGGGGAAGCCTTTAACCACATGATTGCACGGCTCCGCCAGGAACATAAGCTGAAGGACGACTTTGTGGCCACCCTGACCCACGACCTCAAAGTCCCCCTGCTGGCGGAAAAGCAAACATTGGCCTACTTTTTGAAAGAGGCCTACGGCCCACTCAACCCGGAGCAAACCGAAGTCATCAGCATTCTGAAATCGTCCAACCAGTCCTGCCTGTCCCTGGTGACCGGGCTGCTGGAAGTCTATCGCTATGAGTCCGGCGAAGCCACCCTCTTGTATGAGCGCTTTCATCTGGGGGAATTGCTGGAAAAGACCATTGGTGAATTACAGGCACTGGCTCAGGAAAAATCAATTCAACTCAACCTGCAATATGGATTAAGCGAGCAAAACCCGCTGATGGCATACGCCGACCCCATGGAGATTAAACGGGTTTTACACAATTTAATTAGTAACGCTATCTCCAACACGCCTATTCACGGTAAAATTGAATGCAGAATTCTGGACGCTGGTAATTATGGCAGTAGTACTGTTTATAAAGTTAGTTCATTCCAGCACACATCGTTAAAACATCCCGTAAAATTAGACGATAAACTATTAGTAGTGATTCAGGACTCAGGTATTGGCTTCTCAAACGATGATCTCAATCGCTTATTCAAGCAATTTGCCGCCAGCAAAGGCAGAAACCCCATGAGCATCGGCTTGGGCCTGTTTAACTGTTATCAGGTGCTGAAGGCTCATTACAACCCCTTATGGGTGGAGAGTACGGAAGGCGAAGGCGCGGCAGTCAGTTTTATGGTTAATACCAAGCCACAGCTTGCCCAGGACAGGAGGATGTCTGGTGACAGACGGCAAGGTCGCTAAAATCCGGGTTTTGGTCGTGGACGACTCCCGTTTGACCCGCATCAGCATTAAAACTACCCTGAAAAACGTGCAGGACGAGATTGAGTTCATCGGCGAAGCCGAAGACGGCAGCCAGGCACTGGAAATGGCCTCTTCACTCAAGCCTCACGTGATTTTAATGGACATTGGCATGCCCATTATGGACGGGGTCAAAGCCACCCAGTCCATTAAAAACAGACACCCCGAAATCAAAGTGGTCATGCTGACCTCGCACGAAGAGGAGGCCGATGTGCTGGACGCCTTCAGCTCCGGGGCCAACTCCTACTGCCTGAAGGAAACCCCGCCGGAGATGCTGGTGCATGTCATCAAGTCCACGGCCCATGGGGCCTGCTGGATCGATCCCAAAATCGCCCGCATTGTTATGAACCAGCTTCTCCCCAACCACAGGCCGGTGGGCTTGCCGGAGAATAATGGCACCAGCGCTCTCACCGAACGGGAAATCGATGTGCTGAAACTGGTCACCCAGGGGCTGAACAACGCCGAGATTTCCGACAAACTGTGCATCAGCATGAATACGGTGAAAACCCACCTTAAAAACATTTTCCAGAAGCTGGAGGTGGAAGACCGAACCGCCGCCGCCCTCAAGGCCCTGAAAGAACGCATTATCTAAGAGACTATCCGCAGTAAGTCTCTCAAGGCGACCCATATTCCTTTCCGCAAGCCATGGGTTCTTGTATTACAATAAGGCCATTGTGTTCCGTTTCTGGCGAAAGGATTTTCCACTATGGCTGAAAACTCTTCCAAATCGATATTCCGCTATCAAATTGACCCGCTGATCAAGCCAGAAGCTAACTTATCCGTGTGGGTCTGGCTGACCCTGCTGGGCATTCCGGCCCTGTTGCTGATGCTGATCTACAGCAAGGTGGAAGATCGACAGCACCAGCAGGAAATGCACCAGAATCCAGCGGCGATTTCCGCCCAGCCCTTGCAACAGCACTAATTCAAACCAAAGCACCCGCATCAAAAAGCCGGACGTGCCCTTGCCATAGGCCTCCGGCTTTTGAGTATCCGGCCCGCTCGGGGAAAACCCCCAAGGCCAGACAGCCCCCGGCCAGCCGCAAAACAGAACTGCTTGGCCAGAGGGCTGTAAAAGCGTTTCGGGTAAAAGCGTTCAGGACAAAGCGGTGGGGCTAAATGGCCGGGGCCAGCATGCCTTCGGCAATAAAGTGATGCAGCTGTCTGGCCACATCCGCCGGATCCATTTTTTTGCGGGCCACACCCGTTTCAATGGCCGCCTTGGCCACCGCCGCGGCCACCGCCGGGGGCACCCGAAAGTCCAAAGCACCCGGGATAATGGTGCCAGCGGCCAATTGCTCATCCGTAATCATTTCGGCGATGGCAAAGGCCGCCGCGATTTTCATGTCATCGTTGATTTGGTGGGCCCGCACATCCAGCGCCCCCCGGAAGATGCCCGGAAAGGCCAGCGAGTTGTTCACCTGATTGGGGAAATCGCTGCGACCGGTGGCCATGACCTTGGCTCCGGCGGCGTAGGCCTCATCCGGCATAATTTCTGGCACCGGGTTGGCCAGGGCGAAGATGATGGGATTGGGGTTCATGGTGCGCACCATATCCTGAGTCAGCTGGCCGGGCACCGACAGGCCCAGAAACATATCGGCGCCCTTCAGCACGGAATGGAGATCACCCCGCTCGTCGGCCAGGTTGGTAATTTCGGCAATGTCACGCTTGAACTGGTTCATGCCTTTTTCCCGGCCTTTGTAAATCACCCCCGTGGTATCGCAGATGATGATATCCTTGGCCCCCGCTTTCAGCAGCAGTTTGGAAACACTTAAGGCCGCAGCACCCGCCCCGTTCACCACAATGCGCAAATCGGACATGCGCTTGTCGGCAATTTTGACGGCATTCAGCAGGGCGGCCAGCACCACTACGGCGGTGCCATGCTGATCATCGTGGAATACGGGGATGTCCAGATCCTCGGTCAGGCGCTTTTCCACTTCAAAGCAGCGGGGGGCGGCAATATCCTCCAGGTTTACCCCGCCAAAGACGGGGGCGATTTTCTTCACCGTCTCCACGATTTCATCCACGCTTTGGGTGCGCAGGCAAATGGGGAAGGCTTCTACTCCACCAAAGGTTTTGAATAACACGGCCTTGCCTTCCATCACCGGCAGACCCGCCCCGGGGCCAATGTTGCCCAGGCCCAGCACGGCGCTACCATCGGTGACAATGGCCACCAGATTGTTTTTCAAGGTCATCTCATAAGCCATATCCGGATTATCCCGAACCATCTCGCACGGGCGAGAAGCCTCTGGCTGAGTGTAGACGCTGTTGTAGATGAAATTATCCCGAATGGGCACGTAGGACACGGTTTCAATCACCCCGTGATAGCGCTTGTGATTGATCAGGGAGATTTCATCGTTGTTTTTGCCTTCCAAGTCTTCCGGGGCCAAATCCTCCACCCAGGCGTTGGAGCCCTCGTACACAAAGTTCATCACTTTCTCTTCGATGCTCTCGGGGGCCACCGCCACCTGAGCCACCTGACTTTCAATGGCCGCCTGGGCCACCGCTCGGGCGATTTTGGCGGCCACCCGGTAATCCAGCGGTTGCGGCAGGATAATGGCCTGATTTAACTCCTCCGGGGTAACCAAATCCGCCATGGCGTGGGCCGCGGCGCACAACATCGGATGATTGATGTCCGTGGCCCGCACATCCAGCGCCCCCCGGAACACGCCCGGAAACACCAGCGAGGAGTTAAAGGGGTTGGGGGCATTGCTGAGGCTGGTGGCCACCACTTTGGCCCCGGCTTCTTTGGCGGACTGATAGGAAATCTCGGGCTCCGGCAAAGCCAGAGCAAAAATAACGGGATCGGTGGCCATGGTGCGAATCATATCGGGAGTCAGCACCCCGGCGGTGGAAAAGCCGATGAACACATCCGCCCCCCGCAGCATGAAGGCCAAATCGCCCTTTTTGTCTTCCCGGTTGGTCAGGCGGGCCACTTCGGACTTGATGTAGTTCAACCCCTCGGTGCGCCGGTAATAGATGGCCCCGTGGCGATCCAGAACCTTCACATCGCCCACGCCCACCTGCTTCAGCATTTTGGCCGTGGCAATACCAGCGGCCCCGGCCCCGTTGATGACCACCGAAAGATTCTGGATTTTTTTGTCCACAATTTTCAGGGCGTTCAGCAAGGCGGCCAGCACCCCGGTGGCGGAAGCGTGCTGATCAGCGTGCAGAATGGGCAGGGACACGGCCCGCTTCAGGCGCTCGGCAATGGCAAAACACCGGGGCGAGGAGATATCCTCCAGGTGGAAGCCGCCAAAAGTGGGGGAGAGATAGCGGACCGTCTCCACAAATTCATCCACGTCCTGGGTGTCAATGGCGATGGGGATGCCATCAATCCCGGCAAAGTTCTTGTGGAAAACGCTTTTGGATTCCAGCATGGGCAAAGCGGCGTAGGGGCCAACGCTCCCCAACCCGTACACACTGGAACCATCGGTAATGATGGCCACGGTGTTGCCCCGCATGGTGTAATCAAAAGAGGTCAGGTGATTTTGCTCGATTTCAAGGCAGGGCTTGGCCACGCCGGGCGTGTACACCCAACTGAGGGTGGCCGTATCTTTAATGGGCACCTTGGGGGTAATGCCGATCAACCCTCTGTGCTTCACGCGCAACGAACACCCATCAACTACGGTCATATCCACGCACTCCTTTAACCAAATGGCAAATCATTCCAGATTGAAACCTATACTTTACCCCGCCTGAGCCCAGCCTTCAACGGGATAGCGCATATTCGGGCCAGTTTTGACAGGCGGGTCTTTATGGTTTGATAATGCCATTGAGTCGGTAAGCGAAAGGGAAACCCGCATGAGCCCCACCCATAAAATCGCAGTATTGCCCGGTGATGGCATTGGCCCGGAGATTATGGAGCAGGCCGTGAAGGTGCTAAAGGCCGTGGAACAGAAGTTTAACCTGCGCTTTGAGCTGACCTACGCCCCCATGGGCGGGGCGGGCATTGAGGCCGCAGGCGTTCCCCTGCCCCCCGAAACCCTGAAACTGGCTCAGGAATCGGATGCCGTACTGATGGGCTCGGTGGGCGATTTTAAGTACGATACGCTGGATCCCAAAATTCGCCCGGAACAAGGGCTGTTGCAAATCCGCAAAGCGCTGGGACTCTATGCCAACCTGCGCCCCGTAAAAGGGTATAAGTGCCTGGCCCATGTTTCCACGCTCAAGCCCGAGGTGGTAACTGGCATTGATGTCATGGTCATTCGGGAACTGACCGGGGGCATTTACTTTGGGCAGCCCCGGGCCCGGGAAGGTAGCGGTTCTCAGGAAAAAGCCTACGATACGCTGGTTTACACCCAACCGGAAATTGAGCGCATTGCCCGCATTGGTTTTGAATCGGCCCGCAGTCGGCGCAAACAACTGATGTCCGTAGACAAGGCCAACGTGCTGGCCAGCTCCCAGTTGTGGCGAGACGTGGTGAATACCGTGGCCAAAGACTACCCGGACGTGGCGCTGTCGCATATGTACGTGGACAACGCGGCTATGCAACTGATTTTGAACCCCAGGCAGTTTGACGTCATCCTGACCGAGAACATGTTTGGCGATATTTTATCCGATGAAGCCAGCATGCTGACCGGCTCATTGGGCATGTTGCCCAGCGCCAGCCTTGGGGAACGCAAGGCCAGCGGCCAACGCAACGCCCTGTACGAGCCCTCTCATGGGTCGGCCCCGCAATTCGCCGGACAAAACAAGGTGAACCCCATCGCTACTATTTTGTCTTTGGCCATGATGCTGGAGTACAGCTTTGGGTACGCCCCAGCGGCCAGCCAGATTGATGCGGCCATTGAACAGGTGCTGGAAGCGGGGTATCGCACCTTTGACATTATGGGTGAAGGCGCCACGGAAGTAGGCACCGCCGAACTGGGCGATCGCATTGCCGCTGCCCTGCTCGCCCTTCCAACCCCTGTGGCCGTGTAAGCAGCGGTTCATGATGACTGGCCAGTACAAGTACAGATGGGTTGACTAATCGCCTCCGCCTCCGTCACTATCACCGCCAAATAAGCCGCCAAGCCAGCCAAATAAGCCACCGCCACCTTCAGAACCATCGGCGGAATCATCCGCATCGTTGTCGGACCCATCGTCATGAGCGGAGCCCGCCTCGGATTGGGCATCGCCATCCGCCTCAGAAATCTCATCGCCAGACTCAGAACGAGCTTGCTCGTCCTGCTCCTCACGGCCCTGAGCGCGCCGTTCTTCAGCGTCCTTCGGGTCACCCGTGTGATCAACTGCTGAATCCCCGCCATCATCCCCTGCGGCCTGCGCTTTTTTGTCCTTTCTGTCTTGACGCCAATCGCTTAACTGCTCGCCAATCAGATGACCAGCTCCCGCAGCACCCATATTCAGGGCAAAATCCCTGATTAAAGTGCCCCGGCCTCCCAGAGGGCCAGTCGAGGCGGCCTGCCTGGGAGCGTGCGAACCCGCCGACTGGCCTTGCGCGTTGGCCTTGGTTAAACGTTCCACCAGCTTGGCAAAATCCTTGCTGAGTTTGGCGTAATTGGAAAACGAGGCGTGATAAAAATGCCGCAGGGTCAGCTTGAGACGGTGCCACCACTTAATTTGTCCGCTTGTGTTGAGGTAAGGGCCAAAGGTCTCCTTGGGCAAGCGCTTTACCACCGCCGGATTTTTCAGAGTGTTGCTGAGCAAACTGGCGGACGAAAAAGCGGACTGCCTGCCCGTGGCTCGGGCCAGCCTGGTGCGTTCTCTCACCGGTAACTGGTTATAAATGGCCTCTGGAAACGGCTGACTGGCAACAGGGGGCATGAATTGAAATCCTTGTACGGGTTGGATAAGATGAATTGCGCAATGAAAGAAGGCTTTGCCTCGATATGCTATAAACGCTGGACAATGCTTTTTTGTGCCTGCCGCTGAAAAATAGATGAAAACAGCCTTGGCGGTGAGCGAAAAACCGGAATTACAGAAATTATCCAGTCATCAACCACTCATCAAAAGGAGATACCCTCACCATGGAACGTACATTTATCGCCCTGAAACCGGATGCCGTGCAACGTGGCCTGATCGGCGAAATCATCAGCCGCTTTGAGAAAAAAGGCTTCAAACTGGTTGGCCTGAAACTGGCCCACATCACCCGGGCCACCGCCGAAGAGCATTACGGCGAGCATAAAGAGCGCCCCTTCTTCAAAGGACTGGTCGATTTCATCACCTCCGGCCCCATTGTGGCCATGGCCTGGGAAGGCGATAACGTGGTGGAAACCGCTCGTAAAATGATGGGCGCCACCAACCCCAAGGAATCCGCTCCCGGCACCATCCGTGGCGATTTCTCCATTGATCTGGGGCGCAACGTCATTCACGGCTCCGACAGTGTGGCCAGCGCCGAGCGTGAGTTGAAAATCTTCTTCAGCGCCGATGAACTGCTGTCCAGCTGGAACCGCAGCACCGAAGGCTGGGTCTACGAAAACCCCAAAACCCCGGCCACCGTATAAACGATCAGCGCTCTAAAGAAGCCTTAAAAAGCATCCGCTCCCCGTGAGCGGGTGCTTTTTTCTGTATAAGCCAGGTCGATGGCTCTCCCTACTCCCGGGAGGCGGCCCGCACCCGGGTCAGCGCCTTTTGGGCGTCCGCGGCGGAGGCGTCCAGCCTGAGGGCCCGTTGATAATGACGCTCTGCCAGCAAGTTGTCACCAGATAACTCGTAAGCCAACCCCAGATTGTACTGAATATCCGCCGATCCCGGGTGCAACTCGGCGGCCTGCTTCAGGAAAGGCAAGGCCTGCTCGGTCTGGCCCAGCTCTTCATACAGCGTACCCAACATGTAAGCCACCCCGGCCTGATTGGGATTTTTGCCATACAAGGCCGTCAAGACCTCAATGGCCTTGCCCCGCTGACCTACCAGCACCAGCGCCTGGGCGTAAGGCTGCCCGTACTGCTGGGGATTGTAATGATAAGCCCGGGCATAGGCCTTGGCAGCCTCCTGCTTTTGGGCCAACTGTCCCTGAATTTCAGCCAGCGCCGCGTAGAGATCGGCGTTGTCCGACTGTAATTGCAAGGCCTGCTGAATGAGGGGCAGCGCCTTGGCGTATTGCCTGGCATGATAGACCTTCAGCGATTCGGCCATTAGATTGGCCACCCGCTGCTGGGCAGGGGTGCCCTCGGCCTGAAACAGCACGTTAAACGACTCCGGGGACTGGTTGATGGAAAACTCCGGGATGGGCTGATTTTTGGGGCGGATCAAAATGGGCTTGCCATTGGCGTCCGTGGTCATGGCCTGAATGGGAGCGGCGCCCCCCTGATAGCGAGGCAGCGGCGTCAAAGCCTGATAGGCAGGTTCCGGATAGGCTTCTTCTGAAGAGAGCGGGGCGCCCGCTTCTACCGGTTCCGGGGCCACGGGCGGCACGGATTTTTCCGCCAAGCGGGCTACGGGCCCGGCAGTCGCTTGCGGCATTCCACCCGCCAGACTGGTCACGGAGGCAATTTGAGGCCCACGGCTTTCCACAGGCGCAGGGATTTCGGGGGCCACCGCCATCATGGCCAACGGTTGTCCCATCATCTTATCGAAGCCAGAGCCATCGACGGCGGACTTACTTGTCTTTAATTCTTTTTTCAAGGCATCTAAATGAGACAAAGAGCGCCCCACACCAGGATTGAAAGGCTTGCCCTTGGCAACTGGCTGCCCGACAGGAGCAACCCTGCCGGTTGCGTTGACGGATGGACGAGTACGAGCAGCGGCCAACCGTTCGGGAACGGACTGTGATTTTGTCTGGGGCAGGGTGACCTTAACCGGCAAGGCCTCTCCCCCCATAATCTTGAGCTTTAAACGCCCCAAGCCCGCCCCGGAGAAAACGAGTTCCTGAAAATTGGACGCCGTACCCGCCGCAGTGGGGGCAGCGGATCGTAATCTGGCTGATTCTATGGCCCCGCCCGCCAGAACATTGATCGCCCCCTCCTGCGTTAGCAGGGCCTGACCCAGACGGGCATTGTAGATGCGCAGCACCACGTTATTGGCGTCCAGCACCTGCGTTTGGTACTGAAACGGCAAATCCGCGCTAAAACGAATGAGCTGACTGCCATCCGCCTGCAAGGCACCGGCTTCAATGCCGGTAATCCCGGAGAACAAGGGCATAGCCATCCCCACGGCGCTATTCAAAAGCAGTCCAAGCACGCTTATAGCAAGACTATAGGCGCAAAATCCGCAAAATTTAAAATCGCGTTTGGTCCACATCGACTCAAACCCTACTACCGGGCTCACACCCTGATTGTCAGTTACTTTCATAGCCGCCGAAGCCCTTACGCCGCTTGGCGCAAGCCCCGGTAGTCTCAATCACTTTCCTTAGTAAACTATTGTAACATTGAATGCGCCGCCACCTATAAACCACATGGTCGATCTCTAGCCCCACACCAAAGCCGGAATCGCTGGGCCTCCTGAAACGGCAAAAGCCAGCGCACCGACCATGGCTGGCTTCATAGCGGGCAAACGTCTCTTGTGGCGCTAGCCGATTTTTCCGTAGGAGTGCAGGCCCAGCCCCATCAGGTTGACCCCAAAGTAGGTAATGAGCATCAACACAAAGCCACTGACGGATACCCAGGCCAGGGTGCGCTGGCTGTGTTCCCCATTGATGCGCATGTGCAGGTAAACGCCATAGCCCAGCAAGGTGACCAGACTCATGGACTCCTTGGGGTCCCAGCTCCAGTAGTTGCCCCAGGCCTCGTTGGCCCACATACCCCCCAGAATAATGCCCAGAGTCAGCAACGGAAAGCCAAAGGCCACGCAGCGATAGGTGATTTCATCATAGACATTGGCCTTGTCCTGCACAATGTCCATTTCCAGATTGATTTGCTGACTGTCATCCAGATAGGCGTTCATCCCCGCCAGCGCCGGGCTCAATTGACCGGGCTGACCGCCTGACCCGGACGAGCGGGATTGCTTGCCGCTCAGGGCTTCCTTCACCAGAAAGACCAGCGAACTGAGAAAGGCCAGCGTAAACAGGGCATACGACAGCAGAATAATGGGCACGTGGATGCTACGCCAGTAACTTTGCAGGGCAGGCTGCAACGGGTGAATTTCCGTGGGCAGGCTGAGGTTGTAAAACAGGGAAATCAGCAGCATAATGGCCACCGGCAGGCCCAAGGTGCGCAACTTGAACCAGCGATCCAGCACCACAAAGGACAGCTGCAAGCCGATACAAACGGACAGCAGGGACTCATACATATTGGACAGGGCAAAATACTGGGCGTTTTGGGAGCGCACCACCATAGAGGCCACCAAACACAGGCCAGAGAGCAGCATGCTGCCCCACCCGGCTTCCCGGAAAACGGTTTTGGGACGAATGGCGTGCAACAGGTAGAATATCAGGCTCACTGCGGTTAGGGTGAGAGCGGTGTAGTACCAGTTTTGCTCCCAATCCTGATGAAAAATCATGCCTTAGGCCTCCACATTTTCCACATTTTGTGTCAAGTCCGTGTGTCTCACGTCAGTACCGGCACTTTCTCGGCACTGGGCTCACTCGTCGTCGGTATCGATGCCACCCGCAAGGCATCCGTATAGCCCGCTTGCCGCAGCGCCATCTGTAACCGCTGTAGTTCCTTCATAAAGCTGAGTTTTGCCTTCTTGGTCTTGAAGGTCAAGGCCAGTTGAGCCCCCTGCCCGTCGCCGGTGGACGTAACCGCCACCCACACTTGCCGCTGGGTGAATATACACATAATAGTGCCCACAATAATGATGATGTAGGACAGGTACATCCAGGGCACTTCCGGCCCTTTTTTAATTTGCAGACCGGTTTGTATCTCTGGCTTAACGTAGGTAAAGCGCATGCCCGATAGCTCCCCGGATTCGCCTTCTCTCAAACGCAAGTTCGGGGGCATCTTTCCCGGCTGAGCGCCCACAAACCCCTTGGCGTCCCTGAGAAAAATGACCACATTGTTGCGGGTCACATCCGGGTCCTGCTGCACAAAGAATGGAAAGACCAGCAAAGCCCGTCCATTGGGCAACTCCGTCAAACTGACCGGACGATTCATGAACTCCGTATTGGTCTCTAGCGTCATGGGCTTGCCGTCCACTTCCACGAACAATTTGCCGGTGGGGTTGAAACTGGCCTGATACAGCACCGTGTCATCCACGGCCAGGGGATGGTTAACGGAAATCGTTTCCCGCTTGGTCTCTTTGCCCTGGGCGTTTAAGACCGACAGATCGGCATAATACTGCTTCACCACGGCGTTATTGCCCGGCGACTGCCCCTCCGGGTAGTATTCAATACGAAAATCGTTCACCCGGATTTTCCACGCAGGCACCGAGCCCAGCCAGATCGAGGGATCAATGTTGGTTCTGAACATCTGGGAATCGGACAGGGCGAAAGTTTCCCCGGGAACGGCCAGCTTTTGGGCCTTGAAGCCGAAAAAGACCCCATAGACCGAGGCCAGCAGCATCAGCAAAATACCACTGTGAACCACCACCGCCCCAAAACGGAAAAAATTACCCTTGGTGGCGTAAATCAGTTTCGCATCGGCGCCTTCTTGCTGGGCAGGGGCGGCATGAACCGCGTAGCGCTGTTTGCGCAACCAGCCAGAAACTCGTCCCAGGGTGGCTTCTAGGGACTCCGGGGAGTCCAAAATCAACCGCTGGGGACTATTTTTAATGTAACTGGCGCTGAAAAACGTATTACGGGTGGCGGCCAAATAGGCAGGCTTCAGCCATTGAAAGCTGCCAAAGAGCAGGTTGAAGAAGAACAACACTTCCAACGCCACAAACCAGTAAGAAGAGTAGACGTTAAACAGGCCCATGGCCTTGAACATCCGGTAGTTCGGCCCAAAATCCCGCTTGATTTGCTGAAGCTCCACAATCCCTTCCTGAGGGATTAACACGCCCGCCATAGTGGCCAAAGCCAGCAGGGACAACAGCACAATGGCCAACTGCACCGACCGAAAACAGGCCAGCATATCCCAGACCTGCTCCGGAAAGGATTTACGCCGGGGGGCTTTGGCAGAAGCCTTTGCATTGGGTACAGCAGCAGACGAGGGTGAAGAAGAGCAAGACATAGAGGGATTCTCACAAGGTTGGCAAGGGGCGTGAGGGGATCAGAGCGATAAAAGCTCACTCATTATCTCCCAATGACCGGACAACTGACAATGAGGCTACAGCTATAGTAATCCGAAGACACGGCGAGATCCTGGGGGAATGATCCCGCATTGATCCATTGTCCTGAAACAAACACCCAACCCGACTCAAAATTTCCAAACGATGAAGTTGGAGGCTCTTTTTAAAATCAACCGATGTAAAACCGGCTCGTGGCTGTACTAGTCGCCTTTTTTGAAAAAGCCTCCGGCCACCGGGATAAACTGGGCCAATTCCTGCTCGGCCTTATGCAAAGCCACTTTCAGCGCGCTGTTCTCCAGGGCCAGTTCCTGAATTTGCCGGGCCATCCGACGGGTCTCCCGCTCGGATTCGCTGCCTTGCTGACGCAAGGAGGCCAGCTCCTCCTGCAAGGGATTATCCAGCATATAAGCCAGCACGTGATCGGCCACCAGCTTGGCAAAATCATTCCAGTGGGCCTCTTCCACCGAAGGTGTGGAAGTCCATAGGCCCACTTGCGGCTGAGCCTGATGCTGTCGGTATGCGTGCAGCCCCTCTTCCAGCGTGAAGGGCAGATTCTGCTCCAGTTCACGCAGCCCCTCAGCCTGTTCAGCGGCAGTGTCGGCCTCCTGAATGGACAGCGGCTCATCCAAAACCACAGCGGCGCTGGCGGACACCGTCTCTTCCGCTTGACGGAAAGGCTGCTGGGGCCAACACTCGTAGGAGTACCGCATTGCTTGAACTCTCCATACCTACCGTCTCATTATAAAGAGTCGGCGATCCGCAGGCTATCGCATTGCCCCAAGTTGACACAAAGTGTTACAGCCGCTTAAAGGACTACAAAGCCACCGCTTGGGTTGACCAATACCGTTGGAGTTCCTGATAAGCCCCCACGATGGCCTTCATTTTTTCTTCGTTGCCGTTGGGTAAATCCGGGTGGTACTGCAAGGTCATCTGCCGATACTGCTTTTTCACGACCTCCGGCGAAGCCCCGGCACTGACCCCCAGCGTTTGAAAGGCCTGCAGGATCTTGTTGTCCGGCCGGGAAGCATAGCCTTGCCTGCTGCCACTCCCCTGATGACTGCGGGATTTGTGGTGATTGCGGGGGGCTTCATCGCCCATCATGTCGCACCAGTCGTCAAAGGTGAAGCCCCGCTGGGCTTCGGCGGTGTAATTGGCGTTATAAATCTTGTCGTAGTTCTTTTTGTAGGTTTCCACATCCTTGCGGAATTGGGCGAACAGGGTTTGACGCTCTTCGTGGCTGGCCTGAATAAAGGCGTCAATCTTTTTAAAGGAGTCCAGGGTAAAGTAATGCCGCCAATTGACGTCTCGACCGGTCAGGTCCAGCTCAAAATCCCGCAGGCTCTCCAGCAAGGCCTTGTCCGCAGGGGGCATGTGCTGACGAAAGTAAGCGAACACCCGCAGTTTATATTCTTCCCGCTTTTGGGCATTTTCCGCCCGACTGGAGAGTTTTTCCTGACGATAGTGGGCAATCTCCCGGCCCAGTTGCCGCCGAAAGCCGGGCGAAAACTTTTGCAGCAACCGATCGCCAAGCAGGGTGGCATCATCCAGCCAATCGATGGACTTGAAGAATTCCAGCAGCTTCTTTTCCCGAAAAGCGGTGTTGCCGGTCAACAGGTATTGCTCCAGTTGACGCTTGCTTTCGGGAGACAAAAATGAAAAAACCGGCAAAGGGTGCGCGGCGAAAAAAGGGATTGCGGTCATACCTACAGGATACCACCGGCCCCCGTATCCCCCAACCATAGGTTGGCAATTCCTGAAAGACGCTTACAATGACAACTATGAAGCGCTTGATCCTCACCAGTGAACCGCTAAACCGCTGGGCCCTGTTGGGCTTCCTGGCCCTTGGCCTGCTTTCGGCGCAACCCTTGGCCCGGGCGGGGGACACTTCCCTGATCCCCATATCACCCCCCGTCCAGCGCAGCGAGCCCGATCCACGCTTTATCAATTACACTTTACCGGCGGGAACGGCCTTTCACGTCCTGCTGCAAACCCCGCTCAGCACGGAGATTAACCAGCTGGACGACCCGGTGGAAGTGATTAGCAACCAGCACCTGTACCTGTACGAAGAATTGATGTTCCCCAAAAACACTCGATTCATCGGGAAAGTTAGCCAGCTTGAGCCGCCCATACAAGGGCGGGACGCCATTCTGGCCGTAACGTTTCAGGAAATCATCCTGCATAACGGCGAAAAGCTACCCATTCAGGCCCACGTACGCACCGACCGTAAAGACCACACCTGGGGCGGCAAACTGACGCAGGGCACCAAGCCTTATCTCTCCACCCAACGGGTAGCGGGCATTGGGGAATACAACAAAGTGGTGTTTGGCGGCCCCAGAGCCATGGGCGTCCACGTTACCATCCCACCGGGGGAACACTGGACCATCATTCTGGATCAACCGCTCAGCATTACCAAAGCCAAAGCCGATCGGTTCTAACCACCTGCCAGATCCGCTGTTCCCTTATTAACTGACTGCATCCGCCTCGTTGCTGTATATGGGGATAGTCTTGTTCAGGTTGGTCAGATTGACCAGGTTGTTGACGTAGTTCTGCAGGCCAAAAGCGCCGAAGGTGCCTCCGGCTTCGTCGCAAACCCGCTTGCAAAACAGCATCACGCTGAGCCCGGAACTGTCCATGAAGCTGACCTTGCTCAGGTTCAGGATAATGTTTTTCTGCCCCTGGGAGACAAAGCCCGCCACAGAGGATTTAATGGCTTCGCAATTCCGAAAATCCACGTTCTGCGCTTCAATATCCACAATGGTCTTATCGCCGCTATCCCGGCTCAAGATTTTGGTTTCGGTACTCATAGACCACTCCCTCGTCCATCTATCCAGATTTTATGTTCTATTATCCCATTGTTTTGTGCAAGGGGAAGAGCGGGCGGGTTGGCCAGAATCCTGTGCATGGTGTAGATCTTTCAATGCCCCTCAGTTACACTGAATGCAAAGTATAACGAGGATCCCTTGCAACATGGCACTTTCGGGCACACTTTCAGGCGCGACCATTCGAGAAAAGTTCATTCGTTTTTTTGCCGAACAATACGGCCACAAACACCAACCCAGCGCCAGCCTGGTGCCCAGTAATCCCACCGTACTGCTGACCCCGGCGGGCATGCTGCCCTTTGTGCCCATTTTTCTGGGAATCGAGCCCCCGCCAAACCCGCCCCGTGTGGTCAGCGTGCAAAAGTGCGCCCGGGTCAGCGGCAAGGCTTCCGATTTAGAGTTTGTAGGCCGCACTCCCCGCCATCACACGTTTTTTGAGATGCTGGGCAACTTCAGCTTCGGCGATTACTTCAAAAAAGAGGCCATCACCTGCGCCTGGCAATTTGTGACCGGAGAATTGGGCTTACCCCGGGAAAAACTGTGGGTGACTGTCTTTCAAGATGACGACGAAGCCCGCCAGCTCTGGCACGAAATCGCCGGGATTCCTCTAAACCAGATTATTGGCCGGGGAGAGAAAGATAACTTCTGGGGACCACCCGGTCCCACCGGCCCTTGTGGTCCTTGCTCGGAAATTTTCTACGACCGGGGCGGACTGCCCGCCGGAAGCCCGGAAAGCAACCCGGACTTGCTGGATGAGGACCGCTTCGTGGAAATCTGGAATCTGGTGTTCATGCAGCTGTTTCAGGATGAAGCGGGCAAGCGCACCCCGCTGGAGCATAAAAACGTGGATACCGGCATGGGGCTGGAGCGCATTGCTATGGTCATTCAAGGGAAAGACAACACCTTTGAGACCGATCTGCTCTTCCCCCTGGTGGATCAGGTGTCCAAACTGTGTAAAATCCCTTACAAACAAGGCGAAAATACCGATGTGGCCTTAAAAATTGTGGCCGATCACATTCGCTGCATCAGTTTTGCCGTAGCCGACGGCATTACCCCCAGCAACGAAGGTCGGGGCTATATCATCCGCATGTTGTTACGCCGTGCGGTGCGCTACGGCAAAAAGTATCTGGGCTTCCAGGAGCCTTTCCTCTATCAGTTGGTAGCCACCGTGCGCAACCATTACCAAAACCCCTACGAAGAGTTGCGCACCCGCTATGACCGTATTGTGGAAACCGTGAAACTGGAGGAAAAGCGCTTTCTGGAAACACTGGAACGGGGCTCTAAAATTCTGGATGAAACCCTGGAGCGCCTGAAGGCTGAAGGCGTGCAAACCGTGCCCGGCGATGACGTGTTCAAGCTCTACGATACCTATGGCTTTCCCCTGGAATTGACCCACGATATCGCCCGGGAGGAAGGTTTCGCCATCGATCAGGATGGCTTTGAAGCCGCGCTGGAAGCGCAGCGAAACAAAGCCCGCTCCGCTCGGGGCAAAGGTGAAGCCATCGTGAAAGATCAGCTCTACAGCGAACTGCTGAGCCGGGTGGGCGGCACCCAATTTGTCGGATACGAAACCCTGAGCGCCACAGCCACCGTCAAAGCACTGATTGTGGACGGCGAGGAAGTACAAAAAGTGGCAGGCACCAATCAGCCCTTTCAGGCTATTCTGGACATCACGCCCTTTTACGCCGAATCCGGCGGGCAGGTAGGCGATCGCGGTTCTTTTTCCAGCGATAATGGCTACCAAGGCCTGACCGTGGTGGTGAATGACGTGACCAAAGTCGGTGATTTGTTTGTCCACCACTGCCTGTACGATCAGGGCGAAGGCTTGAGCGTTGGCGACACCATTGTAGCCCATGTCGATCCGGTGGCCCGTCAGCAAGCGGCCATTCATCACACGGCCACCCACTTGTTGCAAGGGGCCCTGCGCAACATTTTAGGCGATTCCATCACCCAGGCCGGTTCCCAGGTTTCCCCGGACGGCGCCCGGTTTGACTTCACCTTCAATCGAGGCCTGAAGTCCGACGAATTGGCCCGGGTGGAGTACCTCATCAACAAATGGATTCAGGAAAATATCGCGCGCAACGCGGAAGTGTTACCCATTGAAGCCGCCCGCCAGTCCGGGGCCATCCTGATGACCGGCGAAAAATACGGGGATGAAGTCCGGGTCATTTCTTACGGAGAAGCCAGTAAAGAGCTGTGCGGCGGCACCCACGTTCAGCAACTGGGTGAAATCGCTCTGGTGAAAATCGTTTCCGAAGGGGCCATTGCCTCTGGTGTCCGGCGGATTGAGATTGTAGCCGGAGAAAAGGCCTATAGACAGTTCAAACAGCTGGAATTAGACATGCGGGATATGGCCGAGCTGCTGAAAAGCCCGACCAAAGAAGTGCCCGGCAAGGTGCAAAAACTGGTGGATGAGCTGAAAAGCCGTGAAAAGACCATCCGCGGACTGGAAGAAAAATTGGCCTTGCAGGAAATCAAGGGCTTGCAGGCCCGCCTGACCCCGGAGCATCCCGTGCTGGTTCATTTTTTGAAAGACTACAGCGTGGATGGTCTGAAACTGATTGCCGAAAAGCTGGCCAAAGCCTGCGGGCCCCATGTCATCGTGCTGGCCGGTGATGCAGACCAGAAGGCCGCTTTTGTGGCCAGCGTGTCCGAGGATTACGTCAAGCAGGGCATCAAGGCGGGTGAACTGGTGAAGCAGGCCGCCCAGATTTGTGACGGCGGTGGCGGCGGAAAGCCGAATTTCGCGCAAGCGGGTGGAAAAAATCCCACGCGCATTCAAGATGCGCTGAAAGCCGTCGAAACTATGCTCAATCCGGTTTTACGATAGAACCACTATTCGTATCAGCTCCCTCATCCGGCGGATTGACTATTGCGCTTTTCGCATTGGCGCCATCCAGTTTCAAATTAGTCTGCAGAATTGAACTTCTTTTGGATAAAGATTATGCAAAGAATGACCCGTGCCAAACTGTACCTTTTTATAATGGAAACAACAGTAAGCGAGTTTCCGGGGCAGGAATTAAGATCTTGTGAAGACATTCGCCGTAGCGTTGGCAACTTTTTATGGAAGTGCTAGGATGCTAATTCTCGAAGGTTGCTTTTGCGTTTGGTGGGTAGAAGGACTTTCAGTTAATTAAGGTAGGTATAAGGTAAGTCAAATTGTTATTGAACCAAATAGGAGTTGAGTTAGATATGACTTCAAGAAGAGTGACACCCTTGCTGCTCGCGGCAAGCATCTTCCTGACGGGAGCTACCGGTGCCTTCATTGGTTCGACGACGTCCGCCCATGCCATTACCAGCGTGGACGAGCTGACTGATGTAAACCAAAACCACTGGGCTTACGAAGCTCTGCAGGATTTGGTTGAAAAGTACGACGTTATCGAAGGGTACCCGGATCACACCTTCCGCGGAGAGCGCAATGCGACCCGCTGGGAGTTGGCTGCTGCCCTCAACGCGTTGATTAAATCCGTGGGCCGTGACCTGGCTCGTCTGGGTGCCGAAAAAGCTGACAAAGCTGACCTCGAAACACTGGCTCGTCTGCAAGATGAGTTCAAAAACGAGTTGGCAGCCTTGCAAGCCCGTACCGAAGCTCTGGAATCTCGCGCCAGCGCCATTGAAGCTAAAAACGCCGAGCAAGATCAGCGTTTGAGCTTGCTGGAAAGAACCCAGCTGCACGGGGATGCCAGCATTGGTATTTTGGCCGATATGAACCGTTCTGGTACTCGTGACCAGCTGAGCGGCCGTAACAGCGGTCGTGACGGTATCCGTGACGCCATCAGCGCCATCGGCCGTCTGCGTTTGACCATGGATGTTCCGGTCCGGGAAGACAAGGAAGATTCCAAGATCGGTGCCGGTGAAGTCCACACTCGCTTGATTGCCGCGTTTGGACGTATTTCTCCCAACGCAGCCCAGCAAAACAACGCAGGTGCTATCGGGTCTTACAACAGCTTGTCCAGAATCGCCAGCGATGCGGCTCTGGGTAACGAAGGCTTCGGCAACAGAGGAATTGGCGGCGGTTCCATCGGTACCAACGTACGTTCCTACCTGTACCTGGAAGATCTGCACTACCACCAACACTTCAAATCCGGTATTCCTCTGTTGACTGACTGGATGTTGGGTGCTGGTTCCGATGATAGCAACTGGGCAACCACTGGCGACTTGTACGTCGGTTCAATGCCCTGGCGTTATCTCTATGACAAGAGCCCATACCGTGGTAACGAAAACACCCAGTTCCAAAACAGTGCTTTCGTAAACACCCCCGGTATCGCTATCAACCAGAGCAATCCGATGATTGCTTACCAGTGGCACCAAAAATTGGGCTCCGATGATCTGAGCGCCGATTTGACCACCGGTGTCGGTACCTTCAACGTGGGTGATGTAATGGACGGCTTGTCCGCCACTTACGAAGCCCGTTTGAACTACCGTCTGTTTGACGTACCCGGTAACGTGTACGCAGGTGGTTACAACGTGTGGTCTGCTGGTAACAGCAACAACGCCAACAACTACCTGACCGGCGGCAGCAGCTTTGTGAACGCCAATGGCGATGCCGTTGTTCCCACCAACCGTTCCGGCGGTGTGACCGGCTTCCGTTCCGGGGCTGGTACCTACAGCGTGAACGCTGTGTACGCTGGCTGGAACCAGGAGTGGTACAAAGGCATCGGTACGACCGTGAACTACTTGTACAGCAACGGTGGCCAGAACAACTTCTTCCTGAACAGCAACAACCAGCTGTTGGGTAGCTTTGGCGCCACCACCCGTGGTGGAAACGCAGCGCTCAGCCCGTTCACCGTGGGTGTACGTCAGTCCATCTCCGGCGTGTTGAACGTTCCCATGAAAGTCTTCGGGGTTCGTGAGAACGACGTGTTCGGTGTCGGCTACGCTGTGGTTGACCTGTACAAAAACAACATGGGTCAAAACAACTTCAACCGTACCCGCTTCAACCAATCTTGGGAACACACCGCTGAAGCTTACTACAAGTGGGCTGTCAACGATGCGATTTCCATCATTCCGAGCGTACAGTTCCTCAACAATGGCTTCGGTATCCAGCAAAATGGCAATACCTGGGTCATCGGTCTGAGAACCAGCTACGCGTTCTAGGATCTCGAATCTCAAGAACAAGAAAAACCCTGGGTTTCGGCCCAGGGTTTTTTCTTTAGTTTTTACGCTTTCAAAAATCTGATCACCCACCAAAGCAAAACCGCCCTGAACAAGGTGGCTAAGGGCGGTCGACTTCAATTTCAATATCGCAAAAATAGGGGGACTAGGAGGCTTGGGTGACCGGAGAGCGTCGGGTAAAGGCGTACAACTGTGCCGGACGATGGTAGCCTTCCATTTTTGTTTCTCCGGTGTCCTTTAAAATATCAGACGCCAGAATTTTCTTACGGAAATTCCGCTTATCCAGGGGTTTGCCCAAGACCAGTTCGTAAACCCGTTGCAGTTCGGTCAGGGTAAACTTTTCCGGCAGCAACTGAAAGGCCACCGAGGAACTTTCCAAATGTCGCTTGAGCTTGGCCAGGGCCATTTGAACAATTTCGTGGTGATCAAAGGCCAACTCGGGCAATTCACTGACGCTGAACCATTTCACATCCTCAGCGTTGGCATGCGCTTGCAAGTGCAGCTTTTCCGCACTGACCAGCGCGTAATAGGCCACCGTGATAACGCGGGCCCGAGGGTCGCGATCCGGTTGCCCGAAGGAGCCGAGTTGTTCCAGATAAATGTTGTTGACGTTGGTTTCTTCCAGCAGACGCCGACTGGCCGCTTGCTCCAGGGTTTCCCCCACATGAATAAAGCCGCCGGGAATGGCCCACATATGCTCATACGGTGGCTGCTTCCGTTGAATCAGGAGTACCTTCAGCTGGTTCTGAATCACGGTGCAAAGCACAATATCCACCGTCACCAACGGGGTTTCATAGCAGGATAAAACGGTGCTGTGTACGGCATTCCCTGAAGCGCTGTTCTTACTTTTCTGAATGGTTTCAATAAAGCTATCCGTCATGGGTTCCATCCAATTGATCAGCCTGTATTTGAACTATCGGTATGTGTGCCTGCCCTATGGCAGGGGAAGTGAACGGCCGGTACCCCTAAAAGCAGTATAGAAGGCGAAATCCCGTGAAGAAGTGTTCCGCTACGTTTATCATACTGTAAATCCACGGATTTTCAATCTTTTATGAGAGAAGGCCAAACCCTGTCAGACCTCACCCCGGAGTGAGAATGAGTACTGGTCGAGAAGTGGCGCTGGCTCCGAGGGGCGTTTCAGGGCTATCAGCAATCCGCTGGGCGTCTCCAGATCGCTGATCTCCCAATGGGGATCCGCGTGAGCCGCCTCTATAAAATCCTGCATTTTGGCGCGGTGGGAGCGGGTATTATCGGCAATCAGCAATCCTCCCGCCACCAGCAACCCACTGGCCTGTTGAAAGTATTGACAATATTCGGACTTGCGGGCATCGATGAACATCAGGTCAAAGGCCTGTCCCTCAGCCTGCAACCGGTTTAAAACGGACAAGGCGTCTCCGTGGTGAAAGGTCACCCGCTCGGCCAGCTGGGCCTGCTGAAGATTGAGAAGCGCTTCGGCCTGACGCGCCCCGGAAGCGTCAATGGTGTGCAGGCTTCCCTCATTCAAAGAGGCCGCCTGAGCCAGGTGCAGGGTAGAGTAGCCGATGGAAGTTCCCACCTCCAACAAGCGCCGATAACGCCCCACCACGGCCAGCAAGTATAACAAACGCGCCTCTTCCCGGGGGAGGCACCAGTGGGCCCTCAGTCGCGCTTCCTGAGACTCTATGGCCTGCACCACCGTGTTGATATGGGTAAACGGAAATGCGACGCCGTCCGGGGCAGGGAAAGACATCAGAGCGGCTCCTTTGCTTTAAAATACTGCCGAATGGCCGTACTCAACGCCGACAACGTGTATTGCTCCGGCTGGATGTCCACACGGCCAAAAGCCTTCAGGGCCGCCTGAGCCGTGCGAGGCCCCAGACAAGCCACAGCCCCTTGAGCCTCGGGCGGGCGATCCATCTGTCTCAGGCCCTGCTGAAAAGCCTCTACAGCCGAAGGGCTGGTAAAAACCAGAAGGTCATGGGGATCAAGCAAAGCCTGTGCTTCCTGCGGGCTAAAGCGAGACTTCAAACGGGTCTCATAGGCTGGACAGGCCGTGACGCTGGCCCCCTGAGACTCCAGCCCGGTTTTTAAATGCGGATCGGCCAGATTGCCACACGGCCAGAAGATGCGCAAACCGTTCACGGCGTAGCGATCCGCAAAATATTGAACGGCATTGCGGGCGTCATAAACTGGGGAAACAAAGTCGGCGTGAAGCCCATAGGGCTTCAGGGCCTGTTCCGTGGCCGGGCCAACGCAGGCAATCGAAAGCCGGGAAGCGGGAGAAAGCTGGGAACCGATAGACTTTACAGCATTTTTACTGGTAAAAAACACCCAGTCGTATTGAGCCCAGTCCGATACTGAAACAGCGGTGGTGACCACCTCGATTAAGGGCATCGACAATACGCGGAACCCGGCGGCCTCCAGATCTTGCTCAAAGGCCAAGGACTCCCCCACGGCCAAAGGACGAGTAACCAGAATGCGCGGTCTGGCCGGGGAGCGTTTGAAACCGGAATCAGCCGCCATGGGCAATGTCCTCTGTTCAACGGGCTGCAAGAAATGGGTCCCTCACTATAATAAAAATAGAGAAGCCCCGTGGCAAGGAACGTGAAGTCATGATTTCAAACCGGCCACTACCGCCCCTTATGCAGTTCGTCCCGGATCAGGGACGGTTGGCCCGTCGGCAACGGGCCGCCCAACTGCTGGAGGCGGTCATTGACGAGCAAATTGAGCCCCGGCTTGCCATCAACCGCTGGCCGGAACCAAGCAGCGAGCCTGACCCTTCCATGGATTGCGCCTACCAGGCTTTATGGCACTTTGAGGCCGACGAGGACAAACAAAAATCGGAGTTATTTTACCTGGATGCCCAACTGGAGCTGCTGCGCCAGATGAGCCTGGCACTGAAGCAGGGACAGGATGTGCCGGGACACATACTGGCACTGTATCGCCCTCGTGGCAAAGTCCGGTTTTTTCAGGAAACAGCTCCCTGGACAGTGCTGCCCCTGTGGGGAAAACGCGCCTGGCAAGAGGCCCAAGCCATTTGGCAGCAAGCGTTGCACTTACTCGAGGCCAAGCGCTAGTCATCAGGAAGCCAATGGCGGAACGTCATGCGGCCCTCCTGAAGCAGTCATTTGCGAACACTAAAAAGCCCCTGATTGAGTCAGGGGCTTTTTCAATCAAAAAACCAGTCTAAAAAAGACGGTTTTCGATAGAACTAGTGGTGCTCAGCAGCGCCATGCTCAGCGGCAGCGCCTTCAGCAGCAGGGGCAGCAGCGCCTTCAGCAGGAGCGGCAGTGGTGGTTTCAGTAGTGGTTTCGGTGGTCGCAGCAGCGCCTTCAGCAGGAGCAGCAGTGGTTTCAGTGGTGGCTGCTTCCGGGGTCATGCTGGTGGTTTCGGTGGTGGTTTCAGTGGTGGTGGTAGCAGCTTCTTCGGATTTGCAACCGGTCAAGGTCAAAGTGGTAGCAGCAGCCAAGCCCAACAAGGTCACGGTCAACAATTTGGATTTCATTATGGTCTCTCCTTAACAATGTACGTTGAAAACAGGAACGAACTAAATTACCAACTAAAAAAACCACTCTCCAGGTTGTGAAATTGTTTAAAAATCACAACGCCGTCCCTTTGTTTAGCCAAACAGTTTCCTGTGTTTAAAAAAAGGACGCCTACCTTTCGCAATGGCTCTCGTAGTATTTTTTGGGTTCTCTCTCGGTGACTTGATAGTTGGTGGGTATCAAGCTTTTAATTAGCGTAATTAAACCCTATGGAAAGACAAGGGTCAAGAAGCTGCCCGGATTTTTAAAGCTGACTCTTGCAATCTTTATATTTCGTTTATCAGATTCCACACAAAGTTGAAGGACACCCACGCAATGAGCATAACCACAGAAACAGCGGCCTGCCTGGTTTTGGTAACTTGTGCCAATACGGCGGAAGCCCAAAAAATTGCCACGCATATTGTTACGAAAAAACTGGCGGCCTGCGTCAATCTGCTGGGAAAAGACTCTCCACTGCAATCGGTGTACTGGTGGGAGGGGCAAGTGCAACAGGCCTCTGAAATTTTACTGATGATCAAAACCCGGCGAGATTGCCTGCCCTTACTGGAACAAGAAATTCGGACCCTCCACAGTTACCAGATTTTTGAATTCATCGCCATACCCATTCAGGCAGGATCGCAGGACTATCTATCCTGGGTGACCCAAGAAAGCTCGGCCACTTAAGGATTTCAGCCTGTTTTTTAGGTGTCTGCCCACAAAAGTCCTTGTCCCTATTGGCATCATAAGGAATAATAAAAACATTGAGGACTTTTCGAGAGGCGACCGTCCGAAATGAACAACCGTTAGTTTTGCTGAGGTAAGGATTGTGGGACTTTTTGATTTTTTTCGCAAAAGCACCAATGACATGGGGATTGACCTGGGTACGGTCAACACCCTGGTTTGCACCACCACAAAAGGCGTCGTCCTCAGAGAGCCCTCGGTAGTCGCCATTGATTACAGCAAAAATCCACCGGAAGTGATTGAAGTGGGTCTGGCCGCCCGGGAGATGATTGGCCGCACCCCTGGCAACATTCGAGCCACCCGCCCCCTGCGGGATGGGGTTATTGCCGAGTTTGAATGGGCCGAAAAAATGCTGAAACGGTTCATTGAAAAAGTGAACGGTGGCCCCGGGGCTTTTGGCATGCGACCGGGTCGGGTGGTCATTGGTATTCCCAGTGGCGTCACCGAAGTAGAACGCCGGGCCGTGGCCGATGCCGCCCTGCAAACCGGCGCCAGCATCGTCAACCTGGTGGATGAACCCATGGCCGCGGCCATTGGGGCTGGCATGCCTGTGGACAAACCCACCGGCTCCATGATCATTGACATTGGCGGCGGCACCACCGAGATTGCCGTGGTCAGCCTGAAAGGTTGCGTGGTTTCCAAAAGCCTGCGCACCGCTGGCGATGAATTGAACGAAAACATTCAGGATCACCTGAAAAAGACCCACAACCTGTCCATCGGTGAGCGCACCGCCGAGGAGATTAAAATCCGCATGGGGTCCGCCTACCGCAACCAGGAAGAAGAGGAAATGGAAGTGCGTGGCTTGAACCTGCTGAATGGTTTGCCGCATACTATTACCATCAACAGCACCGAAGTGCGGGAATGTTTGTTCCCCACGCTAATGGAAATCGTGGCCGGTGTGAAAAGCACCCTGGAAATGACCCCACCCGAACTGGCCGCCGACATCGTGGATCGCGGCATTGTACTGGCTGGTGGCGGGGCGTTGCTGGCCGGTATGGATGAACTGATCGCCAAAGAAGTGGATGTGCCGGTTCATATCGCCAACGATCCGTTGTCTTGTGTGGTGCTGGGTACGGAAAAAATGCTCAATGACCCCACCTACCTCTCCATCCTCGACGCCACTGAGTTTCGAGGCTGATCCTAAAATCACCATTGTCCTGGTAGAACCCAGAATTCCCCAAAACACGGGGAACATTGCTCGCCTGTGCGCTTGCACGGGTGCCGATCTTTACCTGGTCGGCAGCTTGGGCTTTCGCCTGAATGACAAGTATCTGGAACGAGCGGGCATGGATTATCTGGATGATATTCCCATTCAGCATGTACCCGATTTTAAAGACGTAAAAGCGGCCAAACCCGGCTGGACGCCCTATTTTGTCAGCACCAAGGCCACCCGGAATTATTCAGACATTCAATACCCGGAAAACAGCCTGCTGGTGTTCGGCAGTGAAAGTCACGGCCTGCCAGCCTGGCTGATTGAGGAAAACCCGGACAACAGCATTCGCATTCCCATGCGGCCCAACAGCCGCAGCCTGAATCTCTCCAACTCCGTGGCCATTGTGCTGTATGAAGCCATTCGCCAGCGCTTGAGCGTGGTGGACCTTCATTAAGCGAGAACGTTTTACCTAAAATGCCAGAAAGTAAGGCTTAATAGAAAAAGGCGTCTTCGGTCTGGGCGATTTCGGATAGCTTGTCCAAATCGGTGATCACGATTTTGCCACCCCGCAGGTAGTTAATGCAGCCGTACATCTTCTTCAGGCGGCTGATGATGCGCACCGATTCTTCATAGGCAATGCCGGTCATGCTGGCAATATAATCGTGCGGTAACTGAATGTTCAACTGCTTGCCCACCGGGGTCTCCGTGTAGCCATCCCGCTTGAAGTGGTACAGCAAAATTTTGGAAACACGGGCGTCCGTCTTCTTCACCACCTGATTGTGGGTTTCGTAGTTAAACCACAACACCTGCCCCAAAGCGGTGATCATGCCCAAAGCCACCTTGGGGAAACGCTCCACCAGTCGCACAAAATTATTTTTTTCCAGGTACATCACCGTGGAGTCGGTCAGCGCTTCGGCGGAATAGGGCATGGGCTTATCGGTCAAAGCGCCGGTCACCCCAAAAAACTCACCCACGGAGGACAAGCGCACAATGGTACTTTCCCCGTCGGAGGAATATTTGACCAACTTCACGCAGCCTTTGAGTACAAAGTAGATTTTGGAGCCGGTATCGCCCGGCAAATCCCGCTCGTAGAAAATAACCGTTTCTTTATCGTAGTTGGCTTCGTAGAAAAAGCCTGCAATTTCTTGCAACTCTTGGTCAGTCAGGCTTTCAAACAGGGGAATTTTACGAAAGCGGGGAATCAGATCGCTTTTATTGTCGAGTGAGAGAGCCACGGTCAAGGTGCCTCATCAAGGTCGCTGAGAATAATCTTCTATGTCGAGATTACACAATTATTATAGGAGTAATAAAGACGGCCCGCAAGCACAAGCCCGTCAAAAGCGCACTTGGCGCAAGGCCGGATCCGCAGGCAAAAAACGGACGCCCGCCCCGCAATCCGGCCCCAGGCGGGGGGCTACCGCAGGCGGCACCATGGGCTGAATGTAATGGGCCCAACCAGTAAAGGTCACCGGGACAAAACCCGGCTCCCCCAAGGCGTCCCCATCCTCGATTTCGGCCACCGATCGGGAAAACAAGGCCGCTTCAAAGCCCTGAAAAAAGGAACTCAAACGCAAAGCGCCGCACGGACGCCCCTGAACGACTTGCACCACCTGAGCGTCCGCTAAGGCCTGAGCCACGGCCCGACTCTCCAGCATTTTCAGGTTAAGCCCCTCATAAGCCTGCTTTTGAATGGCGGGTGAGCCACGGGTGTACTCGGTTAGTGCAAACATGAGTTGTGGGTCCAGCTTAATCCACAGCCCCAGCCTGTCCCGGATTTGCCTGAGAGAATAGGGCTTGCCCCCCAGCAGGTAGCGGGCCTCCGTTTCCAGATTGCGCACATCGGCCACACTGCGGATGGGGTATTCATTGATGATGAGGCGCAAGGCCAGCGCGTTATGGGCATTGATCCAGTAGGCAATTTTATCGTTGTCCTGCGGGAAATCCTTGGGCTCGCTCTCGGGGGAGACCGCCGCCAATTGCGCCAGATATTCGTTCAGGCGACGGGGGTAAGCCTTGACCTTACCAAAATCCACCTCGCCCTTCTCAGTCACGGCAAAGTTCAACACGTCCTGCCACACATGGTGCCGGAAGGGGTGCGTGACCAGGCTGTCATTCAGCACCCGACCGGCCTGAGCGCCCCCCGAAAGCCCCAGCAGGGCCAACAGGGCAACGGTCCCAAGCATGTATGCCGTGGTCAGGCGAAATAAACGCAAGGTGTGTTTATCCTCTATCCGTAATTTGGTTTTCGGCAGGGCTTGCCAAACCTTTAATTCAGGGCAGAATCGTGTTTTTAGACTCTAACTACAGGTGATGAACGTGCGCTGCGTGATGCCCCCCCAACGCAAAGGCCCTGCCAAACGAACTCCCAACGGCAGGGCGACGCCTTCATTCAGGTGGACAGCAAGGCCTCCATCTCGGCCAGGGCCAACGGGGGCACACTGGCCACAGCCAGATTGTCCTCCACATGCCCGGGCTGCTTGTGACCCACCAGAGGCGCCAACACGCCCGGATTGGATCGCACAAACTGCAAGCAGGCTTGGGCGGGCGTATTTAACCCCTCAAAGCGCGGCAGGCTGGCCTCTTTTAACAACTGCCCCTGCAACAGGGGAACACTGGTAAACACTCCGATTTCCAGCGCCATGGCCGCTTCCAGCAGGGATAAAAACTCACCCTCGACCGGCTGATTGCCCTGAGTCAGGGCCTCGGTGAAGGCCAGATTGAAGGGCAACTGGATAAAGCGGAAGCCGTGATTTTGGCCGCCCACGCTTTCCGCCAGCGCAACCACCGTCTCCAGACTCAGGAACTCGTTCGATTCTTCAGCGTTAACCCGAAAGCAATTCCAGGTGGCCAACCCGTAATAGCGAATGCGCCCCTCGGCTCGGGCCGATTCGTAAAACGCAAAGGCCCGGTTGAGCCGATCCATGAACACGGAGCGACCCACGGCCGGTAGCTGGGATTCCGCGGCGTTGTGCAGATACATCAAATCCAGCGTTTCCACACCCAGATTGGCCAGACTGAGGTTCAATTGATCGTCGAGATAAGCGGGGGCCATACAGTGCATGCCGCCCGCGATATCGTCTGGCTGAATCAGACCTGAAGCCAAATAGCGCTGCTGGAACCAACCCCGGAAATCCTCCCCCCGCTCCTGCATGGCCGCATCCGGGGCAATAAAGCCGTTTTTGGAGCTGATAAAAATCTCATCCCGCTGGAAGCCCTGGGCCAATAGGGTTTTCAGGGCCGCTCCCACACAGCGTTCGGAAAGCTGATAACGGTAATTAATGGCCGCATCCAGCACGTTGATCGCCCCGGAGGCCACCGAGCGCACCGCCGCCTCGGTCATCAACTGGCTGGCTTCGGCGTCCACCCCGCCCAAATAGGTGCCCATCCCCAAACTGGTTAAGTGTAAGCCTTGGGCCGTGGTTCGAAAATGTCCTTGGGCGATGGGCAAGCCCGCTGCGTTCTTGCCTTCAAAGCGAGCCTGATAGCGCCGGGTTCCCTCTGGAGTGGCAAAACCGGGAATACTCATACAAAGGACTCCTCTTCAAAACCAGTGACGGCCAATAGTTTACCGCGATTCGCAAATGGCGTATAGCCCTTGAGAGCGGTTGAATCCGGCCCTGCCTTCCCTTCCCCCGGAAAACCAAAAAGAAAAGCAAAAGCGGCTCAGGTATGGGTGAGCAGCTCCTGATACTCGTAAAACTGCCGATACAGGCCCGCGTGCTGCAACAATTCCAGATGAGTACCCTGCTGCACAATGCGCCCCTGCTCCATGACCAGAATGCGATCGGCCTGCTGAATGGTAGACAGCCGGTGGGCCACCACCAACACGGTACGATCCGCCATGACCTGATCCATGGCCGTTTGCACCAGTTCTTCGGTCACCGGATCAATGGCCGAGGTGGCTTCATCCAACACCAAAATAGCCGGATCGTGGTAGACAGCCCGGGCAAAGAGCAACAACTGCTTTTCTCCGGCGGACAAGTTCTTGCCCCGCTCTTCCAGCACTGTTTCAAAACCCTGTGGCAGGCGTTCAATGACTGACAAGGCTTTGCTTTTCTCAGCGGCCTGACGCAAGGCGGGCAATAAATCCGGCTGATAGGGTTCCAGGGCAATGTTTTCGCTCACCCTGCGGGAAAACAGAAAGTCATCCTGCTGAATGGAGACAATATTGCGGCGCAGGGCGTGTAAATTCCAGTCCCGCACATCCCGGCCATCCAGCTTCAACGATCCGCTGGTCACATCATAAAAGCGCAACAGCAACTTAATCAGCGTGGTTTTCCCCGCCCCGGAGGGCCCCACAATGGCGATTTTCTCACCGGGACGGATGTGCAAGCTGATATCTTTCAGGATGCGGTGCTGGGGGTTGTAGCCAAAACTGACCTGCTCCAGATCGATGGCCCCCGTGGCCTTGGGTACAGGATCGATGGCGGCTTCTTGCGCCAGTTGGCGGTGCTGTAAATCCGGCTGCTCCTGAAACAGGGCCATGACCTTATCGATCGAGGCCAAGCCCGATTGCAGGATGCTGTACTTCTCGCTGACATCTTCCACCGGCTCAAACATTTTGCGCACAAACAGGAAAAAGCCCACCAAAGCCCCAATGGTCAGGGTGCCGCTATGCACCTGCAAGCCCCCCAACCACAGCACCAGCACCAGCGTAATCAGGGTCATAAACTCCACCACGGCGTTAAAAGCGGTGGAGTAAAAAATGGAATCGAGACCACTTTGCAAGTTACTGCGGTTGAGGGCCTCAAAATGGCTGTAGTTTTTGGCTTCCCGCCGATAGAGCTGCACCAGTTCCATCCCGGCGAAATTTTCCTGCAAAAAGGCATTGATGCGGGCCGCTTTCACCCGAATGTCATCGTAGGCATGCCGGGCCCGGGTGCGAAAAAACTCCATCAGGGAGAGCAGCACCAACATGGTGAAGACCGTGACCAGTGCCAACTGCCAATCCATCACCAGCATGCCAGCCAAGGCTCCCACGATCATGGCCAAGTCCGCCAATATGGCCAACCCGCCCGAAGACAGCATCTCGCTGAGGTTCTCGATATCGGAGGTCAGCCGGGTGACCAGCTTGCCCAGGGGATGCTTGTGGTAAAAGCGGGGCGACAGGGTTTGATAGTGCCGGTATAAATCGGTGCGCAAATCTCGAATGATTTTTTGGCCGGTATTCTGCGATTCGGCCATTTGCAGATAGCGCACCCCGTAATTAATCAGCAACAGCAGTCCAAAACCACCCGCATAGACAAATAACTGGCTGAGCTGTCCGGCCCGAATGGGGCCATCAATGGCAAATCGAATGATAAAGGTTTGCCCCATTTCCACCAACGAAATGATCGGTAGCAACAATAAAGAGATCAGCAAGGACTTTTTGTAGACCCGCATGTAGGGCCACAGCTTGCCCAGCAGCATTAAATCCTTCAGGCCCGATTCTCGCCGCTCCGAGGCTTTAACCGGTACTGCCAGCACGTCCATGCTCATGAGGCCGCCCCCTCGGACGCGTTTTCCAGCAACGCCGCCAACGCCTCATCCTCTTCACCTGCAGACGCAATCGGCTTATCACCGCCCGTTTCGCCATCCAGCCCCCAATCCCCCAGAGAGGCCCGCAGTTCTTGCAGGCGGTTTAAATTCTGGTACAAGGGCTGGGTGGCCAGCAATTCGGTATGGGTGCCCACGGCCAGAATTTTGCCCGCATCCATCAGCACCACCCGATCGCACAGGCTGACCAGCGAAAAGCGATGGGTGGCTATCAGGGTGGTTTTATCGGAAAACACCTTTCTGGCCCGCAAGGCGGAGACGATATTGCGCTCGGTGTCCGCATCCACATTGGAGACCGGATCATCCAGCACCAGCACTTTGGCATCCATTAAAATGGCCCGGGCCAGGGCCACCCGCTGACGCTGGCCGCCAGAGAGCATCAAGCCCCGCTCCCCCACCAGCGTTTGATACTGCTGGGGCAAGCCCTGAATGTCCAGATGCACGCTGGCCGTCTGGGCGGCTTGCACAATGCTGGGCTGCTCCGGGGCAGGCTGGGCTTTGCCGTTGTTTTCCAGCAACTCCGGCTGACCAAAGGCAATGTTTTGCTGCACCGAGGTGGAAAACAGGAAGCTGGCCTGAGGCATAAACACCATATAGGCCCGTAACGCCTCCAGTGGAATCTGGGTGATGTCCTGCCCATCCAGAAAAATGGTCTTTTCGGGCACTTCCAACACACGTGGCAACAGGCGCAACAGGGTGGATTTTCCGCTGCCCACCGAGCCCACCAAGGCCACTGTTTCTCCGGGACGAATGGTTAAACTGACATCCCGCAACACCGCCTGCCGGTTCTGTTGGGCCTCTGGGGCTGACATTTCCAGGGTTTCTGTCTCGAAAGCCTCTGGCTCTGAGGTGGGTGGAGAGGGCTTGGCATAGGGATTGTTATAGGCAAAGGTCAGGTTACGAATCTCGATTTCCCCCCGAACGGGCGAATCAGTTGAAACGGATTCAGAACCGTCCTGAATATTGGGCTGGGCGCTAAAGACTTCATCCAGCCGTTGTAAGGCCGCTGTGCCCTGCTGAAAAATGGAAATAGTCCAGCCCAGGGCCATAGTGGGCCAGGCCAGATGCTCCAGGTACATGGTGAAGGCCACAAAGCCACCCCAGTCCAATTGTTTTTCAATGACCTGCCAGCCGCCCACCAGCAAGACTAAGCCGGTACTAATGCCGCTGAGGCCCGCCAGCAGCATAAACAGCAAAATGCGCTCGTGAATCAGCCGGGTATAAGCACCAAAATAGGAGTCGCAAACTGTTTGAAAGCGCTGATTCTCCTGAGCTTCCCGCACATAGGACTGAATGACCATCATGCCGTTCAGGTTTTCCTGAGCCACCGTGCTGATTTCCCCCAGTACGGTTTGCACATCGTAGAAGCCCTGACGCACTTTTTTACTAATTTTGCCCATAAACACAATCACAATGGGGTACAGCAGGAAGGTGACCATGGCCAGCTTCCAGTTCAGGCTCAACATCATGGGAATGGTCAGCGTATAGGCCAGCAAGGTGTTCACCCCCAGCATAATGCCGCCGCCAGTGAGGTACTTGGTGGCGTCCACGTCGTTGGTCATGCGGGACATCAGCTCCCCCGGCGGGTGGGCGGCGAAATAGCTGACGGGCATCTTGAGCAAGTGGCCATACAGCTGATTGCGCAGGTCAAATTCCAGACGACGGCCAGCCCCCAATAAATAGTGACGAGAGGCCACCCGGCAGATCAGCACCAGCACGGCCAGCCCGGCAATAACCCACAGATGACTGTAAAAGCCCTGCCACAGCAGGTCGGGCGCTGTCTTGATTTGTGCGTCTGCCGGTTGGTAGATGGCCTGAATGGCATCCACGGCCGCTTTAATTTGCAGGGGGATGAGCAGGCCCAGCCCATTGGTAAAACCCAAGGCCAACACGCCCAGGGCCAATTCGGTTTTGTAGCGCAGGAAAATGGTCCGGTATTTTTTTAATAGACCCCAGAGGGTCATGGGTGGCGAGGCGGTGGTCACGTTCTTACATCAGCTTTACATCAGCCCGATACAGATTAGAAAGGCATATCCCATTTTACGGGGGCAGGGCTGATTCCGTCCAGTAATGCGGGCTGAGCGCTTCAAGGCAGAGGGGGATCTGGATAAGGCATTGACACGCCCCCCGGTTTGATTCATAACTATGCTTGTAGCTAGTTAGAATTTCTGGTTGCGACCTCATGGGCGATTGGCGCAGTTGGTAGCGCATCACATTGACATTGTGGAGGTCACTGGTTCGAGTCCAGTATCGCCCACCATACTCTCCCAAGGGTTTCAGGGATTGGGGAGAGAGTTCCAAAAAAGCTCATGGGACACTGATGGGACACTCGCCATCAACTGTCCCCAGTTAATGTACATCCCCATCTTTCGGCTAGCAAACCACTACAAAAAAACAATCACCCTTTTTTCAAACCAGCCTTCTTGCTGAGTTTATGACCTGTGAACCATGTATACAAAACTTGAGCCTAGCCACTTCCTTGAACCTAATGCTATAAAATTGTCTTAGACACTTCTGTGAGCCTTTAAGCTCAAGAGAGGTTGTCATAAGCTATGCTTTCGATTATAGCCATAAACCCCTAGCTACATGTAAGTATGTTTTGAAAAGGAAAGATGATGGGCCAGAATAAAAAAAGATTGCTTTCCTTATTTTCAGGCTGTGGAGGTATGGATCTTGGCTTTGAAGGAGGATTTAAGGTTCCTTTAGTCTCTATTGGCAAAGGACAAAAGGACTGGATCTCCAAAAACCACGGCAATGGCTGGGCCACGTTAAAAGAAACCAGTTTTCAGACAGTCTTCGCTAATGATATCGAAAGAGCGGCCAAGGCCGCTTGGGAGCCTTACTTTAAAGAAAAGCGAGGCAATTCTGAGGCTGTCTTTATACATGGCAGCATTGTCGATTTAGTAAAAGCGCATAAATCAGGGGAGTTTTCATTCCCATCTGATATTGACATCGTTACAGGAGGGTTTCCCTGTCAAGACTTTAGCGTGGCAGGAAAACGTAAAGGGTTCGCATCTCATAAGTCCCATAAAGGAGCTCTCATTGAGCCTGAAATGGACTGCCCCACAGAAGAGAATAGAGGCGTTTTATACAAATGGATGCGAGAAGTTATCGCCATTACGCTTCCTAAAATGTTTATAGCTGAAAATGTCAAAGGGCTAGTCAGTCTTCCAGACGCCCAAGCCATTATCTCTCAAGACTTTTCAGATGTAGGGGGAGGGTATCATGTTGTATCCCCTAGAGTATTGCACGCCGCAAGGTATGGGGTCCCTCAGACTAGAGAGCGTGTTATTTTTATCGGCTTCAGGAAAGACACTCTTAAGCCTGGAGTCCTAGAAAAACTTCAAGAGTTGGATACTTTCCCAGAAATGGACCCCTATCCTTCTCCTACCCATTTTTTACCGGGAGATTTCACCTCATCAAAGAAGAATACAGCTTTGCGGCCTTTTGTGTCCGTTGGAAGTGTCTTGAGAGACCTTCCAGAGCCTGACCTGTCTGACGATCTATCCCATCAGGGGTATTCAAAAGCTAAATTTATGGGGGCTCACTGCCAAGGACAAAAAGAAATTAATTTGAACTTACCCGGCCCTACTATTCGTTCTGAGCACCACGGGAATATAGAATTCAGAAGACTATCGGTTGAACACAACGGTAACAATACGACAGAATTGCAAAATGGTCTTGCCGAAAGAAGGCTTTCGGTAAGGGAGTGCGCAAGAATACAAACCTTTCCAGACGATATGGAATTTGTTAGAAAGCTAGATCCAAAAGACTGGAGAAAGCTTAGCATCACTGAAGGCTATAAGCTTGTTGGTAATGCGGTTCCGCCTTTACTTGCCTTCAATCTTGCTAAAAGAATAGAAACCTTATGGGACACTATATTTGAGGAAAGCGTAAATGATAATCAGCGAGAGCTGTCCAAGGAAAGAATTCGAGCGCTTGCTTAAAGACGCTCATGAGGCAATGAACGAGTCCGCCCACCTGGAAGAAACTTATTTCCTTACAAGAGGCGCTCAGAAGCTAGAGGATGATTTACACAAACAGCTCCTACTAACAGCCAAAGGCACTTCTTTCGAAAATAATATACACCTCATATCAGGCTTCCGCTTTCCTGATATTGTGGCCAGAATAAATGAGAGTCGGGGATTTGGGATTGAAGTTAAAACCACAAAAAAGAATGACTGGAAATGCATTGGCAATAGCGTTTTAGAGTCAACCAGAGAAAAAGGCATTGAAAGAATTTATCTCTTTTTTGGCAAGCTTCATCCTCCTGTCAGCTTCAAATATCGCTTATATCAAGACTGCCTGCCAGAAGTTTCTGTAACACACTCTCCACGTTATCAAATTGACATGGGTTTGCCTCCTGGACAGTCAATTTTCGACAAAATGGGTATTTCCTACGATGCGCTTCAAGAAGGTGGAGAAACTATTAAAACAATAATAAATTACTATAAAAGGATTTACGGTAAGGAAAGAGTTTGGTGGATTACTGAAGATAACGAAGAAGAAAAAGCTTTAGACTTTAAAATTAAAATTTTGTCTGAATTCCCTAAACCTGAAAGAGCCCGACTCCTCTGCCAAATAATGGCTCTCTTTCCCATAATCCTGATTGATAGTAACGAGGACAATACCAAGTATTACAGGGCTTCTGCTTGGCTTCTTAGACAAGGGATAACAGACCCTGCCCTAAGAGACAAATTCTCAGCAAGTGGTAGAAAAGACATACCTATTAAAGATAAAGTAGTAAATGTTCCCAGAGTTTTGTTTAATCTTATAAAAAATCTAGAAACAATAATAGAAGAACTACACGCTTTAGATGAAGAGAGCCTCAAAGAAGCTTGGGACACAGAAACAATTGGACCCAATCGCTTGATTGACTGGATTAATATTACAACCCCCTTGATTCAATCCAACTTTAAAAACAAAGAAGCTGATGGCAGAATCTTTTTAGAATATTTCAATGAGAAATGCCACGAAATAAAGATATAACATCTCGAATTATGAAAACCATCAAGTCTAAAGGGACTAAACCGGAGCTCCTTTTAGGCAAAGCTTTATGGGCCGATGGACTACGCTACAGGAAGCACTATAAGATTAAAGGCCGTCCAGACTTTGTTTTTGTTGGCACCAAGGTGGCCGTTTTTTGTGATGGTGATTTCTGGCATGGCAATAACTGGAGCTTGAGAGGCCTAGCAAGCCTAGAGGAAGAGTTACTTAGCTATAGTGAATTTTGGGTAACTAAAATAAAGCGAAATGTCGCAAGAGACTTGGAAACTAATAAAATTTTAGAGCAAGAAGGTTGGCTGGTTCTTAGATTCTGGGAAAGCGAGATTTACACAAACATCGAAATAATCGTCCAAAAAATCAAAGAGGCTATAAACTCAAGAAAACATACAGCCGATTAAGTAAAGCCTCTTTTGATTTCAAGCCTTAACTATCGGTTCCAAAATACTTGTACTTGGCCATATTCCGGCTCAAGGGTGAAAATATCCCCGCTCAGCTCCATGTCTCTGGCCATGGCGGCATAGTCAATATATCCCCGGATATGCTCGGGGACTTGCTCCAGTCCGCCGGTCTCCTCGGTCAAGGAAGCAGCAAAGTCTTCTAGGCTGGCATAGCATCCAGCGTATTGTTCTTCCATGGTCTGTCGGGCTTCCTCAAGGTCGCCGCCAAAATGGACAATCAACTCAGAAGCCAAAGGACCATGCTCTTGAATGAACTCAGCCATGGCGGTTACGGTCTCCAAGTTCTGATACTCAGACAAGAAGGCAGAGCCAAAGCCCTCATAGTCGTGAATCGCCCATTCCTCGGCATCGGGTTCAGGAGAGGTCTCTAGCATGGTCTTGATCGAATCTTGTAGGGTATCCACATCATCACAAGGCATCCATCGCCCATGCAGCTTACCGGCGTTATAAGCGGACAAACAGGCCACATAAATTCTTGGGGTTAGTTGTTCTCCTGCCATTTTCAATTTCTCCAAAGGCTTGAACTGCTACGCATCGGCTAAAATAGGCACACTGCGCCATTTTTTAACCGGCTGACCTTATAGCGGGTTCCTCTGTGGAAGGCATGAAATGTCAGGACTGGCTGAAGAATGAAGCCACCCGAAGGGCTTGGTCTTGATGTTTCAGGAATGGAGCAGACAATACCCAGCGAAGGGCAGCAGGTTAATGAGCCCCACATGCGGGAGGGGGCGACGCAGGGAGTGGACCATGCGCATCAGCCCTAAACAACAAGCACAGACCTACCCCATGGTCCGCTCATCGCATAGCACCCGGTGCCCAACGAGGCACCCGCTTAAAAGCCTCTAGGGCAGCTTCTGCTGGATAGCTATGCGGCTTTCTGCATCTACTCTATGAGCTGGCTTAAGAGTTTTAAATTACGTAATCAGCACCGCCACACATACATCCCCTCCATTAAGCCCTTATTTGGACAAATAAACGTCACGCCGCAACCCTAGAAGATCTGTAGAATGGCAATATGAAGGAAAACATAGTTTTTATATGATTATAGGTCTTAAAGTTACAGGTCATTTCAAATGCAAACGCAATATTTAGACAAACCATTTCCCAAAGACTTTGGATTGACAAGTGAACAAGTTGAAGTCGTCAATAAAAAAATCTTTAGCCAGCAAAACCAACCCTTGATATTCTCTTTGGCTTGGTTGTTTGGCATAGCTTTTGCAATTTACATGTATTTGAAGGTTCAGCATATTGTTACAGCTCTTGTTATTGCGGGCTTTTTTGGATGGCTCCCTTCGGTAGTTATTGCAGTAATTCTCGTTTATCTTTTGGGCAGGTTAGAGGATTCGATACTGGGATTTTATGTACCTCACTACTCGTCCATAGTCCAATATAGAAAAGCTTTACAAGCCTATGAGGCACAAGAGCTGAAACTTAAAAACTTTGCGGATAGGCTACAGAAAATCATTAATGATTATGCGGCTGTTATGGAAGAGGGTGGACCCTCTCTTTTCGGTTGTCGTGACATATCTGTATTGCCTTACAGCAAGGACGTAATCAAACAAGCTCTGTTAGCAGGGCTGCGCCAAGCTGAGAGAATAGGCGACTTGCGATATAAGGACGCCCTCATTGCTGGGTATTTGTGCTTAGCGGAATATCAGTCTGGAATAAAGTCAGACAGGGAAGTTAATTGGAATACTTTTGAAAATACTCCGACAGGACGTACAGAATTATTTAAGGCTTTGGAAGGGGCAAAGAAATTCAAAGATGCCGAAATAATAGAGAGAGAGACCAACTGATCTTTGAGCTGCGAAAGCAGGGCTATTGGACTAGTGAGGATGACAAGGCATTTACAAGCACCTTTGAAAAAATGAAAGAACAAGCTAATAAACAATACGGTCTGGATTTATAGGCCTTGTAAAACTGACGATCCGGCACTCAACAAAAAACACGTGCTTTTTTTCGAGTGACAGTTCTGGTAATCACGAACACATCTGAACAATCATTTGGGCAGCAACTGCAGTAAGAAGGCATCAAAAGAGATACCATTGGGTGGATAGCGTCTCGGCCATCAATGGAGGAGAGTACCTGAGACACCAATGGCATACTAACCGTCTGTGCTTTGGCCATGGCGAATCAGAATTGGATGCTGAAGGTTCCATTTCCTACTGACCCGGAAGGCCCTGAAACCGAATGGAACTGTCCACTTGCCACTGAACCTTACACCCTCCCACCAACAAGTCGAGTACATACTCCATGAGCTTTGGCCACCCGCTGACTGAGCTGAAGAAGATTCACACCTATGCTGCCGATTCAAGGGGAATCTGTACAAGGAAAAGTTAGAATATACTTGGGCCTATATATCTACATCTCTCAAAACCAATTGCTTCAAGGATGAGCCCAATATACCCTCTGGCTCCAAGCCAGTTGCCTCATGCCGCTGACTACACTTCAGATACGCCGCATAAGCTGAGGCATCAGTGCCTAGTCTCCTTCCGGCAGATGAGCGATAGGTAAAAAGCTTCAACCAATGGGATAGAGGCAATTAGCCCGCATCAATCAGGCCATGGACGGCGTGGATTCCATCTTCGGCCTCGGTACCATGCGGCTGGGCTCGCAAGGATTTCGAGTTCCAGCACAATTCTTGTATGGCAGAGTTGGGCCGAATGTGCCGCTGTATAGCTCACTCTGAATCATACGCAATCTCGCCATGGTTCATCTCCTTGCCTGCAGCCAGCTAGCAAGGGTGGGCTGGGGGGGTAACACCCTCGGCCATGGCGTTATATCTAGCTTAAGGTATATCCTAAAGGGGGGTGGGGTTGTGGATAATGAGTTAAGGCTGAAAAAATACAAACCATTTCTGGCTACGTGCGCATTATGGCGAACACTATAGGTACCTTTTTTAAGCATTATGTTATGATAGCTCTGCTTTAAGCGCTAGGCTTAAAGGGAGGCTGTTGATTCTGTCAATCCAGTTAAACATTACGATTAGTCGCCAGACTATGATTAATATTTGATTGATCGGCATGAGGGACACCTCAAGTTCATTAAAGCATTCATCGTTTCAATGTGTCCTGTGCATTCAATGTGCAGGGAACAGGGTTGCATTCATTAAAGCAACTGAGTTGTTACCAGAAGAGACTTTATAGGTTGACACGTGACCTGTGCTCTTCTGGTTCTGCTGGAAAGGGTATTGTGGAACAGACTTGGTATCGCAAAAAAAATTATCCCCATTTCGATACAGCTCTACCCTACAAAGTGGCTCATGATTATGTCACTAATCCAGACAACATAAGGCAGCATGCCTTTTTCCCCTTCTTGTCTTTTGAGCAAAAGATTCGAAGATTTAAGAAAAAGCCAAAAACTCGCCCCATCAAATTTGCATCGCATCGTGACGGATATATATTTTCTTATTATGCCCACTTACTCACTCAGCCTTATGAGGATCTACTGAAAAGTGCCAATTTGGATAAAGTTGTTTTGGCATATCGTTCTGGCATAGGGAATAATATTACTTTCGCTAAAGAGGCTTTTGACCAAATAGAACGTCTTGGGAATTGTGTGGCTATTGGGTTTGATATTACAGGCTTTTTTGACAGCCTTGATCATACAGAACTCAAAAAAAAATGGGCTACACTGCTAGGAAAAACAAGCTTGCCCTCAGACCACTACAAAGTCTACAGAGCAATAACAAAATACGCTCATGTAGACTTAGTCAAATGCCAGGAACGGTTAAAATTGACGAGAAAACAAAAAAAAGAAAAGCGCCCCATTTGTAGCACTACCGAATTCAGAACACTAATACGCACAGAAGCCAACAACGAAGCTTCTCTCATACAAGTGAACCCTCTCAATACAGGCATTCCTCAAGGCTCTTCTATTTCTGCGCTTCTCGCAAATGTATATATGTATGTGTTTGATAAAACAATGCATCAATTGGCTGAAACCCTTGGAGGCGTCTACTATCGCTACAGCGATGATATTTTCTGGGCTTGCCCAATAGAGCATGAAGCCCTAATTAAAGACGAAGTCAAGAAACATATTTTAAAGCTAGGCCCGCAGTTTCAGATTCAAGATGAAAAAACAATTACCACACACTTTGAAAAGGATGAGAGCGGCTTATTGAAAATACGCTCAGGTGATAAACCTTTTCAATATCTAGGATTTCTTTTTGATGGACAGCGACGGCTGATGCGTTCACAGACCCTATCCAGATTTTGGCGAAAGTTTTCATTTTCAGTCCAAAAAGCCCGTAAGGATGCTTTAAGTTCCATCACTAAGCAAAGGAATCCAAAACTTTTTAAGCGGAAGCTGTATAAAAAATATACCCACTTGGGAAGCACAAATTTTTTGAGCTATGCAAAGCGTGCGGCTATAACAATGAATGGCGAGAAAGGTGAGTGGAAAAAAGAGCCCTGCTGGAAACAAATCAAGAAGCATTGGCAAAAGGTACAAAGCGAGAACTCATACGGTAACTTTCTGAAGGCAGAGCATGGCGCAGCCCAATTGCCAGAAGGCCTCCCAATTCTGCCAGCGATAGTCGTAGCGGATTTCAAGCTTTCTGAATTTGCCCAGCCAA
>NZ_QFWH01000011.1 GCF_003149375.1 Vampirovibrio chlorellavorus
CATACAAAATCCCATTAATTACTGCCCGATCCGAGCAACGGGGACGCCCATTCATGTTGATTGGCGGCAGATACTCCCGAATCGCTTCCCATTGTTTATCACTGAGCTGAATGTACATGGTGCCATTCCTCCAAGTTGATTGGAAGAATGACGTTCAACTTTTGCAAAGGGTTCTAATTTAATTCCAGCTAAACCAACTGGGATCGACGTCTGCGCTTCGAACACCGTCACTACTAACGGTATTGGGATCAATGGTGCTGTAAGATTTGATTCTACCGTTATAATAGAGGAAGAAGACAACGGCGTTGGTATTGTTGGCCGTTCCATCCGGATCCAAGTGAAACCAGAGCGCGTTTAATGCGTCCGTTCCGGCAAAACTGATGGTTGGCACCACTAATAATCTGGCGCCATTATGCAGCAATAGGCACTGACCACCGAATAATGAACAGGAAACACTCGCACCGACCGGTGCCCCTCCGTTTGCATTGATAACGGCCGTGTTGCCAGTGCTTACGTAGTTCATGTAAGGCGTTAAATCACCCACCTTGGTGCTGGCCGTTACTTGGTTGGTGGCAGAGTAGCGCTGATACGCTTCGGAAATCATGGCCGCAGCTTCTTTGGCAATGGCGCTATTTCTGGCGTCTTGCTGAGTACTTAGGATTTTGGGGATGGTGAAGGTGGCGATGACCCCCAGAATGGCTAGCGAAATGAGTAGTTCTGCCAAAGTAAAGCCTGTAAGAGTTCTATAGGAATTGATCCGTTGAATATGCGTCCGCACGACGTGTCTCCTAATAGGCCGGTTTTAGAGATAAGCAATTTATCGGTGCAAGTTTGCAAAACTTTAGCAGGGTCCTGGTAGATTTTTGGAAATCGCATCTCTAGTTCCAGCTGAACCAGGCGGGATCGCTGGAAGGAATGGCTGAGCGGTTCTTCGAACAGGTTGTTCCTGTAGTAGTTGAGTTCCATTTAGTGCTAGCGTCCAGGTTAGACTCGGTTGTTAGTCGCCCGTTTAAGTAAATGTAAAACCGAACGGCTTTGCCACTGCCGGTGGTTAGCCCACTGTAGCCAGGTTCGGGATCAAATGTGTATAAGACTGCCGTGGGGGTGCCATTACAAAAACCGTCTTGACCCCAGTAATAGAGTACGCCCCCATTATGTAAATGGTAGCAGACTCTTGTTCCAACGCCACAGGTGTAAGAACTTTCTCCATTGACGCTATCGACTTCAGAGGTTAAATCCAGCTTGGTGTAATTCAGGTAAGGCACTAAGTCTCCCGCTCTCATCGTGCTGGCATCATTGCCTGATAGCTGATATGACATGTAAGCGCCAGATAACATGGCTGCAACTTCTTTAGCGGCGGCGTTGTAGCGGCCATTTTGCTGAGAGGTGAGAATTTTAGGGATGGTAAAGGTGGCAATCTCGGCCAGAATCAGTAGAGAGACCAGTAGCTCGGCCAGTGTAAAGCCTTGTAATCTTAACGGGAAGCACTTAGGTTTGCTCTGTCTGTCTGTCTGTCTGTCTGTCTGTCTTCATACATCGATTGAAACTCCGTGCAGGGATATGTAACAAAATTGGGCTTTTTTTGACCTCTTCTAGATGTGTACCTACGAATGGATAGTCTCTCGAGAGGCTAAATAGGTCTGAACGTAATTTTTTATCGGCACTGTCGGGTAAAACTTTAAAAATGGCTGGCTCCACGGTCATGCGGTGTCAGTGGGTGTTTTTTGTCGCTGAGGGAAACGTGTTTTTGAGGTAAAATCTTAAATCCAGCGATTAATCTTTAGGAACCCTCACTGATGTTTGACCAGCTTTCCGACCGCTTACAGGACGTTTTCGCCAATTTCAGAGGCGATCGGCAGCTGACGGAAGAGAACATGGAAGACGCCCTGCGGGAAGTGCGCCGGGCCTTGCTGGAAGCGGACGTCAGCTTGCGGGTCATCAAGGCCTTTATTTCCCGGGTGAAAGACCGGGCCGTGGGGGAAGCGGTTCTGAAAAGCGTCGAGCCCGGCCAGCAGTTGATTAAAATCGTCCATGACGAGTTGGTCATCCTGATGGGGGGGGAGACTCAGGCGCTCAATCTGGCGGGACAGCCCAATATTATGGTGCTGTTTGGCTTGCAGGGTTCCGGGAAAACCACCACGGCGGGCAAACTGGCTTTAAAGCTGCGCAAGGAAGGCCGCAAGGTGCTGCTGGTGGCGGCGGATGTCTATCGTCCGGCTGCCATTCAACAGTTAATCACCCTCGGCAAGCAGATCGATATCCCGACTTTTACCATTGAAGGTTCCAAAGACGTGCTGGAAATTGCCCGCACCGGGGTGGCTCAGGCTAAAGCGGAGGCTTATGATACGGTGATCGTGGATACCGCCGGTCGGCTGCAGGTGGATACCGACATGATGGCCGAACTCCTGCTGGTGGAGCGGGTGTTGCAACCGCAGGAAAAGCTATTGGTCATTGACGCCATGACCGGACAAGAGGCCGTGGCCGTGGCGGAGACGTTTAACGCCCAACTGGAAGTAACCGGCATTGTGGTTACCAAGCTGGACGGGGATGCCCGGGGCGGAGCGGCCCTTTCCGTGGTGGAAGTGACCGGCAAACCCATCAAGCTGATTGGCACCAGCGAAAAGCTGACCGGCCTGGAGGTGTTTCACCCGGATCGCATGGCCACCCGCATTTTGGGTATGGGCGATGTGGTCAGTCTGGTGGAGCGGGCCCAGGAAGCGTTTGATATGGAAGAGGCCCAGCGTCTGGAAGAAAAAATGCGCAAGGACGCTTTTTCTTTTGAGGATTTTCTGAAGATTCAGAAGTCCTTTAAAATGCTGGGTTCTATGGAACAGATTTTGGGCATGCTGCCCATTCCGGGCATCACCAAGGAAATGCGTGAGATGATCTCCCACAGTGGGGAAGGCCAGATGAAGCGGGTGGAGGCCATGATCTCCAGCATGACCCTGGCCGAGCGCCGCAAGCCCGAGCTGATTAACGAAAGCCGTCGCCTGCGCATTGCCAAGGGCTGTGGCATGAAAGACGCTGAGCTGGAGGCTTTTTTGCGCCAGTTTGAGCAAATGCGCATGGTCATGAAGCAGCTCACCCGGTTTACCGATAGCATGAAGCCCGAGCCGGAGACTGCGGTGGGGAGTTCAGGCGGCTTGAAAATGCCCCGCAGCATTAAGAAAAAGAAAAAAGACCCCATGGCCGAGATGATGCAGGGCATGGGTGGGTCTGGTTTTCCGGGAATGCCGGGAATGCCTTCCGCGGGTGGGGGAATGCCGGATTTATCCAAACTGAAAATGCCCAAAATGCCCAAGGGTGGAAAGTTTCCGCCGGGATTTTTCGGGAAATAGGGCCTTAAGCCTATATCGGGCATCCTGATTGGGCGGCCGAGCCGCTTTGCGTGCGTCTGTTGGCGGGCCATTTGGGCCTGTACTTTTCGTTGTCGGTTGACCAGTCAGTCTCAAATTTAAGACTTGGGGCAATAATTGTTATTTTAAATTTTTATATTAAATATATACCTTCTCGTTCCCAACTCTGAGGATATAGGCTATGGTCAACATCAACCCGAGCATCTCGGCGTTCAATCGTAAACCGGTGACAACGCCCACCCCCAATAGCGCCAATGCGGCCCGCAATGCGGCGACTGCGCAGGCAACAAATCTTTTAACCCGGCAGCGCAATACTGCCGGTCGTAGTGGTTCTCAAGCCTTTTCCTCCCCGATTATTTTGCAGATGTTGTTGTCCTTTTTGCAATCGCTTCTGGCGATTTTGAGAAATATGAAACCGCCCGCCCCAACCCCCACGCCAACCCCCACGCCAACGCCCACGCCCACGCCCACGCCTACCCCTACGCCCACGCCCACGCCCACGCCCACGCCCACGCCCACGCCCACGCCCACGCCCACGCCCACGCCCACGCCGACGCCGACGCCGACGCCGACGCCCACCCCCACACCCACACCCACCGGCCCGATTGAACCCGGGAGCCTCAAGTTGTCCGATATTCCCGTGGACGCCCGAGGCAACATGACCACGGCCTTTGTGAATCAGTTGTTCAAAACGGCCAAGCCCGTGAATACTCAACTTCTGGATGACAAAGATCCTTCGGGTCTCAGTAAGTTTGCCCGTGTCGGCTTGCGCATGCTGGGGCACGATCTCTACGACGGTGAAATTAATGGCGATGTAGCCTTCCGCACCCTGTTAGCGCCGGATGCCAGCCACAACCGGGGCATATTCCAGGGCTCCAAGGATACCCCCCAGCAAGTTGCCGCCAACAAGGACATGGTGCGCAAATGGGGAGAACTGGATCTGAAGGATGATGGCAAAGTGAATGGCAGCGCCTATATGAAACTGATCGAGGATGTCTGGCCGACCACCGATCATGTTCCCATTCCCGGATTCGCCAAAGATATCACCACCAAAAGCGCCAGCCTGAACGCCGCGGAAATGATGCGTGCCACGCCCAACGTGGAAACCCCGCAAGGCGTCACGGACTTTACCAAAACTTCTCCGGTGACCGCCAAGGAACTGCTGAACTTCTCCCTGTGGGGGCATCGCATCCTGGACCGCTCGTTCAAAACCGATGAACTGGCCAAAGATGCCTTGACCAACCCCCGCTCCCTCGACTTTGGCTTAACCCAGTTCAGTCCAGAAACCCGGGCATACATGAACAGTCTGTCCACGGACCCCAACGCCACTTCCACGGTCGGTATTGGCGTACTGAACCTGCTGATCAAATTGTCCAACAACTTACGATAAGTCAGCGGTTTTTAAAGCCCTTCAATCCCTCGTCTATGGATAGGCGGGGGATTTGGGCCGATCTTTTCTGTTTTCCCCTTTTCCCATGTTCACAGTGTGGTTGGCCGGGGCTTCAACGGGTTGCCGGCACATTGAATGTCATCGCAGCCACTTGCGCTACGACTGATCTTAATTCGAGGATCTGAATCGTTCGATAATCTTAATCCGGCACCGCCGGTTGCCGCTGACTCGGCCCCTGCGTCCAGCTATAGATCACGGGCAGAACAATCAGGGTTAAAAACGTGGCGCTGAATACCCCGCCGATGACCACGGTGGCCAGTGGCTTCTGAACTTCCGCGCCAGCGCCTTGCGATAACGCCATGGGCAGAAAGCCCAAAATAGCCACCAGCGCGGTCATCAGAACCGGTCTTAGTCTGGTTTCGGCGGCCAGTTGTATGGCCCGGGGGAGGGGATGTCCTTCTTTCAGATATTGGTTGATGGTCGATACCAGCACCAGACCGTTCAGCACAGCCACCCCGAACAGGGCGATGAAGCCGATAGAAGCGGGCACGTTCAGGTACATGCCCCTCAGCCACAGGGCGATGACACCCCCAATCAGGGCGAAGGGAACGTTCAGCATCACCAGCAGGGAATGGCGGACTGAGGAAAAGGTGGCCATCAAGAGCAGGAAAATCACCACAATGGAGAGCGGCACCACCATCATCAGCTTTTGCATGGCCCGTTGCTGGTTTTCAAACTGGCCGCCCCATTCAATGTAATAACCCGGCGGCAGATGAACGGCTTCCTTGATCTTTTGCTGGCCCTCTCGCACAAACGATCCGATATCCCGGCCATCCACGTTGCACATCACCACGATGCGGCGCTGGGCGGATTCCCGGTTGATAACCTCAAGCCCTTCCTTTGTCTGGATATTGGCCACCTGTCCCAACGGAATGCGCTGGCCGGTGCTGGTATCCAGCAACAGGGACTGCAATAAAAGCGGATCGGTCTGGCTGCCCCCGGGAAACTTGACCCGCATGGTGAACCGCTTGCGGCCCTCCAGCACTTCTGATACCGGTTCTCCCAAAACAGCGGTGCCCACCAGCGCTTTCAGGTCAGAAATCTGAACGCCATAGCGGGCCATTTTAACCCGATCCGGGGTGATGACAATTTGAGAACTGCCTTCCAGCTTCTCAGTCTGCAAGTCCCGCTGGCCCTTAACGGAGCGAATAACCCGTTCAATTTCGTGCGCCTTTTCCCTGAGAACGTTGAAATCCTCGCCAAACAGTTTAACGGCAATATCGGAGCGTACCCCGGAAACCAGCTCATCCACCCGCATGGCAATGGGCTGGGTGAAGTTAAAGTGGGTGCCGGGAATATCCCGATTCAGGCGACGATCGATTTCGGCCATTAATTTCTGCTTGGTGATGCCCGGTCGCCAGGTGGATTTTGGGTTCAGCATCACGTACACGTCCGCTTGATACACCCCCATGGGATCGGTGGCCAAGTCGGGACGGCCCAGTTTGGAGACGGCCGTCTCAATTTCAGGAATATCGCCGATGGACTGCTCTATCTGGGTGGTCACTTTCATTTTTTCGGCCAGTGAGATACTGGGCAGGTTGACGGTCTCAATCAGGATGTCCCCTTCATCCAGCTGGGGCACAAATTCCGTTCCTAAAAACGGAACGCTGGCCACGGTGAATACAAACAGGGCCACGGCAATGGAAACGGTCATGCGGCGGTGGGCCAGCGCCTTTTCCAATAGGCTGAGGTAAGCCGGGCGAATTTTTTGGATGAAAAAGTTCTCCCGTTCTTCGACCTTGCCCTTGAGGAAAAACGTGCAGAGTACCGGCACCAGCGTTAGCGCACAGATGAGAGAACCCAGCAGGGCGAAACAGACCGCAAACACCATGGGCGAAAACATTTTGTACTCCATGCCCTCCAGCGCCAGCACGGGCATGTAGACCACTGTGATGATCAAAATCCCGAACAGAATGGGTCGGGCCATTTCCTTCAGGGATTGCCGCACCACGGCCCCGGTGTTGGGAGTCACGCCCGGTTCGGCATGGGCCAGCTTGCGCACGGTATTTTCCACCATCACAATGGCCCCATCCACGATCATGCCAAAGTCAATGGCCCCCAGGCTCATGATGTTGGCGGTCAGGCCCAGGGCCTTCATGCCCATCAGGGAAAACATCATGGAAATGGGAATGACCACGGCCACAATCAGGGCCGCGCGCAGATTACCCAACAAAAGTAGCAGCACGGCGATGACCAGCATGCTCCCTTCCATCAGGTTGGTTTGAACGGTGTGAATGGTTTGCTCCACCAGACGGGTTTGATCATAAAAGGGCTTCAACTGAATGCCCTCCGGCAGGCTTTTGCGAATCTGCCGGACTTTCTCCTTGACCCGTTCAATGACTTCCCGGCTGTTTTCGCCTTTCAGCATCATGACCAGTCCGGTGACCACTTCTCCCTGTCCATCCTTGGTCACGGCGCCTTGGCGCAACGCGTCTCCCAGGCCAATTTGGGCAATATTTTTCAGGGTAACCGGCAGGCCGCCTTTACGGGAAACCACGATGTCGCCAATATCGTCCAGGGTTTCCACCCGCCCCAGACCCCGGATAATGTACTGTTCGGCCCCGTGTTCGATGATGCCGCCGCTGTAATTTTGGTTGTTGTTTTTCAGGGCGGCAAACACGTCCTGCAAGGTCAGGTCGTACTGGGTCAGCCGCTCCGGGTACAGGGTGATCACGTACTCCTGCGTTTGCCCGCCCCAGGTGTTCACCTCATTGACCCCCGGCACGGTTCTCAGTTGATATTTAATGTCCCAGTCGTGCAGGTTTTTTAACTCTCTGCTGGTGTAGCCTTTGCCCTCCACCACATACTGGTAAATTTCCCCCATGCCGGTAGAGATGGGCCCCAGTTGGGGGGTAACGCCATCCGGCAAGCGGGAGCGCACGCTTTGCAGGCGTTCATTCACCAACTGGCGGGCAAAATAAATGTTCACGTTATCGTGAAAAACAACCGTGACGATGGAAAGCCCAAACTTGCTGACCGAGCGAACCTGCTCCACTTTTGGCAAGCCGTTCAGGATCGACTCCAGGGGAACCGTCACCAATTGTTCCGCCTCAATAGGCGGCATACCGGGCGCCTCCGTAATGACCTGCACCTGCACATTGGTCAGGTCGGGGAAGGCGTCAATGGGTAAACTGCGGTAGGCCCAAATTCCCCCCAGAATGACGAAGGCAAAGGCCAGACAAACCAGAAAGCGCTGCTTGATGAGGTTGGCAAGAAACTGTTCCATCTTAGTCCTCTCCAAGCTGTTTTTTCAGCATTTCGCCCTTCAGGGTAAAACTGCCCTCGGTCACCACCGGGGTTCCTGCCTTCAACCCCTGACGAATAAAGTATCCGGTGCTATCCTGACTGTCGATGGTCACGGGCTGCTTCCGGTATTGGTTGTTGCCCAGCGGGATGAAGACAAACGCTTCCCGTCCGTACTTTTGCAGGGCTTTTTCGGGAACAAACGGCATGCTTTCCCGGCTGGCGGAGTCAATTTCAGCCTGCCCGAACATGCCGGGTTTCAGGCTGTAGTCCGTGTTATCCAAAAAGGCCCGAACCATAAACACGGGGCTTTGGGCATTGGTATTGGGCGGAATGTAATTGATGCGACCCATAAACACCCGCTTGGGCAGACTGTCGCTGGTAAAGCGAATGCTCTGGCCTAGCCTCAGTCCGGCCAAATCCTGGGGATACACGGTCATATCCAGCCAAACCCGGGACAGATCCGCCACCTCGTACAAAATTTGATCGGCGCTGACCGTGTCGCCCAGGGTAATGGTTTTCCGGGTGACCACCCCGCTGCGGGGGGCCACAATGGGACTGCCGGTTTGCAGGCGTTCGGACTGACTGTCGAAGGCGACCCCGTAGGTGCCCAGCAAGGCCTTTGCTTCTGACAGCACGTGGGTTTTATGCTCCTCATAACCGCTTAAGGCGGATTGGGCCAGCTCCAGTTCGGATTGGGCCAGCAGCAGGTCTTTGCGGGGGGAAACCCCATCGGCGTAAAGCGCTTTTTCCCGCTGGTAGTTTTGCCGGGCCAGTTTCAGGCGGGTTTTTGCCTGCTGTATGGCGATTTCATTGTTGTGCAACTCGTGAATGGAAGCGGCCTGGGCCTTGACCACTTCCTGATTCCGAATCACGGCCACGGTCTGGCCTTGCCGAATCCTGTCGCCCAGATTGGCCTGATCCTTGATGAGCCGCCCCCCCACCAGCGAGCTGAGATGAAAGACCTGATTCTCATCGGCCTTGACTTCCGCAATGGTGCTAATCCGGCTATGGTGGGGCCGATCGCTGACCCGTGCCACCTGAATGCCGCTTTTGCGGACGGCCTCTGGCGTCAGGCGCACGAGATCGGATGAGGCGGCCTGCTTGAGGGCCGGTACCGCTTCGGGGGTGGGGGCCCCGCACCCGGACAGGAAAATCAGTCCGGCCAGCACGGTCAGTCCGCTGAGAGAAAATAATGGGTAACGTGGACGAGCGGTTTTCATAATCCGGTTCCTATCGCTTTTTCTAAATCGCTAATGGCATCCTGATGATCGCGAATAGCTTGCATGTAGCCCAGCCGGGTATTGATAAAGGCCTGCTGGGCGTTAATGGGGGTTAGGATGGAGGACTTGCCCTCCCGGAAACTCAACTGGGCCAGTTTAACAATGCGCTCCGCATCCGGTAGCAGCTCTGTCTCATAGCGCTTCAGGCGTTGCTGGCTGGCAATGAAGGCCGTGTGGGCGTTTATAACCTCATAGGTAATCTGGTTCCTCAAGGCCTGTTGCGTGAGCTGGAGTTGCCGTTGGCGGGCGGACTCCTCTTCAATCGGGCCTTGTTGCCGGTTAAACACAGGAATATCCAACGCCCCAATCACATAAACATTTAACCGCCGTTGGCCGGGTTCAGCCACCAAATCCGGGCCAGCGGAAAGGTTCAGGTTGGGGATGCGGTTGCTTTTGGCCAAGGCCAGACGTTGCCGCGTTAAGACCTCGTTTAACCGATTTTCCTGAAGTTCGGGCCGGATTTTCAACGCTTGCTCAATCAGAAGACTCAGGTTCAACGCCGATTCGGTCAGTGAAGCCTGCAAGGGCTGTCCGGCCTTCGGTGGCGGAACGGTCAGTAGGGCTTCCTGGGCAAAGCTGGGTGGGGCGGCCAAAAGCTGCTCAGGCGTAAGGGGCTGAAACAGCAGGGCGCTCAGTTGATTTCTGGCGGAGACGACCTGATAAAAAGCGGTTTGATGGTCATTTTTAGAGTTGGCAAAGGCAATTTGAGCCCCCAGAACATCCACTTTGGGAATGTCACCCATGGTCTCCCGTTTTTGGGCGATGCTCAGCAGGCGCTGGGTGGTTTCAACAATGTCCTCATAAGCCTTCTGGCGCTCCATGGCCGTATAAAGCTCTGTATACGCTTTTCTCACCCCCGTTCGCAGTTCCAGAAACCGGGCTTTGGTGGTGGTTTCCGTGATTTGGTTCTGGGTCTCGGCGACGGCAATCCGTTTTTTGCGCTTGCCGCCCAGTTCCAGGGTTTGTTGCAGGCCTAGCCGATAGGTTTTTTCAGCAATGCCGTTGTCGGAAACCAGCATGGGGTTCAAGCGGGCCTTGGCTGTGGTGATCTGGGCCTGACTGATCTCTTTTTGGGCTCGTGCGGCCTGATAGTTCAGGTTATTGCGCGTGGCCATCTCAATGGCAGCCTCCAGCGTGATGACCGGTGGCGTCTCCGCCCGGCCCGAGGCCGGCGCATGCACTAGTAAAATGACCGACAATACGACAGGTAAAACGTTGAACAATGGAGAACGCAAACCAAAATCTCCTTAATCCTTTGACTGTGGGTGTGACTATGGATGGGGATAGGCAAGCTCAGGCGAAATTCAACCTGATTGCGGGACAATCAAAGCGGATTAAGTTGATTTAAAGGAGCAGAGCGATGGTTTGGCGGAAACGCAGCGCCTGACTGGACGGCGGTGGATGGGCGTATAACTGGGGCAGGGCTGTTTTTTGGCCGGTCAGGGGGTTGACCATAAGCAGGAATCCGATCAAAACGGCCTGTGTCGGCTCAAACGAGCGCGCAAATCGGTTTTCATGGGCGATAAACGTACTGGCATCCGTTTTGGAAAGCAGAATCTTGTGATCGGGCTTGTCCGGGTGGCGATGATGAAACTGGTTTTCCGCCGCTTTGGAGATTCCCGGATCATGGTGATGCAGCACCAGCGATTCGTTTCCTCGGGCATCCGCCTGAATGGTCAGGGCGTGAGGCCCATCCACAACCAGGGTGAGCGCGGCCAGGGATTCAGGCGTGAACAAGCCCAGAACCACATAGAGAATCAGCCCAATCAGGGCGCTCCATCGCTTGGGGTTGAGACTGAACGTTTTCAATTGCCCGGGTTCCCGACTTGGCCGTGTGGCGGATCTGGTTTCTCATATTATGCCAGAAAAGCACGTACAACGCTCCTGCTTCTTGCTGGGCTTGTGGATGATAAAAGGGGTATGGGTGCCCGGGCATTTAATTTTGAATTTTTGAATCCGATGGCATGGGAGAGAGTGTGTCAGGTGGCAGGCTGCCCTGTACAGTCCCCGGCGGGTGTGCAGGGGGCCGACAGGCCACCGTTGGGAAGCGGGCCGGATGGCAGGGGCCGGGCGGCTGGTTAATGCCGCTGTGCTGAATGCGGAATCGGATTTTGCGGAAGGGTGTATCATAGTAGCTGTACGTTTGATTCTCCCGTTTTGAAATAAAAAGGTGATTTGAACCATGAAGATAAAATGGGTGTTAAAAGCCTCTGTATTGATGAGCCTGTTGGGGATTTCCCTGGCTTCGACCATTGCCCTCAGCGAGACTCTGGACAAAGGCGAACCGAGAACCAACCAGTTCTGGTGGCCCAACCAGCTTGACCTCAGCATACTGCGTCGTCACACTTCGGAGTCCGATCCGCTGGGGAAAACCTTTAACTACGCCGAAGCGTTCAACAGCCTGGACTTGCAAGCTGTCAAGAAAGACATTAACGACTTACTGACTACCTCTCAGGACTGGTGGCCTGCGGATTATGGCAATTATGGCCCGTTTTTTATCCGCATGGCCTGGCATAGCGCTGGCACCTATCGGTTAACCGATGGACGCGGCGGCGCGGATGGCGGACAACAGCGATTTGAGCCGCTCAACAGCTGGCCCGACAACGCCAATCTGGACAAGGCCCGTCGCCTGCTTTGGCCCATCAAGCAGAAGTACGGGAATAAAATTTCCTGGGCCGACCTGATGGTTTTAACCGGCAATGTGGCCCTGGAAAATATGGGATTCCAGACCTTTGGTTTTGCGGGCGGACGGGTGGATGACTGGGAGCCGGATCTGGTTTACTGGGGGCCGGAAACCAAATTTTTGGCCAGCGAGCGCTACAACAAGGACGGCCAATTAAAAAATCCGCTGGCCGCCGTGCAGATGGGCCTGATCTATGTGAACCCGGAAGGCCCCAACGGTAAGCCCGATCCGCTGGCTGCGGCCAAGGACATTCGAGAGTCCTTCGGGCGGATGGCCATGAATGATGAGGAAACCGTGGCCCTGATTGCGGGCGGTCATACCTTTGGGAAGGCCCATGGGGCGCATTCGCCCACATGTGTGGGCCCGGAGCCTGCCGCTGCCGGCGTCGAGAAACAGGGCTTGGGCTGGGAAAATAAATGCGGCAAGGGCAACGCGGGCGATACGGTGACCAGCGGCCTTGAAGGGGCCTGGTCCTTTAACCCGACCACCTTTACCACCCAGTATCTTGATAACCTGTTTGCCTTCGACTGGGTGCAAACCAAGAGTCCCGCCGGAGCGATTCAATGGGTGGCCAAGGACGAATCGGTGGCCAAGCTGGTGCCGGATGCCCACGATCCGGCCAAACGGCATGCGCCCATCATGTTCACCACCGATCTGGCCCTCAAGTTTGACCCAACCTATCGGGAAATTGCCAAGCGCTTTCAGGAAAATCCCAAAGAATTTGAACGGGCCTTTGCCAAGGCCTGGTTCAAGCTGACCCACCGGGATATGGGCCCACGAGGTCGGTATCTGGGTGCGGAGGTGCCCAAAGAGGAACTCTTGTGGCAAGATCCGGTGCCGATGGTCAATTACAAACTGGTTGACGATGCCGATGTGAAGGCCCTCAAGGCTGAGATTCTGAAGTCCGGCTTGACCGTGCCTGAACTGGTTCGGGTGGCCTGGGCCTCGGCGGCCAGCTTCCGGGGCACGGACCTGCGGGGCGGGGCCAATGGCGGACGGATTCGTCTGGCCCCTCAGAAGGATTGGGCGGTGAATAACCCGGAAGAGCTGAGCAAGGTGCTTCCCCGGCTGGAGGCTATTCAGAAGGGCTTTAACGCCAAACTGAAGAATGGCAAGCAGGTTTCTCTGGCGGACACCATTGTACTGGCCGGAACTGCCGCCATTGAGAAAGCGGCCAGGGACGCCGGATACAAGGCGGTGAGCGTTCCGTTCAAACCGGGCCGCACGGATGCCTCACAGGCGCAGACGGATGTGAACGCCTTTACTGTGCTGGAGCCCTCCGCTGACGGTTTCCGTAATTACTTCGGGCAGGATAACCCCAAATCCCCGGCGGAAATGCTGGTGGAGCGGGCCAGTCTGTTGAACCTGAGCGTGTCGGAGATGACCGTTCTGTTGGGTGGCTTGCGCACCCTGAACGCCAATTACCAGCAGTCTCCGGCGGGGGTGTTTACCAGCCGTCCGGGAACCCTGAGTAATGACTTTTTTGTCAACTTGCTGGATATGTCTACCCAGTGGAAGAAGGCCGCTGGTTCGGACAGCCTGTACGAGGGCTATGATCGCAAGACCGGCGAACGGAAATGGACAGCCACCCCGGTGGATCTTGTGTTTGGTTCCAATTCCGAACTGCGGGCCGTGGCGGAAGTCTATGCCTCGCAGGATGCCCGGGAAAAGTTCCTGCAAGACTTTATTGCCGCCTGGACCAAGGTGATGAACCTGGATCGCTACGAGAACGGCCAAAAAATCTAAAAAATCGAATTGATTCTGGAAGTCTGCCCTGGGTGCGGCGCGGTTTGACTGCGTCGCACCCATTGTCTTTCTGAGGCGTTGCTGTGCGGTTTGACCGTGCCGCACCCAATGTTTTGCTAAGGCGCGATCACCGGCTGCTCACTGGGGCTTGACTTGGAAGTGGTGTGGGTCATTCGTAGGGCTGAGTCACCAATCGGTGATAAACTAGGGCTTATTGTCTGGCCGGAGCCGTACTTCGTGGTTTTTCTGTATCTTTCCTTGCTGGGGCTGGTAGCTGGGGCATTTAGTGGGTTGGTGGGCATTGGTGGCGGCATTATTCTGGTGCCGGCGCTGGTATTTTTGTTCGGGTTCTCTCAGCAGGCCGCCCAAGGGACGACGCTGGCCCTGCTGGTTTTGCCCATCGGTTTGCTGGGCGCCTTGGAGTATTATCGTCATGGCTATGTGGACTTAAAAGTGGCCGCTTTGATTTGTTTGGGCTTTGTACTGGGTAATTTTTTCGGGGCCAAGCTGGCCATTGTTCTCCCCACACATATCCTGAAACAGATTTTTGGTGGCACCTTGCTGGTGATTGGACTGAAAATGATTTTGGGCTTTTAGCCCTGCTTTTTTTGCAACGCCCGAGTCTGTTTTTTGTCAATGCTCTGGCGTCAGAACCGCCCAATCGTGTAGGGACAAACTGCCCAGGTGGCCAATAGTGATGGTGTTTTCAATTTTTGATAATGAAACGCAGGATTTCAATTCTGAGTCTCTTTGATTGAGCATGAAATTGTCATCACCGCTCCAGTCATGGCCTGCAAAACCGTCCGGCAATTTCCTGTATGTTACTTCTCGGTATTTGGATTTCTGTGCAATTTATGTTTCTGGATTAAAATTGCTGGCCATCCCCAAACGCCAGCAGGCACCGCAAACCGAACCGGCCAAAACGGGCACCTGCTATCGAGCCAGTGCGTGAAAGAGCAATCAATAACAGGCAGTCAGCACCAGAAGTCCGGACCAGAGCCAACAGTCTTAAAACGCCCAAAAAGAATCAGGATCAAGACCTTGTTGAAAGGAGGAGGGCACTTATGAAAGCAATGCATTCAACCTTGTCTCCCGGTCTGCACTACCAACGCCTGGATCAGGAGAAGCTGAGTCTGGCTGAGCGCCTGAAAATTTATTTCACCATTTTGTCCGGTGTGGTCCTCTTCCTGATTTCTCTCCATCACATGCAGATTTTGTCCGCATCCTGACGCCATTTGAATCAGGCCTCAGCCCAAGAACCAGGGGGACTTCTATGCGTTACGCCTTGCACCCAATTGATGAGGAAAAACTGGCCAGCCTGGCCAAGGCTTTTTATCAGGCATATCGGGTTTGCGGGACCGTCAGGATGACGTTTGGCATTCGAGGCATCGCGGATAGCGATGGAAACAGCGTGATTGATGTTTACCTGAGTCCCCACGACGCTCAGGCCCGGTTTGCCCTGAGTCAGGAGGAGCGAGCGTGCCATTTGCAATTTTTAGAGGCTATGGTGCCTGCTCGTCTGATGGGGTATGCGTTTACGCTCAAGCTCAGTCCCCTGTCCGCAGATCAGGTTCAGGTTGAAACATTGAATGTCTCATCGCCCTTGGCGGCTGGCCCTGCTTCCTGTTAGGAGCGTTTTGCCCGGAAATTAGCCTTGTTTTTTGCCTTGGGGCTTCAGGGAAAAAAACAGGATTATCAGGCTGGATAGAGACGCGCAGCCCAGCGCCATCAAGGGCAGTGGCGCAGTGCCCATGATGGTGTTAAAGACGGGCGTGTAAACCGTGAGGGCTTGCAAGATCACGGCCAACAGCAGGACAACCCAGGTGATGGGCGTGCGTAGCCAGTTGGACAGCCTGACCGGGCTGGATAGCCACACAGTCGTCTGGGTGGTTTGCACATTGAACAAATGCACAGTCTGACTGAAGGCCAGCGTCCAGAACGCGGCGGTCGCCGCAACGGCAGGCCCCAGCTTCAATACATACAGACACAGTGCATAGCTGCCAAAAGCACTCACCGCCATGACCCCGCCCCACAGCAGGACATTCACGGCGTCTTGTCCACTGAGGGGTTCTAGATTTCTGAAACCCTGAGGGCTTTGATTCGCAGTGGCTTTGGGCTGCCAGTTCCCATCGTCCGGGGCACTGTCATCGCTGGGGTTTAAATCCTCAATGGCCAGGGCGGGCGGTGGCTGAATGGCCAGCACCAACGCGGGTATGGAAACCACCACCAGACTGAGCCAGAGCAGGTGCATCACGCCCAGGGGCAAGCCAAAGCCTGACACTGCAGAAGCGGTTACCCACAGAATCATGCCCAGATTGCAGCTGAGGATGTACTGTAAGCAGGACTGAATTTTGCGCCGGGCAATCCGGCTTTCCAGAATGGCAAACACAATGCCGTCCAGCCGGTCGTTCATCAAAATAATGTCGGCGCAATCCTTGGCTGTTTGGGCGCCTTGCAGGCCCATGCCAATGGCTACATCGCTTTTTTGTAGGGCCGGGGAATCATTAACCCCGTCTCCCACCATGGCCACCACCTGATGCCCCTGTTGCAGGGACTCCACAATGGCCAGTTTCTCTTCCGGTTTGGTGCGGGCAAAGACCTTGACGGTTTCCGGAATGGTTGCGGATTCACAGGCCTGCAAGTCCGAACGCAGCCAGACCTCATCGGAGTTGCGAGAGATGAGCCCCAGCTCCCGGGCGGTCATTTCGGCGGTGGCCTTTTGATCGCCGGTGATCATGATCATTCTCGCCCCGGTGTCTTTCAATGCGCTCAGCACCTTGCGCACGCCGGGCTTGGGGGGATCCAGCAAACAGACCCAGCCAATAAAAATGGCGTTGGCGTAAGGGCCGCTGTCATCATTTTCCAGAATCGGTTTCTGGGCAAACCCCACCACACGCAGGTTATGTTCATAAGCCAGTGTGCGGTTCAGAGTCAAAAACTCGGTGCGCTGGGACAGGGTCATTTCCGCCAGCGAGCCATCGGGCTTCATGTAAAACCGGCACTGCTCCATCACCGATTCCGGCGCACCCTTGATCATGGAAACCGTTTGCCCCTCGGGCGTTTCGCACAGCGTGGCCGAACGCAGGGTGACCGGATCAAAGGGAATGGTCAGGCGGGCATGGTAACCTGCTTCCAGACTGGCCGGTGCGGCCCGGTACAGGGCCACATCGATAGGGTCGCCCATCAGGGCGCTGCGTAAACCTTCCAGCAGGGTGCCGTTATTCAGACGTCCCACCCGCAGGCATTCTTCCACCGAGCGGGTCGGCATGTCCTCGCCGGTTTGCCACTTGGATTCGTAGGTGATAGCGCCCATTTCCGGCAGATATAGCTTGTCCAGCAGCAGGTAATTTTCCGTCAGTGTGCCGGTTTTATCGGTGCAAATCACGCTCAGATCACCCACCGTTTCCAGGGCCTGAAAATTTTTGACAATGACCTTGTTCTCATTGAGACGGCCAATGCCCAGCGACAGAATAAGGCTGGCCAGTCCGGGAATGGTTTCCGGGAAGGCGGCAATGGCAATCACCAGGCCAACCTGCACCAGTTCCATCACAGGAATGTGCCGGGCCATGCCAAGGCCGATAATCAGGGCCACCACAGTCAGGGTGATGAAAAAGATTTGCAGGCTTAGCGTGTTTAAGCGGCGGGTGAAGGGGGATTCCCGCTTTTCCGTTTTTTGGGCCAGCGCGGCAATGCGACCCATCACGGTCTGCTGGCCCAGTGCGGTGACAATCGCCTCTCCTTTCCCGGTTTTAATCAATGTTCCCGCGAACACCATGTTGGAGAGAGCGGTGACATCTTCCGCCGGGTGCAACACATCATTGGCGTTTTTGGGCACCAAAACGGATTCCCCGGTCAGTGGGGACTCATCGACCTGAAGCTGGGTGCTGGAAACCAGCCTGGCATCCGCCGGTAAAACCTGTCCTCCGGCAATCAGCAACATATCCCCAATCACCAGCTCATGAGCCTGAATGGTCAGACTCTGGCCATCACGACGGACGGTGCAGCGCAGTTCCCGATTCTGGACGTTTATTTTCTGGCTTTGCAGGGCCTTCCACTGAATCAATCCCTGAATGCCGCCATTGAGCAACATGGCAGCCAGCACGAACATGCCGTTTACATAGTGGCCCATGGCAAAGGACAAAACGGCGATGGCCAAAAAGAGAAGGGAAAACTTGCGTTTTAGATTATTCAGGAAAATAAACGCCGGACGAAGCGAGGTGGGCTCTCCGTTTCCCGACTTTCCCGGGGTCCCGCGACCTCTTTCCTGGGCCTCCTGTTGTGAGAGACCCTGCAGGGTGGTTTCCAGCAATTGCAAACACTGGTTAACCGGTTGGGCATGGTAGGGTACCGTATCGGACGATGATGTGGCGCTGGGCACCTCACAAAGCAATTCTGGCGCATCCTGACGGTGAGACGAGAACGGATGAAGTGACATACGTGGATTCCTCAACAAACTTCCGGTTGATGCTCAACCCATAGCGAGAAAACAGTGAGCAATCAGTCAACTGCAATTACAAGTGTTATTCCACTTTTTGGACGATTTTAAACCCCGCTGGCCCTGCGTCTGCATGGAGCGCACGACAGTAGCCGGGCCGCTTCATCAGGAACGCTGTGGGGTCATTTTAACGGAACAATCTAGCAAAATGGGGAATTGGCGAGACCTCTCATATTCTATAGATTAAATCCAGCCGGCTGAGCCCGAAAACACCTCAGCTTGCACTCAACAAGAGGAGATTGTTATGGCCACACGAAATTTTCAGCACAAAGAGGGGTATGAACAGATTTCAGGACTGTTCAGCTCCTATCAGGACTTTACGGATTTGATAGAGTCCCTGACCCGCCGGGGATACAAAGAGGATGATATCAGCGTTTTAATGACTGAAAGAACCCGCAGCCAGTATATTGCCCCGCAGGAAAACACCAAGGCACCGGAAGGGGCAACGGTGGGAAGCCTCTCCGGGGGTGTTTTAGGGCTGGTACTGGGGGGGCTGACCCTGGTGGGAAATATTATTCTGCCGGGGACAGGCTTGCTGGTGGCCGGCCCATTGGTGGGCGCCCTGACCGCCGGGGCTATCGGCGCTGCCACGGGTGGGCTTCTGGGAGCGTTGGTGGGCGCTGGTATTCCCGAGCATGAGGCCAAATTTTTTGAGGAGGCCCTGAAACAGGAAGGACAAATCCTGGTGGTGGCCCATGTCATGAAAGATCACGTCAAGGAAGTCAAAGCGGTCTTTGAACGGCATAACGCCAATCGCATCAAGGTTCATAAAACCTGAGGGTTCTGAATCGGCAAAAGCGGGTCAATTCTTCACGGAATTGGCCTGTTTGCCATGGGCGGCCACGTACTTTTCCAGGTACTTGCGTTGGGGTTCCACATGGATTCTGGCTTTCAACCGGAGTTGCCCATCCACGATTTCAGACTGCTCGATCTGGACTTTTACCGTGTGGCGCTCCACCTTGATGTGATTCAGATTCACAATGTCGCTGAAATAATTTTCAATAAATTGGGATAGCTCCCTGAGTTCTTCCGGTTCAAAGCCACTGATTTGCAAATCCAGATCCCGCAGGTTCAGTCTGGATTTTTCCGCTGATAATTGCCCGCTGACTTGCACGGGCAGGGCCGTGTCCGCAGGCTGATTCTGTTTGCTCACCAGCGAGATCAGGGTGATTCGATCGCCCTCAAAGCTGACCCTGGGGTTCAGGACAGTCAGGGTTTGCTTGCCAAAGGGTGGAATAAGTACCGTCAGAGGGTTCAAGCGTTTTTGGGCCTTGTTATGGTTCAGCATGGCGTTCAGGTCGGCCTCGGCCATTGTGGCCGTCAGGGAGAGATCCAGCGGCTTGAGCAGAATGGGTCGGCGATCCTTACTGACAAACAGGGCAGCGTCCTCCAAGGTTTCCAGTTGGCATTCCTGAAGCGGAATCCATCCGTCTATCAGGATCTGCTTGCCGTTTAAGCGAAGGCCTCGGGCTTTGCCGCCCAGCAAATCGCTACCGCTGTAAAGGCTTAAGCGGGTGTCCAGTTGGCCGCTGACCAGTTTTTGGATTTCCCGCCGTAACACGCGGTTGGCCATCCAGCCACTCAGGGGCGTAAAGCCGATCATTCCCTGGGCGAATCGGCTGAAGCCGTTGGCCGTTTTGAAGGCCGGGTAGGGCATGGGTTTGGCTTCGGTAAACCCGACGGCCATCCATTGGCCCCAGGCACAGGCTAGCCCGAAAAACAGGAAACCCCAATATCGTAGTCCGGTGAGAGAAAATTGGTTCAACAGGTAAGCCCTCGCTCAAGTTGGTTTCTTTTATTATACCGATTGTCATCCTACCGATTGCCCCGGCCCCTGTCCTTTCCATTCTGACGTTTTTCTCGTGCATGGCCTTTTCTTCTGATTCTTGAATCTTGCGCGCTGTTCCTTGTTTCACTTCCGGGGTTTCACTTCCGGGTGGCCTGCCCTACAGCAGGCAGACATCTCCATGCTGGAACTCTCCCGTTGATCTTTTCGTCAATTCAATTGAATATTACTATTGATGATCCGGGCTGTGAGGATCTGAATGAATACCGGCCCTTGTCCGTGTGAGTGCCCATCAATATTGAAAGTAACAATGAAGTGTTGAAAACGATTTTGAGTGGGGGACTGCTCTTTGCGTTAGGGATGGCCCTGCCTCCCGTGGTTTATGCGGAACCCCTGAATGACGCCGCCGTTCCCCGTGTGGGAAGCCCCTTGAGCGGTGGGGTCACGCGAGAAGTCTTGGGCATGGGCGAGGAAATCACTCAGGGAGAGCATAGGGTCAAAGCCTCTCCCAACGACGCCGAGGCTCATTTTTTGCTGGCCTTGGCCTATAGCCGAACACCTTATCTGGAACGGGCACTGGAGGAGCTGGACTTATCCCGACGAATCGCCCGCAAAAGCCCGGAAGGCTTTGCCCTGTTTGATCGAAAAATTGCCGAGTATGAAAAACGGATTGACGCCCAATCCCCGGACCCGGTGCTGATGTATCGTCTGGGCTTTGCCTATTATGTTCGTGGCTACGCGGTCGAAAAAGGCTACATCGTCGAAAAAAATGACAACAAGGCTGTGAGCAACGCGGTGGTTCCCAATCAATTTTATGACAAGGCGGAGGAAGCGTTCCGCCACCTGATCCGTCTGGATCCAGACGATTTTTGGGCCAGAAATTATCTGGGCTATCTGCTGGCGGAGCGGAATCCCCAGGCCAATCATCAGGCGGCCGTTCAGTTGTGGCGGGAATCGCTGGCCATTAGCGAGGACAATCCGGGCGCCTACATGCTGCTGGGTCAGGCAGCCATGCAGGAGGGGGATTTAAGACAGGCTGTGCTTTATACCAGTAAAGCGCTCCATAGCCGGAACCAGTGGCTGAAGGCCAGAGGCATCAACCCGGAAGGCATTAAGATTCGACTTTAGGAGAGCCCCAGCCGTAGTTTTTACCTCCCTTTGGTGTCCTTTGGCAAGCAAAGACGCCTTTTTGTATGCGCAACGGATTTACGTTTTCAAGAAGGCAGGCAATAAAAACTGAAAGATTGTTTTTATTTGAATAGTTGTTTCATGCCTGTCCACTGTTAGTGGGTTTTTGAGAGAGAGAAAGAGAATTTCCAGGATCTGGTTCTAGTTGCTTGTTCCAGCATTAACAGTTTTTAGTTAAACGCGTGAATTTGAAGGAGAGATATTGATGAGCGGTCCTATTCGTCAGACAGGTTATGCTTTGTACAATTGGGCAATGAGCCTGCGAGCCCCTGTAATTCAGAGCGGTACCAAGAATGTTCAGTTATCGGTAGACAACCCTGTTAGTCTGCAGGATGGTTCTGGGAGTACAAACATTTCCCTTTTAGACTATTTAAACATGCAATTAGGCTCCAACAACCGCAACGTGAGTGCGGGAGATGTCTTCAGCTTTCAGGGCGGAATGTCCAACGAACAGTACGCCCTCGGAAATTTCTCGGCGATGATGGGCGGCACTGGTAACGTTGGCCAGGCTTTCAGCAACCAGTATACTTATCTTGGGGGAAGTTACAATAACTACAAGGTGGACAATTCTACCAGCGCCAATGGTACCGTTGTGGGGCTTACGGGTGCTAGAAATGACAGTTATGTGATTGGCAGCCAGTTTGGAGATACTGTTTATGGCCAGATTTCCGATGGTAGCGACGCACAAATTTTTGCCAGAGATGGCAATGATTACATCAACATGGTTGCTGAATCAGGAAGTAGTGTAAATGCTGACGGTCAGGTCGGTAATGATATTGTTGCGTTAGAAGCTCGTGGGGCTGGTAGTAAAGCGACCGCCAGAGGTGGACGTGGAGATGACCAGCTTGGGCTTACCGCTCGAGGACAGGGCAGCGAGGTCAGCGGGTCTGGTGGGAACGGAAATGACTCTGGCATTGCTTGGGCCATTGATGGCGGGAAGGCTACGATCTCTGGTGATGACGGAAATGATGGTTTGACGCTTATCGCCGAAGGAGCGGACAGCGACGCTAGTGGTTTTGGAGGAGCCGGTGAAGACAAAGGGCTCGCTGTGGCCGCTGGTGGCGGAAACGTTGACTTCAATGCTGGAAGTGGAAATGACCAAGTCGGTGTTAGCGCCTCAGGAGCCGGCAGTTTTGCCACTGGTCTCCTTGGAAAGGGCGATGACGCAGGTTCCGGTTTGGCCGTTGCTGGCGGAAGAGCCTATCTCTCTGGCGATGAGGGAAATGACGTGTTGCTTGCCGTCGCCGACGGAGCGGGTAGCGTAGTCGGTGCTTCTGGTGGAACAGGAGATGATCTAATATTTGCTGGCGCACAGAATGGAGCCGAAGTGATTGTTAACGGTGGAGAGGGTACTGATACTGCTGTTTTGTCAGGCAAGCAAGAAGACTACTCACAAGAGCAAGTTGAAGGTCTAGGCACGAAGTGGGTTCGTACAGCAGACGGTTCTTATGTTCTTGTTGCTTCTGATGTCGAAAGTACACAATTTGAAGGAGATATGACGCCAGAGCAAAGAGCTGCTCATGGTTTAGCTCCAGCTACGATTACCCAGCAGGCGGCAGCGCAGGCCGCGCAGCCTACAGCGCAGCAGGCTGGAGCGCAGGCCGCACAGGTTGGAGCGCAGGCCGCACAAGCTGGAGCGCAGGCTGCACAAACTGGAGCGCAGGCCGCACAAGCTGGAGCGCAGGTCGCCCAACCAGCAGCGCAGGACGCACAGGTCGCACAGCCAGCAGCGCAGGCAGAGAAAGTTGCGCAGCCGCCCGCCGAGCCAGCAGCGCAGGACGCACAGGTCGCACAGCCAGCAGCGCAGGCAGAGAAGGTCGCACAGCCGCCCGCCGAGACAGTAGCGCAGCCGTCCGCTGAAGGAGCTTCAAAGCCGCCCGCTGAGGAGCCAAAACCCACGGAAGAAGCACAGAGTTAACGCGAATATTAACTCAGGAAAGCCAGTGACTGAACGACCCAAAGTCCGAAAGCCACTGGCTTTTTCAGTGGAATACTTTTTCAGGCAAGGCAGCCCTGCCATTTTTTAAGTCGGGCCATCCCGCAAAGGCTCAAGCCTGTTCTGATTCTTCCTGAAACTGTAGCGAGGCCGAATTGATGCAATACCGCAAGCCGGTGGGCTCCGGGCCATCTTCAAACACGTGGCCTAAATGAGCCTCACAGGCAGCGCAGTGGATTTCCACCCGGGTCATGCCGTGACTGTGATCCACCGTCTGCGCCAGGGCCTCCGCTTGCAAGGGTTGCCAAAAACTGGGCCAGCCGGAACCGGAATTGTACTTGTGCCGAGTGCTGAACAGGGGCTGCCCGCAGCAAACGCAATGAAAAGCGCCCTGGCCTTTAAAATCGTTGTATTGTCCTGTGAAGGGGCGTTCTGTCCCTTTTTGGCGGGTAATGCGGTACTGCTCCGGGGTGAGTTGCTGCCGCCATTCTTCATCCGTTTTCCGGACTCTGGGCGCTTTTTCAAGCGGTTCTTCTTGCATGAGGGTCGTTTAACCTCCGCTTTTGTTTTGACAAATTTTTGACTGACCAAAGACTGAAATCAAGTGCGTGAGAGAAATCAAATGCGTGAATGTGAAAACCCATTATACGCCAACACACAACGCCGTTCAGGTAAACCGAAGCAGCACCGCCCGCACCGGGGAGGCTTCCAGTTCAGTCAGTTTAAGGGGCAAGGCGCTCAAAAAATACAGTTCGGGAACTTCCCGCCGCACATGCACCTGACTGAGATCCAGATTCTCCAGCCAGACCATATTGGCCTGCAGCAAGGCATGGTGGGTTTCCAACGTTTTGGAATCCACGGCGTCCACCGAGGGGGTGTCCAAGCCCACCAGACACGCATTTCGCTGGGCTAACGTTTCTATCAGCGAGACGGACAGCCAGGCGTAGTCATCCTCAAACACGGTGTAACGCAGGGTTTGACGGGTTTTAAATAAAATACGGGGCGGAAACGCCGGATAGGCAAGCAACTGGTCTTCCACCTGCTCCCAGCCAATGGGCCCGGCGCATGGGGAGACATCCACCACCGCCACCGGCCCTAAAAACAGCTTCAAATCCAGTTGCGCTACCGACTCCGTCCCGCCACCCGGCTGGGTGATATTGCCGCCGATGTGAACCGGGGCGTCGGCGTGGGTGCCCACATGCGGGCTCATGCGGAAAGCGGTCAGGTTCATCACCCCGGATTGCTGATAAGAAACCATCACTTCATGACCAAAGGGAGTATCACCCGGGAAGCAGGCCGTTTGGCTATTGACGGGTTGCGAGATATCGATAATCTCAAACGATGGAAAGTTCATGGAGAGGGGGCCTTTTGCCCAAGATCAAAATGAAAATGGGTTTGCAAAACCGGGTTCTCTTCGCCAGCAAGCCGGAGGGAGGCCAGCGGTGGACAGAAGGACACCAAGTCCAATTGCTCTAACAGACGCAACACAATGCGTCGCAACTGCTGGGGCTCATACCCGGAGGCCACTTTGATCAGCAGCCCCAAGCCATCTTGAAAACGGGCATTTGGGCCAATCGAGACGGCCAGCAGGCCATCGGCTCCTTCTTTGGCAATCAAGGGCAGTCCGCCCTCAAAAGCGGATACCATCAAGGCCGTATCGAGGCGTCCCAAGCCCCCCACCAAGGCGGGATGGTTACGCATCAAGGCGGCAATGTCCTCCCACAGCGTCAAGCAATCGGTTAGTTCGTCCGGGGCCTGCCGAAGGACATCCCGACTGACCGGCATGAGCAGGGCATGATACAACTGGGCCATCTCCACGGCGCTGAGGGCCAGATTGGGCATGCCACAGCCATCCACGGATTCGGCAAAATCTTCTCGACCCAGTAAAAAGCCCAGTAACAAGCGCAGTTGGGCATAAGCCGGTTGATCGGGGTGCAGATAGTCTTTTAACGGCAAGTCCAGACACTTCTGGTAGAGCAAATGGGCCAAGTGTTTCCCGGCGCAGGGGTGGTTCAATGCGCTTTGGGTCGGGGGCGACTTTTCGTCCTGCTCCTGTCCTTGTCCTAGGGGTCGACAGGCCGGACATTGCAAATCGGATTCACAGAGCCCGGTTAACGCTAAAATTTCTTGCAGGAGTTGGCCTTGAACGGCGTCCCCATTGTGGGAGGCCAGCATCAGGGCGAAATGCCGGGATTCCAGCGTGGGATAAGCCTGCCTGAGTAGAGGGTAAAGGGCCATGAGCTGGAAGGGCTTCAAAAGCGATCGACTCCACAGGGGGGCCTGGGGGTTCCCAATTTTCAGCAGGGTTCGTCCGGCGTTGGCGTAGAGTGAACGATCTTCCGCCCAAGCGTAAGCCAGCCCGTGTATGGTCAGCTCAGGAATGCCAGAGCGATAAACCGTGTAGAACGGCCCCCAGGGCAAGTCGGCAGGTTGCGCAAAGTGCTGACTCATGGGCAGGCAATGGCCTTTGGTTCCGGCTGGAAGCAGGGCATCACTTCCTCGGCAAACAGGCGCATTTGCTCGGTGACCTCCTGATGGGTCAGCCAGCCGAAGTTAAACCACAAGATGACATGCTCACAGCCCATCTCGTCCCGCAGGGTCTGGAGTTGCTGCACGCATTCCTCCGGGGTGCCGATGATGTAGAGTTTTTTCAGCTCTTCCAGTGGCGGACAGGTTTTAAAGTCTCCCAAAGCGGCCTGATAATGGGGTAAATTTCGTTCGGCGTATTCCTGCACCACCGCCGGATCTTTGTGAATATAAATCTGCCGGGTGACCGGGAATCGGGTTCGGGACACATCGTGGCCCAGCGGTTCTGCAATGTCTCGGTAGGTATTGTACAGGGCCACTAAATGCTCTTTGCTGGAGGTGGAAAAGGACATCACCCCGTAATCCTTGCGGGCGGCCAGCTTGATCTGCTCCATATCCCCGGTGGCCAGATAGAGTCTGGGGCGGGGCTGGGTGTAGTAGGGCTTGGGCACCAGAGAGACCTCTGGAATGTCGTAGTATTTGCCCTGAAAACTGAAGGTTTCCCCTCGCAATCCCCGATCCAGAATTTCCAGCGACTCCAGAAAGCGTTCCCGTGCTTCCGCCCTGTCAATGCGGAAGCCTTCAAACTCCCAAGGGCGATAGCCACAGCCCACCCCCAGATCCAGACGCCCCTTGGAGAGCAGATCAAACACCAGCGCCTCTTCCGCCACCAGCAAGGGGTGGGTGAACACAATGTTCCGTACGGCGGTGCCCACCCGAATCTGCCGGGTGCGTTCCACAATTTGCATGCCAAACAGCAAGGGCTTGGGGGTAATGCCGATTTCCCCCTGAAACTGGGGCAGGCCGGTGTGGCAGGAAAAATGATTTTCCGACAGCCATATCCCGTAGAAACCCATCTCATCGGCCATTTCGATTTGGGCCAGAGATTCAGCGTACTTTTGGGCCGGATCTTTCCCGTTTGGACAAACCAGCGCGATAAATTTGGAAAACAGCATTGTTAAAAAGCCCCTCCAACTGTCTTACAGTTTACCATTGAAGCAGCAAAGCGACTTGCGTTCCAGTCGTTCTTTCCCCGTGCAAGATTCTGGGTAGGTTTCTGGCCTGACCGGTTTCGTACTTTGGGCTCAGGGGTCCTAACGGCTGAGTTCACCCGGTTAGAGCCATTTTTAGCCAGTCGGGCAATGGAAGGCGCCCGGCTCATTTTGTATCATAAGGGGGTGAGGTGATGAAAGTCACTTCCAGGAACCCTCTTTCAAGCAATTGGAAGGGGGTTCTTTTTTGCCGGGTCTGCTCTTTTAAACACCATCAAAGCCAGTTCGCCGTGCAAATGGGTTATGACTCTTCGGCGAAGATGGCGTATAAAATCCAGGCCCCAAACACGGTCGCCCCAAAGTAAACGCATACCCACCCGCATACAATGCTCAGGAACATGATGGCCAAAGTCTGCCAGGGGGATTGCTCGGCGCTGTAGGCGCACTTGGCCAGGGCGTATCGCAATCCGAGCAAGGGGCAGGACTTGCCGTGGGTAAGGGTGTCGCTCAAGCCCTGTTCCGGCAGCGGTTGGGATGCGGATTCCAGTGAGGCTGTTCCTTGCTGGCTGGCTGCCTGAAGCGCCTGTTGAACATCCGCGTCCGGTTGAGGGTCGTTTTTGTGAACCATGCCGTTGTCCTCATCCTTTGGGGGTAACCACTGCACTTATCGGTCAATGCCACAAAAACTGTAATGTTCAATCAGCAAACTGGAAAAACATAGTACACTAGAAGAGGGTGAAGGCTGGTCTGTCCCGGTTTCGTACGGTCCAACCTGGCTGTTCATTCGTTAAATAAGGTGGAACCTGAGTGGCGCATGCGGGAAATTGACGGCTGGCGGTTTGTAGGATACTACGGTGTCCTGTATCTACTCATCATGATTTTCATTGTGGTGTCCTATCCCATGGCCCAGACGTTTGCCAAGCCCATCGCTTCGCTGATTTTTCCCATTGCCGGGAACAATTCGCTGCTCAAGAGCATGATAGTGACCACCCTGATGTACTGGGGCTCCTTGCTGTTTTACACCATTTTTATCCAGAAAATCAGGCTCAAATTCTAGAATGAACGCCTCCCATTCCCGGTATGTCTTTGCTTGTTCCCACTGCGTTCACCTGGACAGACCCACCGGTTTGGCCTATCCTATTGCAGGGAAACATACCGAACCAAAGGCGCTCGTTTGTATGACTACTTATGAGTTCAAAAAATTTTTCACCGTGGAAGACGCGGTGGAGTGGATTCCCTGGGTTGTGGAACAACTCAAGCAGGCCCACGCCGAGCTTCGGGAATTACAAGACGGGGTCATTCTCAGCAAACGGCTACTATTAGCCCGTAAAAATAGCGGCAGGCAGACTTCCGATGCGGATGTCATGGCCCTTCAAAAACGTTTCGACGCGTTTGAGGCGGCCGTCAATCGCTGGGTAGAGCGCTTTGCGGAACAGGGTATCCTGCTGCGGGATATGCAGAGTGGCCTGATTGATTTTCCGTATAAGGCGGAAAACTCCGGGGACGTCTATTTTTTATGCTGGCGTTTGAAAGAAGATGGCATTTTTTATTTCCATGGGCTCAATGAGGGCTTTTCCGGGCGACACCCCATTACGTTACTGCCAGACTAAGGATTTTCCACCTTGAGCGAACAGTCATCCAAACGATCCTGGATGCCACGAAAAGCGGAGATCCAATGGTTTCTGGTGGCGGCGGGCCTGACCGCCTTGACCCTGGTGGTGATCGGGCTTTATGGGCAGCTCACGGAAGTGGGTTGGCAGGCTTTCCTGCCCGGCGGCCCCAAATCGGCCTCCACTATCAAGCTGAAAGCTCAGCCGGTGTATCAGGTTAAAAAGAAGCTGGATTTGCTGGACATGCAGGTGATACGTGTCATCAGCAAGCGGCAACCTCAGGAGTTTTTGATTCTGGACGGGGTTTCCAGCGGTCTGGTGGACAAGGTGTTCGCCAAGACGGTGGATTTGGGCTGGATCAATTTAATGGCCAACCAGTTTCTCAGGCTTCGAGAGGGTGGCGAGGGCGGTGGTAAGCCTGTTTCCATTGAGGTTCAGGAACTCAGGACACTCAGCCAGGGGAAGATTGAGGATGGCAACAGTGTGCTGCCCTACTGGCATCTGGAAATCCGCTTTAAGTTGAGTAACGAGCCCAATTCCCGGTACTATCAGGCGGGCATTGTGCGCCATGCCAATGGGCAATCGCTGAAAGCCAGTGATAAAGACACCCTGCTGGTGGGCTACGCCCAGAAAGAAGCCTTCCAGAAAGCGTTGATTGCTGACTTAATGACTCAACTGAGCTTTGAGCGGAACTAGGGTCGCCGGGATGACTATTTTTGTCACGGGCAGCACCGGGTTTGTGGGGCGCAACCTGCTGGAGTATCTGGTTAAAACCCAGCCCCAACAACAGTTTGTCTGTCTGGTTAGGGATTTGGCCAAGGCCCGGGCCCAGTGGGCCCAACAACCCCCTAATATTCGCTGGCTGGTGGGGGATTTGCTGCGACCCGATACTTACCGGGAGGCGTTGCAATCCGCCGAGCTGGTCTTTCACGTGGCCGCTTTGGTGGGGTTGCGCGATGGGGACGCTTTTTTCACCCAGAACACGGAGGCCACCCGTCAACTGGTGTACACTTTAACCGCCAGCAATCGATTGCGGCGACTGGTTTTTGTCAGTAGCATTTCCGCCACCGATCGCTATCCGGGCAGCCCGGCCACCGATTGCATGACGGAAGCCTTTCCCTCTCAGCCGCAAACCGATTATGGGCGCTCCAAACTTCAGGCCGAACAGCGGATTATGGCCAGTGGCCTGCCGTACACCATTATGGCGCCCGCCTATATTTACGGCCCCCACCTGCGGGCGGGCGCCAGTACGGAGCGGCTGATTAATGACCTGAAAGCGGGCAAGCGCTACACCCGTTTTCCCTTTCCCGGGGCTGTCAGCGCAATTCACGTGGAGGATTTATCGGAAGCCCTGTGGATTGCCGCCACCCATCCCAACACCCTGAATGAGCGCTTTTTGATTAGCCATCCCCAGCCTGTTTCCATTGTGGAGGCCTTGGCCACGCTGGCGGATTGTTTGGGCCTTCATCATACCTTTACGCCCTCCCCCAATAGCAATCTGGAACGGTATCGGCGGAAGAAACCCGCACCCGGCGGCAATGCCATTTTGCGGCGTATTTTGTGGGAACACTACTTTGCCTGTTCTCCGGCCAAGTGGTATCGGGCCACCGGTCATCAGCCTGCAATCGCTTTTTCGGACGGTGTGCGAAAAACACTGGCCTCGCTTTCAAAAACCCCTTAGCGGGTTTTGCCCAAGCGGGTATTCTCGTGAACGCAAACTGGCCAGTCGGCGTTTGGTATTAGCCAACCGTGGGGCTCTTCGTCCATCGCTCGCTGTGCTACGATGCGCAATGCCGAGGGAGGAAAATGACTAATGGCTCAGCCAGTTCAGGGCATCCGACAAATCAAGGAATGCATTGAAGTCAATGCCCCGGCCCAAACCTGTTATCAGTACTGGGTCAATCAGTCTCAATTTCCTGAGTTTATGAGTAAAGTACTCAGACATGAGGCCCGGTGGGTCCCTCGCATGACGCTCCAATCTTATGATTGCATTCAGTCCGCGCTGGAACGGTTTGAAGCCTTTGCGCTGCCGTTGGAGCGCATTAAACACTGGTTGATCAGCGGCCCCGGTGGAAAATTATACGAGTTTGAGAATAAAGTGATTCTGGATATTCCGGGTCAGTTTTATGCCACCGCCTCCACCGATCCGGATGATCTCTGCGCTCAGGCCTCTCTCTTGTTTCATGAAACCGAGAATCCAGGGGTCACCCGGGTGGAACTGGAGGTTTCCTTCTGGGAGTCCGCCAACATCAAAAACGGCAAGTCAACTCAATTGGCCTCGGATATTTTGCGGAAGGAAGATCCGTTTTTGGGCGATTGCCTGCGCGATTTTAAAACCTATGTGGAAAAAATGGGCGGTGCCAGCAATTCCTCACCCCTGACCGAGCCCCCACTCTCTCCGGCCTGAAAATGTCGCTCCGCCTTCAGGGCTTCGCCACCCACGGGGCGTCGCACAAAATGGCCCATTCTTGTTTTTATGCAAATAATCAATCGGAACGCTTTCTTTCAGGATACAGGCGAAGTCGTGGCCCGTGGGCCAAGGATACGAGGTCGGTGACAGTGGCGGCAAAACCCAATTATTCCCGGGGGCATCAGAACCCCATCCAGCCTGCGATGGGCGCTGCCTCGGACGGGGCCTGCAAGGACGATACGTTTAAACTGGTGGCGGAAACCCGCCAGCAGGTGAGTCAGGTGGCTGAATCGGCCCGGGAGGCCATTCAGGCTTTCTATACAGAACCGCATCGGCTGGCTGAGTTTATCCAAAGCCACGGTACGCCTGTCTATGTGCTGCCGGGCGGGCCCATTCCCCAAATCGTTTTAAAGGCGCTGGGACTGGAACCGGGCTTTATACTGCCCGATCAAAGCCCTCAGTTCCGGGGGCTGCAAAAATTGCTGGAACGCCATACCCCGTTGGGCTCTTCTGTAAAACCCGAGACCCAGACGTTTCAGCACGGGGTCTTTGTCATACCCCAAAGCCTCTTCACCATGGGCTTTTTGTCCCATCAGCTGCACCATTGGCTGGCCTTTCGCTCCGGCATGGACGGCTACTGCCCCCGGGCCCGGCGTTTGTACAAACGCTTCTGGAGAGAACAGCAGGGCAAAATTGGCCGGGAAGTCTATAAAATGGACGTTGAGGACATTCTGGCCCTGAAAGCGGCCATCGCCCGGGACTTGGAAGCCTTGCAGTTTCTGAAAAACATTGCCGACGAGGTTTTAATCCCGGCCCGCCAAGCAAGACGCATCACTTACGGGACGGCTTCAGCCTGATCCGATGAGAATCGCTCAAGGGGTTCCACGGCAGGCATCCTATCGGGTTTGCCGCCGTTTCAGCTGTCGCGTTGGCCGCCTCTGTCTCCAGGCGGCACAGCATCTGGTATAAAGGGGCATGCGGGGGGATGGTCTGACGCCAGTGGCTGCTTGGTAGAGGTTGATCGCCCCAACCCAGCTGAACTTGCACCCGGGCGGGGCTGTGCTGGATCTTGTGTGCGGGCTGGTTTGACGGGTTCGGCACGTCCGGGGCAGTGTGAGAACGCTTGAAATGGGCAAAGGCGATGGCTTCGGGCTCGGCGTGGCCGGGCAGTAAATCTCTGGCAAAGCCCAGCGGCAAACCAGGAGACAGCTGATCAGTCTCTCCAAAGGAAAGGCAGGTTTTGCTTTTGTAGGCGCCGCCCTGCTTGCCGACCTCCAGAAATTGAGGATGAACCGCAATGTACTGGCCCAGCCGATCGTGCTGGGCGGCAAATCCCATGACCTGATAGGTGGGATCGATTAAAAAGGCCTCCTTGGGGATTCTGGCGGTGGGTTGTTTGGTAAATGGATGGAGCCCCCCACGGGTTTTTCCCATAAAGTAGGCGTCTTCCCGGGCGGGCCAGCCCATTAAAAAGTAATGCACCCGCCAGGGAGACTGGGGATAGTTGCCAGCCACCACATAAAACTTGTATCTGCCCTGAAAGCGCTGATGGAGCCGCTGGCCCAACTGTAAGGCCAGCTGCTGGCAATCGCCCTGCGGGGGCTGCATGGGGTCAGTCTTTGCTTTGCCCTGATAACCGGCAAATTGCAGCCGACCATCCGGGGTCAATTGAATGCGAATGCGGCTTTTGGGATTGAGCCACTGCCAGCCCAGTCCGTAACGGCATCGGGCCATTTCATGGCGAATCAGCCCTTGCTCGAAGGCGTTAAAGGCTTCTGGTAACAGTGAAGCCCCAAGGCTTTCGGTAGAGGAGGCCATCACGGTACTCCATGTGTCGCCAGAGCCTTGCGAACTGACACTGAGCTTGCCGGAGCTGGTTCTGCTCAAGGTTTGGGCGGTGGTGGCCTCGGCAGACTGCTCCGAAGCGCATCGTCCCCGCTCAGAGCCGGAAAACTGCTTGAGCTTGGCCGTCCACTGGCTCCAGGAGCCGGGAGAGCGCATTAAATGAAAAATTGGCTGTAACCCCATGCGGGTTTACTCCATAGGCACAATGGGTGGTGATGTTTCCTGCACAAACGCGGGTCAAGGTGAAAAGATGCCATTCCGTTCCGTTCACAGTAATATAAACAGCAGGTAACCCGCGAGTAAACCCCTGTTCTTAAAACGGATTCCAGCCATCTGCCTGTTTGCCAATCAAGGAGCTTTTGAACCATGACTCAGCCCGCCAGCCCCGTCAATACTGCCAATCGCACCCGCTCCGAAGCCGCCTTTCTGGAGGCCCAGAAAGTTCTGCCCGGTGGGGTCAATAGCCCGGTGCGGGCCTTTCGCTCAGTGGGCGGCACCCCGGTTTTTATTGAAAAAGCCAAAGGGGCTTACCTGTGGGATCTGGACGGCAACCGGTATATCGATTACGTGGGCACCTGGGGCCCGGCCATTCTGGGTCACGCCCACCCGCAAGTGATCCGGAAGATTCAGCAGACCGCCGAAAATGGCACCAGCTTTGGCGCCCCCACCCTGATGGAAACGGAAATGGCCCAACTGGTCATTGACATGGTGCCGTCCATCGAGAAAGTGCGCTTTGTCAGCTCCGGCACCGAGGCGGTTATGAGCGCCATCCGTCTGGCACGGGCGTACACGGGCCGCACCAAAATTATCAAGTTTGAAGGCTGCTACCACGGCCATTCCGATTACCTGCTGGTCAAGGCTGGTTCCGGGGCGGCCACCCAAGGAGTGCCGGACAGCGCAGGCGTTCCCGCTTCCACGGCGGCGGAAACCCTGAACGCCCGCTTCAACGATGTGGACTCGGTGGCGGCTTTGTTCCGTGCCTATCCCGGCCAGATTGCCGGAGTTCTGATTGAGCCGGTGGCCGGAAACATGGGCTGTATCCCTCCCTTGCCCGGCTTCTTGGAAGGCTTACGGGAGCTGACCCTTCAGGAGTCGGCCTGCCTGATTTTTGATGAGGTCATGACCGGCTTCAGGCTGGCACCGGGCGGCGCTCAGGAACGGTTTGGGGTCACGCCGGATATTACCTGTCTGGGCAAGATTATTGGCGGGGGCTTACCGGTGGGAGCCTATGGCGGCAAACTGGAAATTATGGGTCAGGTGGCCCCGGAAGGCCCCATGTATCAAGCGGGAACCCTCTCGGGCAACCCGTTGGCAATGGCCGCCGGAATGGAAACCCTGAAACTGCTCCGTCAGCCGGGCACCTACGAGCGGCTGGAAGCCCTCGGTCAGCAATTGGGAGACGGCTTGCAAGCCATCTGCCAGCGCAAGGGCATTCCGTACCACCTGCACGGCGTGGGGGCCATGATGACCCTATTCTTCGCCGAAGGCCCTATTCACAACTATCAGGACGTGTGCCGCTTTGATCGGGAACGTTTCAACCGATTCTTCTGGGGCATGCTGGATCGGGGTGTCTATCTGGCGCCTTCCCAGTTTGAGGCCGGGTTCATCTCTCTGGCCCATACCGATGCCGATATTCAAGCCACCCTCGAAGCGGCGGAACTGGCCATTCGCTAGCGATCCCCTGTCGGAGTACCGGCTGCCTGCTCAAGCCTGGAACACCCATTCCCGGATAATCTGGGTGGGGCCGGTAATTAGTTGATTGACCGGGCATTTTTCGGCAATTTGCTGCAGACGAGCCTGCTGTGCTTCGTCCAGCGGGCCGGTCAGTTCAATGCGCTTGGTGACCCAGGTTTGTCCAGCGCGTCGCTCCTCGGCAAAAGTAGTCTTAACGCTTTCCAGCGGCCAGTTTTTTCGCTGGCAGTAGAGTTGAAGGGTCATGTTGGTGCAGGCCCCCCAGGCGGCGTAGAACAGCTGATGCGGATCGGGGGCTGCGCCCTTTCCCCCTTTATCCGCCGACAAATCGGCAAAAAACTGGTGCTGGCCCGCCCGAATGATTTGCCGATACCCTTGCCCGCCCTCTGTTTCAATTTCTGCCAACATGCGGAATCCTCCCTTCAACAAACAACCTGTATTATCTTACCTTGCCGAGCCCCCACCAGGGGACTGGGCTGGGGGGGCGTGGGAGGGTCTTTCTCATGAAAGGACACACCGCATGCAAAAAGCCCGCAGTTCTTAGACAAGAGAAACTCACGGGCTTTTTAGAGCTTATCCGTTGAAATGGGATGGCGGTGTAGATGTTCGGCCTACGGGGCAGCGTTCTCCACGGAGACGGGTTGAATGGACGGGGTTTCTGTCGAGGCTGGAATCTTGGCACTCACGCTTTCAAAACCCTGAGTCTCCACTTCCACCGGTTGTAGGCCTTCAAGGTCTGCTGAACGGGACACGGCGCTTGCAGGCAGCCCTGAGGGAGCGCTGTTAACGGTTTTGACGGTACTGCCCGCTTCAAATAGCTTGTCCATGTCTTTTTGGGGTAATCGCAGGGATATGATGGCCCCCTCTTTCAGGTTGGGCTCGGGGGAAGTGGAAAGCATGTGGTAAGCCCCGGTCAGGCCGGTACCCCGAAGCATACCATAGCCCACCCGGGTTTGAACCGGATAACCATTGGCCGGTGAGTTTTTGTTCTTGCCACTCATCTCCCAGGCCACACCGGTGGCCATACGGGCGGCCAGAGAAATAGGCGTGATTTGCCAAAAATTCATCCCCGCCGCAAACTTCAGGGGGATGGCATCCACGGCGCTGATGACCGTAAAGGGAATGCCACCAAGGAGAACTCCCTTGCCGGTATGCGCTTTGGGGTGATGATATTTTTTGGTCTGCAAGCCTTGGCCGTTGTTGACGAATTGATAGACTTCCCCGGTGGGCAAGACGGCCTCCTGAATATCCAGAGACACATAGCCGGGCATCCCCAGAATCATGGAGGGATGGCCCCCTTCCACCTTGCCTTTTAACAGGGTGCCCGCGGGCAATACACGCTGGCCCAGACGATGATCCTCGGTCAGCTGTCCTTCAAAGGGATCTCCGTGGTGGGAACGATCAGTGTCCAGGGTTTGGTTGAGTTTAATCTCCAGGGGCTCTTCAGCGGAACCCAGCGCTTTTTCCGCCATGGCCGCCGGTATACCGGCCAGCCCCACCAAAAGGCTCAGGGACAGGGCCTTGCTTACAGTGGATTTGTTTAAAATGGATTTCAAGGTTGCCAAACCACAATCAAATTTTTCCATCACGGAAAAAGCTCCTTTTAAATATAACAGCTACCCAATAAGGCTATGGCCACAAATGATGGATATCATTCAGCCAATGGCAACAAGATGAGAACTCACGCGTTTGCAAACACGATCAATCAGGCTGAAAGATTCATCAACTGAACGTTTACAAGACAACATGTAATACCCAAATAATCTTGCGGGAAATATAGAAAGCTCCCTATATCATAATCGACTTTTGAATATTTCTGCTAGGAGTCTATCGGACAATTTTTTTCAAACCTCCCGTATGCCTGAGTGATTTTTTAAAAATGTTATAAATCATTGCATTAAATGAAAGAATGCGGGCCTCCCTGTCTTTGTCCCGCTTTTCCGGGATAGTCAGTTATCACCCATTGCGCCTGTTCAGCTTGTCAATCCCACATCGGACGCTCAAAAGCTATCCAGCTCACTAATTGGAGGATTCCTGCGGGAAGGCGATGATAGAGGCTGGCGACCTGAATGGTCTTTGACTGTCAAACAATCAATTTGCCAATTAAACGTCGGTTGGATATCAAGGGCGTCCTGATGGACTTGTTGTGGCTGCGAAATTAACCGGAGGATCATGGTCATGGGGAATAAACAACGGGGATTTGCATCCATGTCCCCGGAAAAACAGCGGGAAATTGCCAGTAAAGGGGGAAAGGCAGCCCACCAGAAAGGCACCGCCCACCAATTTACCTCGGAAGAAGCCAGAGCGGCGGGACGCAAGGGCGGGCAAGCCAGCGGGCTGGCCCGGGCTCAAAAAAGCGGTCGGGCGTCCGTTGAGAAATCGGAAAGACCGCACGAGGAGGATGAGACGGTGCCGACTTCTTCGCTCGATGAGTATTAAAAGGCTGATTTTGAAAAATTGAGCCTGAAAATTGAGTCTGAAAGCTCGATTTTAAAAGGGCGGTCTTTTATGGCCTAGGCCAGCCTCCAAGGGGGCACGTTCATCGTGCCTTGCCGGGCTGCGTGATGCCTGCGACCTGTTTTTGCAGACGGGGTGGTGTTTTGCAGATTCATCGCACTGAGTGGTGTTCTGGGTTCAGCGGGCCCGGTGTTTACAACCGGGCATGTTGTGTCGATAATCGGGCCGTTGAGGTTTTCAAGTCTCGCACAAATTGTAGTTGCCCTGGACGGGCCCAAGGCCTTGGCCTTGCAAGTGGATGAAAATCGCGTGGATAGTCCCTCTCTCCTGACCGCAACCGAGTGGGAAAAGCCGCCCGGGGGCGGTGAAATTCTGGCCGGGTTTTTAGCGCCCCACCCGCCCCATTTGGTGTATGCGGAGAATCCGCCGCAAAATCGGCCCAAGTCCCAAGGCGGCTGGGACACGCTGCGTCAGGGGTATCAGCGTTGTCGGGAAAAAATCAAAGCCCTGAAGCCCGATGTTATTCTGGTACACAGCCCCCATTGGCAAACCGTGGTGGGCCATCATTTTTTGCGGGTGCCCAAACTATCCGGTTTATCCGTTGATCCCATTTTTCCCCATTTATTCCAGTATCAATTCGAGATGACCGTGGATGTGGCACTGGCCGATGCCTGTGCCGAGGCGGCCATTGCCGAGGGCCTGGTGGTTAAAAAAATGACCAACCCCGACTTTCGGGTGGATTATGGCACCATTGTCTCCCTGCACATGCTGAACCCGGATTGGGATATTCCGGTGCTGGGCATTTCCGCGCACAATTCTCCCTACTATTTTTCCCACGATGACGCTCAGGATCAGATGATCAAACTGGGGCAAGCCACCCGCCGAGCGATTGAGAGAACGGGCCGTCGGGCCGTTTTGGCGGCCAGCAATACGCTTTCTCATCTCCACTTTGATCGGGAGCCCGACCCGCCCGAAGACATGCGTCAGGAGCGTATCTACAGTCCGCAACAGTATCAGTGGGACGTGAGGATGATTCGGTTGTTACAACATGGGCGCTGGGACGAGTTTCAGCGGGTGCTGCCGGAATTTATCGAAAAAACCGCTGCCGAAGTCAAAGCGGGCTCCCTGATGTGGATGCTGTCAGCCATGGACTTTCCCCCCATGGAAGCCCGCTTACACGCCTATGGGCCGGTCATTGGCACGGGCAACGCCATTATGGAGTGGGACTTGCAGGCTTACCGCTCCCAAAAGGCTCACGATGAGGAGTCATTATGAACAATGTACTGCAAGGGCTGATGGTGCCGGGTTTTCCCCATTTGGCCTTCCCCGATGTTTGCAGTGGTTCGTGGCAGTCATTCGTCACGGCCATGAATCAGGCAGCGCAACGGGTGGATGCTGCGGAGCCGGACCTGCTGGTTCTCTACAGCGCCCAGTGGATTTCCGTGCTGGGGCATTCATTTCAGTATGCGGCCCACCCGCAGGGACTGCATGTGGATGAAAACTGGCATGAGCTGGGGGCCCTGCCCTTTGCGTTCGAGGTTGAACGTCCGCTGACGGCCCAGGCGGAGGCCTTGGCCCGGCAGGCGGGTCTGGCCACCCGGCTGGTGGATTACGAGGGGTTTCCCATTGATACGGGCACCATTGTGGCTTTACGTTACCTCAATGCCCAGAGGCAGCGGTCCGTGGTTCTGGTATCCGCCAATATTTACGCCAGCCCCGAGGATTGCATGACGTTGGGGGCGGCGATGGCTCAAGCTGTGGAAGAGAGCGGGAAGCGGGCGGTGTTTATCAATTGCTCGCTCTTGTCGCATCAGTTTTTGAATGAGGCGGTTTCCCCGGAGTCCGACCGGTTTTCCAGCCCAGAGGCCGATCAGTGGAATCAGCGCTTTTTGGGCTTGCTTCAGCAGGGAAGCACACAGGAAGCCCTGGCGCTGGCCCCTGATTACATTGCCAATGCCCAGCCCGAAATGAATTTGAAAGGCTTCTACTGGATGATGGGCGCGCTGAACATGCCAAATCGCCCGGCGGACGTGATGGCTTATGGGCCTTTTTGGGGCACCGGGGCCGTGGTGCTGGCTTACTAATCGGATGATGGTTAGGGGCACTCAGGGGATTGCCATTGGCACAGCCCGTGCATGCGCAAGCGGGCAACAGATTTAAAAGAACTGTTTTCATGCTTATAACAATCATTACCTTTGTTTTAGTTATTTTCTGTTTGACTCATTTTGATGTTCCAAGGTTTTGCTTGCTACTATTAAAACGCTCTCAAAAAAGCTCTCAAGGGGATTCGCTATGGCACCAGTGGGATTCATCGCTTCGGCGGCAGCGGAGGCCGCGCCGGTTATTGGCAGAAAAATATGGGAAACCAGCCTGAACAACGCGGTACAGGGGCGTCTGGAATCGCACTTGGTCGATCGGGTGGTGACCGCCCAAAGCTCTCAGGCTTCCCGTGATTTAACCCGACGGGCCTTTCAGGCCTATGGCCAGTTCAGCGATGCCAGTACCACGCTTGAAATGAATAGTTTCCTGCAAAAGGCGGCCCGCGCCCCATTCTCTCCCGGCAAGCAGCGCGCTGTGCCCGCCTCCCCGGCCAAACCGTCTTCCCCGCATACCCGGACTGCCATCGGCCCATCCCCGGGCAAGCAAAACAGAAACCCCTTGGCGGCTTCGCCGTCTATCACCAAGCAAAAAACAGCCTCTCCCAAAAATCCTTATAGCGCCCGTAAGCGGCAACTCCTGCAAATACCGAATCAGGGCATGGCCCATGTTCGAGCGCTATTCCAGCCACCGCGCTAAATCTTGGTTTTAAGCTATATCTTGGTCTTCAATCGATTAGCCCCAGATTAGCCATTGAAAGCGCGTTTTATGCTCTCCGCGCCTTCCACTTCCTCAACGACCTGTCGAATGAGTGTTTGCAGGGTTCGTAGGTTGACCGGCTGGCGCACCAGTCTCCGTTGCTCTGGAGAGGATGCCCGAGAGTCGGCAGTCGGCGTTCGGTCGGAAGTAGCGCACCCGGTGGCTGTCCCCTCCCTTTTTGGGGATTTAAATCCAAAGGCCTGGAAGCCGCACAAGCGTGGAACGTGCAAAATTTCTCCCGCCCTGTTGGGGGCTTTAACGGTCTTGTGCCACTGAGTTTTTAGGGCTGATTTAAGCCCGGATTTAAAGCGCTGAAGTTCAGTGCCTGTTTTCAGCCGACGTTTGGCGCATGGGTTTTATCGACCCAGACGCACGGTGTCTTTCAGCTTTTGCAGGCGGATTTGCGCGGCCTGTAAAGTCTCCGGACGTTTGGCGAAGCAGAAGCGCACAAACTTGCGCCCCAGTTCCGGGCGGCTGAAGAAGCTGGAGCCGGGCACCACGGCCACCCCAATGTCTTTCATCAGGAAGTGGGTAAACTCCACATCGGTTTTATAGCCAAAGTCGGAAATATCGCTGAACACGTAATAGGCCCCCTGGGAGCGGAAGAACTTGATGCCGGCCTCATCCAGAATGTTCATCATGATTAGGCGTTTTTCATTGTATTTCTGGGCCAAATCCAGATAGTAGGACTGGGGCAACTGCATGGCCGTAATGCCCGCCCGCTGCAGGGGAGCGGCGGCGCCCACGGTTAAAAAGTCGTGCATTTTACGCACGGCGTTGGTAATGTCTTCCGGGGCGATGACAATGCCCACCCGCCAGCCGGTCACGCTGTAGGTCTTGGACAACCCGTTGATGGTCACGGTCAGGTCTTTCATGCCCGGCAGGCTCGCCATGCCTACGTGTTGGTGCCCATCGTAGAGGATATGCTCATAGATTTCATCGGTGAAGGCCAAGACATTCCATTTTTGGCAGTACCTGGCGATCATTTCCAGCTCAGCCCGGCTGAAGACCTTGCCGGTGGGGTTGTGTGGGGTGTTGATGATGATGGCCCGGGTTTTTTCGTTGAAAGCGGCGGCCAGTTCCGCTTCATCTATGCGCCATTCCGGGGGGTGCAAGGTCACGTAGCGGGGCACCGCACCGGCGATAATGGCATCGGGGCCATAGTTCTCGTAATAGGGCTCAAACACAATCACTTCATCGCCGGGGTTGATGGTGGCCAGCATGACCGCAGCCATGGCTTCGGTGGCCCCGCAAGTCACGGTGACTTCGGTTTCGGGGTTGATGGCAATGCCCAGGTAGGGGCCTTCTTTTTCGGCGATGGCTTGGCGGAACTGGGCATCGCCCCAGGTGACCGCGTACTGGTTGATGTCATCGTGGATGGCTTCGCAAGCGGCCACTTTCAGTTCTTCGGGACAGGGAAAATCCGGGAACCCCTGGGCCAGGTTAATGGCTTGGTATTTGCGGGCCATCTGGCTCATTTGACGAATCACCGATTCGTTAAATTGAGCGGCTTTGTGGGAGGTGCGGTTGGCCATGAATGGGGGTCCCTCTGTTTAATTGATTCCGGTTAAATTCATCGAAAACCAAAAAACCGAAATCCGCGAGAGGAAATCGGTTTTGGTGAAACTTGGTGGAGCATAGGAGATTCGAACTCCTGACCTCTTCAATGCCATTGAAGCGCGCTACCAACTGCGCCAATGCCCCTTGGGTGTTAATGTTATAACGTGACTTCTCCCGGATTACAAGAGGGGAATTAAAATTTCTGTCATCATTTCATCCGATTCCGAGTGAACCCCGCCTCTCAAGGCCGCCATCCCGACATGGGAAGCGGGCCTGCCAACCCCTTCAGGCATGGGCTGGCCTTCCCTTTCGCCAATGGATCAGCCGATCCGGGCCTGTGGCGTTGAGGATTATCATGATCTAGGAATATTTTAACAATCCTGTTTGCATTGTTTTTTGAATTATGGTAGTTTATTTGCTCATCAGGATATGGGATGAGTTTTTGGTAGGGATACCCCGTCACCAGGGGATCTTTGGGTTTCATAAATACAAAAGATACAAAATAAGCGATAGGCACATTGAAGGGGGTTTATCCGTATGCAATCCGTGCAATTTTTTGGCGGGAATTTTTTCAATCGTTTGAACAACAAGGCCAAAGACAAGGCCACTGCTCCCCCGCCAGCGTTGGAGTACCTGCAACCGTTTTCGACGCCAGAGGATCAGTTTATACCGCTTTCCCGAGACAGCGAGGAGCCCTCGGAAAGTTCCAGCCTGCGGCCCGAGTCGCCGCCTGTCACCAGCACAGGGCCCAGTCGCTCTGTATCGACGGTCAGCCACAACCGGACCCCCCGCGCGGGCAAAGCGCTGGAGCGGCAATTCATCCAGACCCTGCAAGACAGTGATAACCACGAAGAGAAGGCCGCCATCGCTGAAATGCTGGGCAGAGCCGGTAGTATCGAGGCCCTGCCTGTACTGGTGGACTTGTTGAGCGACGACGGGGAGGATATCGAGGTACGCACCGCCGCTGCGGAGGCCATTAGCCTCATCGGCAGCGGCATCAACCCGAATAGCTATACCACGACCGAACTGAGCGGCGTCTTGCTGGATCAATATCAGCGACGTAAAGCCGAAATGACCGAACGGCTGGCCCGACCCACCCTCAGCCTTCCCTTTGCCGATCGCCAACCGGAGGCCAAAGCCCGGAAAGATCGGATGACGGAGCTGAAAACCTTGTTGTCTGGCATTGGTAAACTGAATACCAAACTGGGCCGCAAAGCCTTGCAGCAGGAGTATCAAACCACCATCGGCATGAGCCTGATGGATGACGGGGAGGTGCGGCAGATGATCCGGGCCACGGAGATGGCTGAGGAGGCATTCCAAAAGGAGCTGGAGAAGAAGTACCAACGTCCGGCTGCCGAATTACTGGCGGAAATCCCCAGAACCGAGCTGGAGGCCATGAAAAAGCAGGTGCTGCTGAAAACCCCGCAGGGCAAAACCATTGATTTGCTGGAAGCCTTGGCCCAGATTGCCATTTTGAAAGAAAAACAGGCCCAGTTCGGTACAGAGTTGTTATCCGGCCTGATGGACGCCCTGGCCCTGCAGAATGATAAGGCGGTCACGGCGGCCTTGAAGCTGGGTCTCATTAACAATCACCCGGCCATTAAGGCCAAAGCCCTGAAGCTGCTGCGGCATCGCAACGGGCTCAACTACAATAGCGACATCTACCCGAATCTCTACGCCCGAGACGCGGAAATTCGCAAAGCGGCCCTCAAAAGTCTGGTGCACGCCAAGGAACCGGCAGCCCAGCAAAAAACCATGGAACTGCTCAAGCCCAAAGCCTTTCTGGAGCTGATGGGCGGCCTCAACCCAAATGGGCTGAAAAGCTACGTCAAATTTCTGGAGCAAGTGGCCGAAAACGGGGATGAGTTCATCGAGGCCCTCAGCAACCGGGCCCTGCACAGCGATTATGATCTGGAAACACGGCAGGTGGCCTTGCTGGTGCTGGGCATGATGACCCAGGGGCCAGCGGCGGAAAGCGTTTCCCTGCAAACCCGGGCGCAAGCCCTGTCGGCCATCAAGGTGCTGGCGGTCAAACCGCCGGCTCGATCCACGGAAGATCTGGAAGCCCTGCGCTTGACGGCCACCCAGCTTTGGGTGCTGCAACAGGACCCTCAGGCCGTCGCTTCCGCCATTATGCTGGCCGACAGCAAGCATATCCGTATGAGCGGGGCCCAGCAGGCCGGTTTACTGAACGCGGTCTTTTCGGTGCTGCAAGCGGATCGCCAAAAAAGCGAAAGCGAACGACAGCAGGAGACCCAACACCAGCTGCTGGACATTCTGCGTAGCGGGAAACATCCCAGCATTGGCCCGGATGAAGAACAGGCCTTGCGCAAAGCGCTTCCGGAGCCCGGCATCTACCAGCGACTCAACCCCCAAAATAGCGCGGACTTTTTGGCCTTGAATGCGGGGGGAGTCCCTAATAACAGTCTCCAGAAACTAGTGGCCAGCCAAAATCAGCTGCTGCGCCCCTTTCTGACCCGTCTGGCCGAAACCGAGAAATCGCCCATCGCCCAGATGCTGGCCATCCGAATTCTGGGGGTGCTGCAAGACGCGGACAGTCTGGGCTATTTAAAAGAGCGGGCCCGAGATCCGCTCAAGGGCAAAATCGATTGGGACGCCGATGTGAGTTACCGGGGAAATCCGGCCAGCGCCGCCGCCAACGTGCGGTTAAACACACTGGCCGCCCTGGGGGATATCGGGCGTTCGGAGGCCCTGGATGTGATGCTGGATGCTTTGGATGATGCCGTGTTGAAAAACTTCGCCGCCGAACCCTTGGGCCAAATTGCCGAACACGCCAATCAGCACGCTTCCGAGGAGCAGATTCGGCAGGCCCGGACCAAGCTGGTACGCCTGATGGAAACCCCCAATACCACCCGCGCCATGCGGGCCGTTCGCATCAAGGCGGCCAGCGCCCTGTATCAGTTTAAAGACGGGGTCAAGGACATCAAGGCCTTTGTGGAGAGAACCCCCGATCCCAACTTCCGCAGACAGGCCCTGTCCGCTTTTTTAAGCCACAATCACGGGCTGGAAAAGGATCACGAGGATTATCCCCTGATTCGGTCCATGATTCACCCCGGCTTGGGGATTGAGCAACTGCACGAGCAGGGGGTGACCGGTAAGGGCGTTCAAATGGCCATTGTGGACGGGGGTTATGTGAACCCCGAGAATGAGGAGGCCTTTCAGGATCGGGTTAAACTGCCAGCCAACGCTGAAGATCCCGAACATGCCCACCCCACCATGGTGATGACCACGGCGGCGGCCAACGGCAAGCTGAAAGGGGTGGCCCCGGATGCCGTGGTGTTCTCGGACAAGTGGCCGGACTTTCAGGCCAAAGACACCATGGCCGTGTACAAAAAAATGATTGAAGGCAAACTGCGGGGAGAAAACGACATTCGCGTCATCAACAACTCCTGGGGCTTCAGCAATCCCAATGCCATCCTGCACAGAGAAGTTCGCGACATCCTGCGTGACTACAAAAAAGTGGTGGATCTGGCGGAGAAAGCGGGCATCCAGATGGTCTTCGCCGCCGGGAACGAGGGCGAGGGCATGGCCTTTCCCAAGGTGGGCACCCTCAGCGTGTTCGGGCTGGATTTGGACAAGTTGACCCGGGAGGACGCCAAAACGGTGGACTACATTCTGGACAAGGTCATTCTGGCCGGGGCTTTAAACACCCAGGGCGATGATCAGAACCGGGCCCTGCACCGCATTGCCGACTTCAGCAGTCGGGGGGATAGTCTGAATGCCCGACTGGAACCCACGGTGCTGGCCCCCGGCGCCGATATGATGGTGTATGGTTGGGATCCCTACAAAGGAAATCCCATGCAGCTGGTGAACGGTACCTCTTTCGCCAGTCCCTATGTGAGTGGCCTGCTAAGCCTGATGTTGCAGAAAAATCCCAACCTCAGCCCGGCGGAGTTGCGGGAGATTCTGAAGCAGACCGCCGTGGCGCTTCCCGATGTTCCTCGCTCCGAACAGGGGCATGGGGTGGTGGATCCGCAAGCGGCGGTAAAACTGGCTGCCAGTTATGGGCAGTCGAGTCGCAAGCGGAAACTGGACAGTCAAGACAGTGATAGTAGCAGCGGAAGTTCCGGTCAGTCAGGCGTTAAAAAGCCAAACCAAATCAAAAAGGATGGCCCCAAGGCCGCGCTGGCGTCATTGCCCGTGTGGGACTCTGGCTTCTCGCAGGGTGCTGGGGGAACGGTGAAAAAAAAATGGCAAACGGCCTCTTCCAAGCCTTCCCAGTCAACGCCTGACCTGCGGGAGGTCAGCGCTCTGACACTCAAGCCACCCTCTGACGGCTGGCTATCCGCCGGGAAAAGTTTTTTAACGGGTCAACCTTTGTTGAAGAGCGCCAAGGGGCCGACCGCTGCCCCGGTACTGCCTTCCAAAGCCAGCAAACCGGCCTTCAGATCCAAAGCGTCGGCACCCCGACCACTCATGAACCCGCCCAGACCGCCAGCGCTGGTAATGACCCGGTGACAGGGCAGGATAATGGGCAATGGATTTCGTCCCAAGGCGCCGCCCACTGCACGGGTGGCCCTGGGCCTGTCCACTCGGTGCGCCATCCACTGATAGGAACGGGTTTCTCCATAGGGAATGCCTGCCAGCGCATGGCAAACTGCTTGTTGAAAGGGCGTTCCCGTCAGTTGTAGCGGCAGCGCGTCAAAGGTAACGATTTCTCCCACGAAGTAGCGCTGTAAAAGGGCTAGGGCGTGACGCTCCAGATCCGTCTCCGGGTCTTCGCGAAACCCGGCGGGGGCTGTTAAGGTGCTTCCCTGCCAGTCCAGACTGATGAGGGCCGCTTCCGTACTCGCCAGAGACCAGCCGCCCAAGGGGGAGGAAAACCACAGGCGTCGCTTGGTTTGTAGGGGCCTATTCATGGTCTATTCATCAGGGGCATGACATCAACTGGTCTCGTTCATCACAGTGTGTTTATCTTCCGCCAAATCCGGCCCGGAAACAACGGACCCGCTAAGCGCTGAACGCTGAACACTACAGCCCCTCCTCCCTCTCTTCCCGGGTGGAATTCCCCATTACAGCAGTATCAGGGGCAGGATGGTCAGGATGATGGGCAGTAAATTCTGAAAAGTGGACTTGGCTCTGGCTTGGGGCGAGGTGGGTGCGCCACCGGCGGAGGCCACGGCAATCACCCGTTGCATGCGCGCGTTGGGGTCCATCTCTGGGGAAGTGGCATGGAATACCCTACCTTCCAGACGATCCAGCCGGTTGTTCACCGGTTCGCTGGGATAGGTATGTCCCAAGACCTGTTTTTCCACCTCGTCCATGGCCGCCAGCATATCAGGAGAAATCTGTCCGCCGCCACCCATGCCCGGCGCCGCCATGACCGGCTGGTAGCTGGCCTGCTGATCGCCGTAGCTCTGCCCGTAGCTTTGCGGCTGGTAATTGCCCGGCACAGGCTGACCGTAGGCGGGCGGGTTGCCATAGGTAGGACCGTTGGCCGTGGCCACCTGGGAACCGGGATAATACCCCGGTTGACCCGCATTGGGCCCATAGGCGTTAGGTGGAGCGTAGCCGTTGCCCAGCTGGCCGTAAGGGGGTGGCGTGTAGCTGGAATAAGCGCCATTGGGGCTGCCGACACTGTTGCTGCCCCCAATGTAGGGAATGACCTGAGAGGGCGGGGCGGCCACCCCGGTATCCCCCAGAACCACCAGTTGCAGGTTGTCCATACGATCGGACAACGCCCCGCTCTGAGGGACTTTAAAGACTTCTTTTTCCAGTCGGGCCAATCGCATCGTAATATCTTCCTGCAGGTAGGTTTTCCCGAACAGTTTCTGCTCCATCTGGCTGATGGTGGGATAGTCGCTCTCTCCGGCGGCAGGCGCGGGGCCGGTGGCGGATGCGGGTCCGGCGGCAGGCGCTGGAAAATTGGCGGGATAACTGCCTTTCGATGCTTTACTGGTGGCCGGTGGCCTGTTCAGGGGGCTTTTTTTGCCCAGGCCACTGGCCGTGGCCATATTGGGAGAGCCTTTGGACTGGTTGTCGTTATTTTTAGGGGCGGCTTTCGCCGGGGGGAGCGGATTTTTCGGCTGCGCGGACAAGGGTCCCAGCGTGCTGGGGGATAAAGCGGTTTTTAATTTTTCAATGCGGGCCTCCAGTGTACCATTTTGCCGTTGGCCAAAGACGGTATCCTCCAGTCGGCCCACCCGGGCTTCCAGCGGCTCCTGATCGTACTGAACCGCAAACAGCGTACTCTCCAGAGTCTGCACGGTCTGGGTATTGCCCTGAACCGGGGCGGCCATGGTCGGGGTGGCGCTCATTAGCACAGTCACCACACCGCAAAATAAAAGCTGGAGCCCAAAATTGCGTTTCTGCATCATCAGCTTCAAGCACCCTTCCTTTATAATAGAGAGGACTGTTTCTGAACCCAGGTTGTTCCGGAATCCCCACCAATTAATGTTGAGTCACCGTAAAAAATGTAGGTATCGTACCGGGGCCAAATTGGATGATTCTGGTTCAGGCCCGGATGAGAAAACAGGAAATGAGTCACAGTCGGCGGTTTATAATTATTGTAAGCCCCATGCTTTGAAAAGAACAAGTGTCTGTTCGGGTAATAACAAGAGCATGCAGCCGTTCGGGCCATATCAGATATGGTAATATGGTTACAACTGAGCTTTTTGAAGTGTTCCCAAACCCAATCAGGCCTGCGGAGTGAGCAAGACAATCAGTAAAGGTCGCTTCCAGATTAACAAGAACGTCTTTGCCGCTTGTTATCTGGATGTTATGGAGGCCAACAATCAGGAAGTCCGTCTGGTGCTAAGCGCCAAAAAACGGGGCGACCAGCAGGTGGCCATTGGGACTCGTATTTACCTGGATTTGCCCAGCAGTCCGGAGGCGGCCCGGAGTTTTGATACCGTTTCGGTCACCGTGCTGAAAATTGAAGAAAATGATCATCAATTTATCCATGTGTGTAGTCCCATTCAAAAATCCACTCACCCGGAACGTCGTCAGGAACCCCGTAAAGTGGTCGATTTTCCCGTGTTGCTGGTGGACTCCCAGACCCTGTTTTTGGCGGTCAATGGCAACTCCAGCGGCCTGGCGTTACGCTATGCGGCCCAGCGGGCCATGCTCAAGCTGACCATTGGCCAGTCCTACCAGTTCAAGTTTAACTGCAAAGGCGAGGACTGTAACATTCGGGGCGTGGTCAAGCACATTCAGTACGACTGGCAGACTTTTGAGCATCGGGTGGGTGTGTGCTTCCCCAACATGAGCAAGGATGAGGAGATTATGCTGAACCTCATGGTAGACCCCAACTACACGGTACCCATTTCCACCCGGCAAACCATAGATACCGGCGCTGGCAAAATTTCACTGAACGATTAGCCCCATTGTCGCTCGCTTCCAGCCGTTCCAGGTGCGTACGCCATTGGTGATCCAAAAAATTGTTAAATAATTTTAACAATTGATAGATATCGATCAATATTACACTTTGATTCTCCTTTATATATTTATAAAGCAATTTGGATAGGCTGAGTCCAATCTCTCTATAAAGGAGAAACAAATGGGTTTTGCAGCAAGTCAAGCCAGATACATGATGCTCACCGCCCGGAAGAGCGATCTGGAGATACAGGGGCAGTTTATTAACCAGGCCCGTATGCAGTTGGCAAACGTGACCGGAGCCCTGTTTACCATCGCCTCCAACCTGGAGCCGGAAGGGCCAGAGGCACAACAGCTTCAGGCACGGGTTGCGGCTATTCAGGCCATTGATAAGTCTCTGGAGCTTCAGTTAAGAAGGGTCGATACCCAGCGAGAAGCGGTCCAGACCGAGATTGACGCGGTTCGGAAGGTTATTGGAAAAAACATCGAATCCACCTTCAAAACATTCGGTTAACCGGACAACCGGCTGAATCAATCGGGTAGGCAGTTCCTTCAGATCAGGCTGGCAAGCGCGTGGCGCTTACAACATCATCACCCTCAATGGCCAATTGCTGTATCATTGTCTTTATGACTCTCTCATCTCACCGAACCGGTTGCCGGGGCGAAGAAATTGCGCAATCTTACCTGAAAAACAGGGGCTTTCGTCTGGAAGCCCGTAACTGGCGTAGTGGTAAACTCGGAGAGATTGATCTCGTTGTTTATCACCCTGCCCAGTCCATCCTGGTTTTTGTGGAGGTGAAAACCCGCAGAACCGGCTTTTTGGAAAGCCCGCTGGAGGCGATCAGCCCGGGGAAGGTGCAACGCATGCTGCAACTGGCGGAGGCCTATCTGGCCACTCACCCCGGCCATGCGGACTGTGGCGTTCGCTTTGATCTTATCAGTATCGTTTTTCCCGGCAATAACAAACCGGCAGACGTTCTGCACCTGGAAAACGCCTTCGGGACAGATGGCTAACCCTCGGTGGTCTGGATGTTTTTTGGGGAAATCTGTGAAAAGGGTGTTTGCTGATCGGCAGGGCCGCTGAGGGTGTATGATAGACAGGTGCGGCCCTTCGAGGGTCTCATTCTGACGTTGATTCATATTGATAGAGAGCAGGAAACCCCAGTATGCCGAAAGTCACTTTTTTACCCAGTGGACAATCCATAGAGATTGATGGGGAGACCACCTTGCGAGAGGCCGCCCATCTGCTCAATGTCAGTGTGCATGATCGCTGCGGGGGCATGGGTGCTTGTTGTAACTGCATTGTCACCATTCAGGAGGGGCAGGAAAATGTTTGCCCCAAGTCCGTGGTGGAAGAGGCGGTGTTCTACCTGTCCCCCAATGACAGATTGTCCTGCCAGTGCCGCTTGACGGGGGATGTGGTGGTTAAAACCATTTAAGCCGCTGGATTGTGTGATAATAGAAGGTGGTTTTGACACTGTTGTGATTGAATTGAAGCGAGAGAGCAAGGCATGTTATCCAGAAGGCGTTTTACGGGTTTATCGTTAATCAATGGCGCGCTGCTGGGCTTGCTTGCATTCATCCTGGTCCTGGGTGGGGTGATCCTCTATCGGTCTATGAACGAACAGAAAGAAGTGGCCCGTAGTTTTGAGAGCTGGCTTGAGAATGCCAAGGGCTATCAGGAAGCCCTTCGGGTTCAGGCCCAAACCCGAAAGCCGATATTGCTGTATTTTTACGCCACCTGGTGTCCCCACTGCAAAGACTTTGCCGCGAATGTCCTGGCCAAGCCTGAAATGCAGGCTTTTGTGAAAAACTATCCCCACGTCCGTGTTGCCCCGGACAATGGCCAGGCGGAACAGAAACTGATGTCTGAATTCGGCGCGGAAGGCTACCCCACGTTTTACGTGGTTTTGCCAAGCCAAAAACCGGTCATGGTGGATACGTTCACCCTGGAAACCAATCCGCCCCGGCCTAAAACAGCGGCGGAATTCATTCAATCCATTCAGGCCGTGCTGAAATAAGAGGCACACAGTCAATCCTAGAGGGGAACGGAGATGGACAATCCGGGTCATCGCTATTTATTACGGCAGGATCAGGCCCTGTTATTGCTGGTGGATGTGCAGGAGAAGCTGCTACCGGCTATGGGCCATCCGGAGCGTTTACAGGACAGCATTGCCACCCTGCTGAAAGCCTGTGATTTGCTGAGCGTGCCCATTGTGGTCACTGAGCAAGTGCCTCACAAATTGGGTTCAACCGTGCAGGCCTTAAGAAATTTGCTGCCGGTGGAAGCGGCCATTTTTGAAAAAACCAGCTTTGGCTGTGGAGAGTCTCCCGATATTCTGGCGTTTTTAAACAGCCTGGAACGGGAACAGGTTATTCTGTGTGGGCTGGAGACCCATGTGTGTGTTCAGCAAACCGCCCATCAGTTGCTGGAGCGCGGATTTGAAGTGCATTTGATGAGCGATGCGGTTCAATCCCGGGCCAAGCACAACCACAAGACGGCAATTACCCGCATGATCCAGTCCGGGGTTATCCCCTCCACGGTTGAGGCGGCTTTGTTTGAGCTGCTGGCTGATTGTGAGCATCCGGCCTTCCGCGGCGTGCAGGCTTTGATTAAGTAAACGGCCCATGAGCCTCGGATAGGACCCACCCAGCCGGGTGTTAGCGGAGAAGGCTTGGACAGGGCAGGGTTTGGACGATGGGACGGCCTCGTCTAGCGGGTAGCGACCGGCAACTCTTGCTTGCAACGCTCCGTGGCCTCCAGCAGGGCGTCCAGAATACCCGGCTCATCGAAGGCGTGGCCCGCATCGGGGATGATGCGCAGTTCGGCGCCGGGCAAGGCCTGACTGAGTTCATAGGCGTTTTGGGCCGGACAAACCACATCGTAACGCCCATGGATGATCCAGGTGGGAATGTGGGCGATTTTATGGGCGTCTCGCAGGAGCTGGTTCGGTTCCAGCCAGCAGTTATGAATAAAGTAATGGCACTCAATACGGGCCATGGATAAGGCGTGATGGGCCTCTTCAAAGTGATCAATCACCGTGGGGTCCGGCTTTAGCTTGCAGGTGGCCCCTTCCCACTTACTCCAGGCTTTGGCCGCCGCCAGTCGGGTGTGTTCGTTGGGGCTGGTTAACAGCTCGTAGTAGCTTTGCACCAGATTTCCCCGTTTCTCCGGCGGCACGGGTTTGAGATACTCCGCCCAGAATTCCGGGAAGATCCAGCTGGTGCCCTGCTGATAGAACCACTGGATTTCTTCGGGGCGACACAGGAAGACGCCCCGCAACACCAGATGCGTGACCCGTTCCGGGTGGGTTTGGGCGTAGGTCAATGAGAGGGTACTCCCCCATGAGCCGCCAAAGACCAGCCACTGATCAAGGTTCAAGTGCTGGCGAATGGCCTCGATATCGGCCACCAGATCCCAGGTGGTGTTATGCTCCAGGGAGGCGTGGGGGCGGCTTTTGCCTGCGCCCCGCTGATCAAACAGGATAATGCGGTAGTGGGCCGGATCAAAGAGCCGTCGGTGGTTGGTGGAAAGCCCCGCACCGGGACCACCGTGCAGAAACAGAGCGGGTTGCCCTTGGGGGTTGCCCACTTCTTCCACGTACAGGGTATGTCCGTTGGAGACGGGCAGGTAAAAGCTGTTGAATGGTTTGATTTCCGGAAATAAAGTGCGCATGAAAGCCCCTCTTGCCAATCAGGTACCTTATTATACCAGTTTGAATGATGCCCGTTGCAGTATTGGGGGAGGCTGGGCGGTTGCTGTCAGCTTGCGGGCATCAGGGCGTTTAGCGCTTTTTAAGCCGGAAAAATCGAAGGTCAGAGGGCGTATGGGTGGGGTGAAATATTTTTGAGGGAAGGACTGTGCAAGAGAGACGGCTTTTGTTAGGATAAGGCAGAAGCGTGCCCTTGTGGCGGAATGGTAGACGCTGCGGACTTAAAATCCGTTGATAGCAATATCGTGCCAGTTCGAGTCTGGCCAGGGGCATGCTTTTATTTTGATTGAAGTTGGGTTTGAGATCTGAATTGTGGTCTGGGGAAACTATTAGGTTGTAATTATTTGCCAGAGACTTTTATCTATAACAGAGAAGTTGTAACAAATCTAATTTTTCGACTCTTTACTTGAGAACTGTACAAAATGGCTTTTACCCTTGGTATTTATGAATTACTTGTTGCTCCCAAACTTTCAGAGCTAACTGTATGCAACATGCCTGATATGAGTGATTGTTATGAGCAATCTAAATACTGGATTTCCAACTATCTTCTGAATTCAATTTTGATTCAAAGATTAAATACCAAAGCTCATATCTATATTTTGAATCAGCTCAGACGCTCACAATCGGCTTTTAATGAATATTGTAACGCCAAGTCTGCAATGGAAAATTATATCTTAAAGTATTAACGAAAAAAATCCAACCATTTCATTGTACTTGAAATCATTATTTCACCTTGAAATGTTCATTAGTCAATCGTACCAGTCTTTTTTATTTTTAAAGACTTTTTTAAAAGATAACAACTGTCCCAAAGATATAGAAATTTTTGAAAATCAAAAAGCTCTATACGAAACTAAATTAAGAAAGTTTTATAATTTTAGTAAGCATATGGATGAAAAAATCCTCGAAGGACATCATCTTGAAACTGGTGGCGTTGCTTTATGGATAACCAGTGCAGGTCTGGAATACAAATCAGAAGAAACTGGAGATATATGGTGTTTCCAGTGGGAGGAGATGAAAACTGTTTTATTAGATTTGGTAGAATCTGCTGAATTTATTTTAAAAGTACATTCAGTGCCGCTCGATTCTACTTGTCAAAAGTTAGCGTTTACTCCACAAAATTGATATTGTTTTGGCCGCATATTTGACCAGCGTTTCCACACAAATTCCCTTGATATCGGCAATCTGTTCCTGAGCCAGGCCCAGACCCGCCAGCATCTCGATTTCACTAATATCCTGTCCAGATAACCGTTTAGGAGGCCGAGGCATGATCCGCTCCTTTCAACTGATTCATAACAGACTGGGCCACTGATTGCATGAGCAAGGGGGGCACGGCGTTTCCCAAGCGTCCCCATTGCTGTTCAAACGTGCCAAACAAGACAAAATCATCGGGAAATGAGCACACCCGTTTCAATTCCCCGATGCTCAAAAAACGATCCTCTTCCGGGTGCAACAAGCCGCATTGTCCGGCCCGGATGGTTTTACAGACCGTGGGGCTGGGCTTGTGCCAACTGAGCCGCTGCAAGGAAAAATCATTTCCTTTTTGCTGATAGCGCGCATGCAAATCCGCCCCAGACTCACCGGGCTTCAAAGCTTTGGCAATGGCTAGCGCCCTCCCCACAGGAGCTTGAGTCAGGCCCGGATTGCTTAAGTCCTTTACAGCCTCACTGAAGCCGATTGGATGCGTCTGAGGATATGGGTGCAGTGGCGTTATTCCTAAATCATTACGCAGACCCACAACAATCACCCACTTGCGCGCCTGAGGCACCCCGTAATATGCGGCATTTAACACTCTGGCTTGCACCCGGTAACCAGCGTCTTGCAGCACCTGAACCATCTCTTGAAAAATAGGCCGCATTTTACCGCTCACCAGCCCCGGCACATTCTCCATAACAAAGGCTTTGGGCTGAAAGGCCTTTAAAAAACGCACATACTCTTCAAACAAGCGGTTCCGGGGATCCTGAACCTGACGCTTACCCGCCAAGGAGAATCCCTGACAGGGCGGTGAACCGTCCAGAATATCCAGTTCCCCTTGTTGCAGGCCCAATTCAGCCATGATTTCCTGAGGATTCAATCTTGTAATATCCCCATCCAGCAGCAAGGTACCGGGATGATTTGCTTTATAAGTGGCACCGCATGCGGATCCCGCTCTACTGCTGCGAGTACCTTACAACCGGCCAGTTTATATCCCAGGCTGGATCCGCCACACCCGGCAAACAGGCTTAAAACTTGGGGCGACCTAGACATGAACGATCCCTCCACAATGCGGGCAGGCCACCGTCTTACTCTCATTCAGTGATTCGGTTAACTCCGGACCCAGTTCCGGCAAGTTCGGCAGCTTCAACAAATCATCCAGTTCGATGCGCTCAAAACCGGTCAAGGCCAATAGAGTGTCATCCAGCTTGCACAAGGCTTCAAATTCACTCCGCAAGGCCTCTAGATCAAAGCCTGTGTTGCTTGCGATCTTGTTATGAGCAATCCGATACGCCTTCTTTTGCGCTTCACTCAAATGCGTCAACCGGATCACCGGCAGGGTCTCCAGCCTCAATAACTGAGCGCCAGATAGCGACCCACCCCTTTCACGATTTCACCGGCTTCATCCACGGCAATGG
>NZ_QFWH01000012.1 GCF_003149375.1 Vampirovibrio chlorellavorus
GCTTGGGAATCACTGGCTCAATCAGTTCCCATTGCTCGTCACTCAAGGGCTTCCAAGGCATACTCTATCCTCTTCTAAACCCTGGAATTCTAACCCAAAGTTACCGTATTGGCTCTAAAACGGTATCTTTAGATCTGGAAAGTATTATTGGGTACTTTGGAGAAAAGCGTTCTAATATTGAGAGTTGGTTGGGCCAACACAAAGACTTGATAAAGGATGCGGTACTTGAGGATAAAGAGTCTAGAGAATACGCTTTCTCTCAATTGGGGTACAATCTTATGCTTACAGAGGCTTTAGAGCTACTAGAGGGAATGAGGGAGTTGAAAGAGGGTTAGTAGGTTCAAGGTTATTTTTTTTGACAACCTTACTTAGTGTTAAGATTAGAAAATAAGGCCATATTAAAAATTTTGTAAGTAAAAGGACTTTAAATGGACTTGTTTCAAACAGATGCAGATAGACTTTTAGCACTCCCCAAAATCCATGTTGGAAGTGATAAAACATATCTTTTGCCAAAGGATGGAAAAACTCTTGAAATCGAACTTATGTCCGAAGATCAAAGTGAGAGCTTCATTCTGAACATCTGGCGTGGCACAATCAGGCTTGATAAAACAACATACGGAACTAGATACAAGAAAATATATATTCTTTCAAGACTTGATATAAATGGTTATCATACTAATCCTGACGTGGAACCCCCTTTAGACTTTTTGCGTCCTTATGTGGGTAGACGCTTCAATGCCGAAACTCACGTTCATATATACACAGAGGGGTTTAATGATAAATGGGCTGTGCCTTTGCCCCATTCAATACTAAAAGAAGTAAGTGTTCCACAGGATTATCTGGTTCAGTTTATGCGATACTGTAATATTATCGAGCCGCCCACCTTTCAGGGAACTTTGGTATGACAACACTAAGACATGAAAACTTACTAGCAGATTATCTCCAATGGTTAAAGGAACAATATATTGGAGAAACTTTGGGTAATGTTGTTGAAATTACTACCCCATTTTTAGATCAACACAATGATAATATTCAAGTTTATATCCAGAAAGAAAATGAAAACATAATAATCTCTGATGATTACTATGTTTTAAGTAATTTGAAAATGAGCGGATGTGAGATCGACACTCCAAAAAGAAAAGAAATTTTGAATTCAATACTATTAAGCTTTGGGGTTAAACAAGAAGGCGACAAATTATTTATTGAAACAAATCCTAAAGCATTCCCTGGTAAGATGCATTCTTTTATTCAGGCTGTAATGGCCATTAATGATCTTTTTGTTATGGCAAGACCAACAGTTGAGAGCATATTCAAAGAAGATGTTGAAAGCTTCCTGTATAAAAACAACGTCAGGTTTTTCCCTTCATTTAAATTAACTGGCAAATCGGGTTTTGACTTTCTGTTCCATTTTGCTGTACCAGGAGGGCACGATACACCGGATAGAATTATTCAAGCAATGAACAATCCTACAAAGCAAAATACTATCCAGCTACTTGGACAATGGCAAGATGTAAATCAAATCAGACCTAAATCCACGGTATTGTATCCTGTTCTAAATGATAGAGATCACAAAGTATCAGAAGAAGTTTTAATGGCTTACGCAGAGTATGGTGCAAAACCTTTGCTTTGGTCAGAGCGTGATAAGTATCTGGAAGAGTTAGTCGCTTAGCTTAATATTCATTACCCACTCTACAATAACTTCTTTTTCTCGTTCATCATTCGCCAGAATATCACTGTAATAGAGCTTTCTTAGCTCTTTATAGGTTATTCCATAGTAATTGGCAAGCCTTTCAAGGACTTCAGGAGTTGGAACCCTTTTGCCTTTCTCATATCGACTAACATCGTTAGGGATAAGTTTGCAAGCTTTTCCTACCTCGTAAAGACTACGAGTACCTCTAAGCTCTTTTAACTTGTCCCCAAGCAAGGGCACTTGACAACCTCTACATCTATACAGATAATTGTTGTGTGATGCAGCATGCATCATAAATTTATTGCTTTTAACCCTGTACAAACAGGGGTAACCCTTTACGTTATCACAACCTTTGTTGGTTGTCTTTAAGATGCTTACAATGACAAAACTAAAAATTTGGTACTACTGCCACCTACTAAAGAAACATGCTTGGGTCATTTCTTACCCTGATGATGAGATGTTTTGCCGTAATTGCAATCAGATCTATGTGAATAAACTCAATAGTGAGAAACACATACGCTTACCGTTTGGGATGAGCGGTAAGTTTAGGGTATCCAGACTTGTTAACGCTGATAACCAACTTCATCAAGTCGTTATCACGTCTGTCTTTACTTTTAGACAACGTTCTTAGAATAGTTTCCAATCGCTTGCTATAATAGAAGTATGAGCAAGCTTCCTAAAAGACCTAGAGATCCCGCCCAACTAGCAAAATTAATGCTAGATATCGCCACTGGCGAAGTCCGTAATGATTCTTTTGATGATGAGCAAGAAGAATCTGAGCGGTCTAAGTCTGGACGACTTGGTGGCTTAGCAGGTGGAGTAGCAAGAGGGAAAAAGCTCACACCTGAAATGCGATCTCAAATTGCAAGTAACGCCGCCAAAGCACGTTGGGATAAAAAGAAAAAATCTGAAGAGAGTGTAGAATAGGGATTTCAAATTAGACTTTATGCTTGACCATATTGTTATGGTTGTAATATAACTTTCTCTTATGAATAGAAAGTCTACAAAAGATCGAGCTTTTATTTTGAATTGCATTGTTGAAGGCAATAGCATTCGTTCTACAGCACGATTAACCAACTCTTCCAAAGATACAGTTATGCGATTGCAAAACGCTGTTGGAGAAGCTTGCGCTAATTTTCATCATAATCATGTGGTTAATTTGCCTTGTCGGTATATACAAGTTGATGAAGTGTGGTCTTTTATTAGAGCAAAAGAAAAGAACGTCCATCAAGGCATTGTTGGTAAAGCCGGGGATGCTTGGTTGTGGACTTCAATCTGTAATGACACAAAGATCATACCAACATGGTACATAGGATTGAGGGATGCTCAATCAGCACATGAGTTTGCTCAAGATCTGGCTTCTAGATTGGCTAATAGGATTCAGCTTACTAGTGACGGTAACAAGGTGTATTTGAAAGCAATTGAGAATGCTTTTGGGCATGACATAGATTACAGAATGCTTATCAAACACTATGATCAATCAAAAGATGAACCCGATACCATCATTGGAACGCCGGATGATAACTATATGCATAACAACTACATTGAGCGAAGCAATCTCACACTTAGAATGTGCAACCGGCGTTTTACTCGTAAGACGAACGCTTTTTCTAAAAGAGTTGAGAATCACATTAACTCTGTTTCTCTAACTTTCACTTATTACAACTTTTGCAGAATGCATAAAACGATTAAAACTACCCCTGCTATTGCAGCAGGAGTAACAGATAGAGTAATGACATTAGAAGAGATAGTAGAAATGTCTGATAGGTATTGGGAGAATAAAAAATGAGTTGTTATTCAGATTATCACGGTTGGTTTCCGCTTAAAGATGAAGAGATTAAAAAGCGTATTACCCGCACTGAACCCGGTACTTATGTTTTGGGTGTGGTGAACGCAGGAGCATTCATACATAAATATATTGGCCGTTCAGATAATGATTTACAACGAAGACTCTCAGAACATGTTGAGGTGAAATACTCACACTTTTACTATAAGCAGTTTGATTCAGTAATAAGCACATTCCTTGAAGAGTGTACGCTTTATCATGAACTTGATGGATTAGATAACGAAAATCACCCCGCTAAACCTAGAGATATTGATGTTAAATGTTTGTTTGGTGAGTGTAATTTTTCAAGGCAATCTAGTCCTTAATGTTTTGGTTATTCTTTCAACTGCAACTAAGTATCCGAAATGCCAATATCCACGCTCTATAGAACCCTCTTCTAAATTTTTCTGCTCTTTCCTACATTCAGGGTAGGTTTTGTCTAACCATTCTGCTACTCCACTTTCTTGGTTTATTAACCAATCGATAATCTCAAGAATTGATTCCTTTATTTGTTGTTCTTCTGTTGACTCCAGCATTATAAAACCTCACTTGTTTACCATCTACTTATATTATAGAAAATTCAAATTAGGACACTACCAAACAGCTGAATTACTTTAAGTTGCCTAATTCTGACATCGGTTGGTAACTTCATCATTACTGGTGATTAGGTGAGAATCTTTTGAGGTAGAGCGTCAGTAGCTAAAAGGCCTCCCAATCATACCTATGTGCTATCACGAATTTTAACTTTCTAAATTTTCAGAGCTAAACGAGGCAATGCTCAATTGTCTGTAAATTTTTGTAGAGATAGTACTTACGGGATTCAATTTGAGCTGTAGTGAGAAAAACAAGGTTTTGCAATTCTATCTATTAACTATAAGGTTTTGACGACCTGTAAGGACATGCCCAGTTCATTCACGGGTGTCATTTGCTGGAAGGGGCTGAGGCCTTTTGCCTTATTTTCCATACGGGAAATATGCTCTTGCTTCATTTTCCATCGCTTATCAAACCCTTCTGCACCATATCGAAGCGTCCCAGAACCATAGCGTTGATTGATCCGATCCAGGGCTCCCATCAGCTCGGTAGTGCGCTCACGATCATAGGGATCCAGTAAGCTCACCTGAATCTCGTTGGCGGGAGACAGATCACAGAGTATCACCCCTGATTTGTGATAGGGATAGCCCTCCCGATAAATCTGCTCCAGAGCGTCTATGGCCCAATGGATCAACTCACTGGTGAGATCTGTGGAATAAGGCAACGTCAGGCAGAGCCCATTGGCATACTGAGGGCTTTGTGCCCGATACTTGTTTGTTCTGATAAACACATAAACCCCTCGGGCGGTCAGCCCTTCCAGTCTCATTTTTTGAGCCGCCTGGGTCGTATGCATGGCAATGGCCTGCTTGAGTTCGGTCAGGGTTTCTACATACGCCCCAAAAGAGAGCGATGACATAATGGACTTGGAGGTTACCGGCACAATAGGCGGCATACAGGAAATCCCTCGGAGTTCATACACGGTTCGCATCAAAACCACATTGTTAAAGCGCTTCATCAGCAGGGAATCCGGCGCGTTCTTTAAATCCAGAGCCGTCTTGATGCCCGCCGCTTCCATTTTTTTACCCCAGCGCCTGCCAATCCCCCAGACATCCGAAACCAGGGTGCGGGATAGCGCCAAATCCAAATAGGGAGAATGAGACAAATCCAAAACCCCTTGTGCTTTCAGCGATTTTTTCGCCAAGCGATTGGCTACTTTGGCCAAGGTGCGGGTTTGGGCAATCCCAATCGAAACGGGGATACCTGTCCATTGCTGAATGGTTCGCTTGATTTCTCGGGCATAAGCATCGGGGTTGTGGATGCCGGTCAAATCCAAAAAGGCTTCATCAATGGAATAATGCTCCAATTTAGGCGTGAATCTGCTCAGAGTATGCATGACCCGCCCCGACATTTCTTTATAAAACGGGTAATTGCTGGAAAAATAGCGCACATTATGTCGTTGCACCAGTTCGCGAATTTTATAAAAAGGGTGCCAGTCAATGCCAAGGGCTTTGGCTTCTTTGGAGCGGGCCACCACCACCCCATCATTGTTGGATAGCACGATGACCGGCTTGCCATTCAACGATGGATTCAGCACCCGCTCACAGGAGCAGAAAAAGCTGTTGCAATCCACCAGGGCGTAAAGGGTCATAGAATCATCACCAATTAAATAGGAGAACGATACAGGCCGGTGACTACCCCGCAGCAAAATCCACCGGTTTCATCTGTGGGATAGGGCGGTGATGAATCATCATCCGTGACCAGGAACAGTTTGCCTGCGTTCCGTACTAAGCGCCTGATTTTATAAGTGCCCTCAATATCCACTTTCAGCACATCACCGGGGCGGGGCCGAATAGAGCAATCCACAATCAGGAGATCGCCTTTTAGAATATGTTCGATACAGTTTTCCTCCGCTTGATAGAGGTGCGTAGCCGCCGGGTTTTGAATGGCCCGACTGTTGAGATCCAGGTTGATATAACCCTCGACCAGGGTAACCGTGGGGGTGTTTTTTGAGAAAAAAGGCAGGCGAACGCTATCCATGGCGGATAATCTCCTCTTTTTCTGCATCGTTCTGCTAAGGGCTTAAGGCTGAGCCGTATACTATGCACTATATCGAAACTTTGTTCGATTGGCAATCATGGAATCGATGGAGCGGGGAAGAGAAATCTCAGTACCTTGGGTGGCAATCCGCAAAGTAATTAAGACTCAAGCAATGTTCTCGCTTATGGCGGATTCGTCCGACTCAGGGGATGAAGTGTCCTTGGTTGTTTTGATTTTCCAGATCCGTCCAGGGGTGTTTCCACTGAGGTGGTTTTTCTTTTTGTGGGCGGGGTCGATGGGATTGATTCAGATTGTGCTGAAAGCGTTTTTCACAGAAGGCCAGAAAAGTCT
>NZ_QFWH01000013.1 GCF_003149375.1 Vampirovibrio chlorellavorus
TCCACTGGAAGAAGCATACGCCCAAGCCCTCCACACACCCCCTCCCCGCACGGAACTTTACTCAGCTTTTTGAGTCTTTAATAGTAATTGAATTGGTGATTTTTAGATGGATGAGGTTCCCGATGCGCCATATTGTAATCTATTGCTCTCTCTTTTTCTTACTGGCTTCAGTGATTGAATGTGTTCAGGCTGAATCTCTCATTCTGACGGGACCTGGGGTTAAGGTGGAAAAGCGTAATGGCTGGTTTGGCCGTGATTCTGTAAGTTACAGTGATGCCTTGGGCAACAAGGTGGAGCGTTCTCGGGGGCTTTTTGGCAGGCAGAGTAACCGCACTCGTGTATTTGGTGCAGAGACCGTTGTCTCCCCTCGGGAAACGTCCGTAACTGCCCCGGATGGCACCTCTTTGGTTCGGTCACGCAACACCTGGTTTCACGGCAAGGAGACCCAGGTGGATGGCGGGGCTATATTGAATACATTTAAGACTATCCTGAATCCGTAAAAAAAGGCCTTTACGGAAATCAGGTTCAGATACATTTATTTCATTGGGAATTACCCACAACAAATGTCCTGAGTTTCCGTAAAGGCTTAATCTTTGGATGAGGCTGAGGTGTTAAGAAGAACCCAATTACAGAAAATATTATAGCGAGCCGATTAATGATTGTATATTAAACAAATGGGTATTAAATGACTTCAAAACAATTTTAATGATGGGGATTGTTCTCCCTGGTGCAGCGGTAGCAGGAAGCGGAACGTGCTACCCTTGCCCAGTTCACTCTCAACGCTCAGTATCCCTTGATGGGCTTCTATGATCTTTTTGGAAATATAAAGACCCAAGCCGGTTCCAATGTGGCGATACCGCTTTGCCATGGAGGCGTAAGGCTCGAAAAGGGTCTTCTGGATGGTTTGTTCTATCCCCGGTCCGGTGTCCGCCACGGTTATCTGCACGCTATTTTCGTTTAAGTGGGTTCCTATCTCAATTTTTCCGCCCTTGGGCGTGTAGTTGACGGCATTTTGTACCAGGTTGTAAATCACCCGTTTAATTTCCAGACCGTCCACGGGTATATTGGGAATATTGGCGTCCAGTTTCAGGGTCAGTTCCTGATTTTTTTCCTGGGCCAGCCCAATCAAGTCCAGATTCACCGTTGAGGCGATGAGTTCGTTGACATCAATCAGTTCCATTCTCAGCATCATATGACCACTTTCAAACTTGAAAGCAGTCAGCAGGTTGTCCACCATTTGATACATAAATCGGTTGGAGCGCAGCATTTCCTGTATCACAGTGCTTTGCTCCTCTGTAATGGGGCCGAACCGTTCATTTAACAACAGCTCAAAAATGCGGAACTCTGCCTTGATGGGGGTTTTCAGGTCGTGTGTCAGGGTGGCCACGAATTTTTCCCGCTGCTTCTGATTTTCCAGTAGCACATCCAGCACCTTCCGATGCTCCAGCGTGTAACGAATGGCCCGCTCCAGCATGGGCGCGTCAATGCGGTCCTTGACCAGATAGTCCCACGCTCCCGATTTCATGGCCTGAATGTCAACTTCACGGTCCTCTTGACCGGTCAGCAGGATGATGGGCTGGGTGCATCCCTGGGCTATCGCTTCCTGCAGCAAGTCCAGTCCCGTATGCTCATCCAGCCGATAATCGATGAGGTAAATGTCGTGGTTGGCTTCCTCAATTAAGGCCAGCCCCTGGGCATAAGAACTTGCCCAGTCAAGTAAATGGGTGCGCCCAATAATTTCAGAAATAATCCTGCGGGTGATGATGTACTCATCCTCATCGTCATCCACCAGCAAGACCCGGATGGGTTGTAATTCCGATTCGGCTTCAGGTGGCCTGGGTAGGTAGCTCGACAGTTTCAAACCAGTATTTCCCCAATATTTTCATGGCATTTAACAGCGAATCGTAAGAGATGGGCTTGATCATAAAAGAGTTAACACCCAGTTCATACGTGCGAATAACATCGTCTTTCTCTTGCGAGGTGGTAAGCACCACCACCGGGATATGCTTGAGCGACGGCTCCTTCTTGATGATTTCCAGCACCTCCATGCCTGTTTTTCGAGGCATATTCAGGTCCAGCAGGATTAAATCGACAGGGGGCGCGTTTTGGTGGCTAAACTGGCCCCGATGGTACAAAAAATCTAGTGCCTCCTCCCCATCTTCGGCATAAGAATACAGACAAGAGGGCATATTGCGGTTTAGCGCCTCCCGGATGATTTGCCGGTCATCGCTGTCATCATCGGCGATCAGGATATGCGGTTTTCTTGGGCTGTTGTTGTGCTTACTCAATGCGATCTTCCTACCGGCTAATGGACGTTTCGTCGATTATTTCTGATAAATGGGAAGAGAAATAATAAAAGTAGAGCCTTCACCCGGTTGGCTTCTGGCAGTGATATGGCCGTGGTGGAGTTCAACAATTTTTTTGCAAGTGGCCAGGCCAATTCCCGTCCCTGAAAACCTGGAAGCCGTGTGCAACCTTTGGAAAACCTTGAAAATACGATCCAGATATTTTTCATCGAAGCCGATGCCGTTGTCCTGAACGGAAATTTCCAGCATGGGCACTTCATAAGAATGAAGTTGATACTGTATTAAATTACCATAAATATGAATATGCGGGCATACCCCGCTTCGGCGAAACTTGAGGGCATTCTGGATTAAATTTTTAAATAAAATTTGCATCTGGGCCTCATCGGCCTCAATAATGGGCAGGGGATCGATGCTTAGGGTGGCCCCGGCTTGGTTTAACTCCGCTTCTATTTCAAAATTAATACCGGGCAGTAACAGGTTGAGGTTGATGGGTTTAAATTCCGGATTCTGGGGCGTAATACGGGAATATTCCGACAGTGCCCTGAGCAGATCCTGCATACGGGCGACCCCCGCCTGCAAGCGTTGAAGATCCTGTATGGAGGCTTTCTGAAGCCCTTTTTCCTCCCGTTTGCTGAAGCGTTCTGTGTAAAAAGCAATCTTCCGCAACGGTTCCTGTAAATCGTGCGCGGCAATCATGGTGAACTCTTCCAGGCTTTTTTTGCTCAGGATCAGGGCCTCGCGCTCTCGCTGCAATTCTTTTCGAACCGTAATATCCCGTATGATGGCCGTGGCCATCATGCTGCCCTCCCCGCCCTCCCAGGTAGACAGGGATAGTTCCAGCGGGAAAGTGTCCCCGTTTTTTTTCAATCCCTGCAATTCCAGTAATTTACCGCTCAATCGGGACTCATGCGTCTCATTCACCCGCTGCATGCCCTTCAGGTGCGCCTCCCGGTATACGGGGGGAATCAGCGCCAACAGTCTGGTTCCGGTCAGTTCGTCGGGTTCATAGCCAAATATGCGGTTGACTTGGGTATTGGCGGATACGATGACATTTTCCATATTGGCGACCAGAATGCCATCCATGGCGGACTCCACAATGGTTCGGTACCGCCTTTCGGAAAGACGCAGGGCCTCCTGGACGCCTCTGAGTTCTGTGATGTCTTGGGCCTGCAGCACCAGCAGGTTGGGCTCTTGCTCAATGTTGTACATAATGGCCACAGAGACAAGAACCCAGATCCCGTGGCCGTCCCGATGCCGGAAAATCTTCTCAATCTGGTAGGCGGATCGTTTTTTTTCAAGCAGCTCCTGATACAGTTGTTTTTCGGCGTCCGTAATGTCCCCGTCATACAAACTGCGGATGGGCTGTTGCCGCAATTCCGCTTCGGGGTAGCCCAGCAGCTTTTGCAAGGCCTGGTTGACCCCCTGAATGGTGCCATTAAAATCCACCAGCGCCTTACCCACTGGGCTGATTTTAAAAATTTCCCGAAAGCGTTGCTCACTTTCCGCCAGTGCTTGCAGGGTCAGTTTTTGCTGCCGGGTCATGATCACCCCAATCAGGGTGATGAGTAACACGGTCGCCAATTCCAGCCAGGCCAGCTGTCTGGCGGTTTCCTGCAGTTCCTTGATGTACAGGGTGACTAGTTCAACGTGCGGGTATTCCAGTTGGCCCAACAGGGTGTTGTTTGAATGCCTGATGGCCTGATGGCCAGCGGTCTGTGGCCGGGTTCGCTGTAGCTTTGCATCGTTTTCTTGTATCTTCCGATAAATTCGCAGCCGTCTCAGGAGTTCCTGCTTCAGCGCGGGAACGGTGGCTTTGGGGACATGGATGCTTTCAGGGTCGGCGGGAAGGGTGATGGTGCCACCGTTGATCATGGTGTTTAAATTGTTTTGTAGTTGCCTGAGAATACGACCGGACTCATTGGGCAAGGACTGAGTTCTGCTGAAAAGGCTGAGGGCGAACTCTTTTCTCAATTGCAGATGCCAGGTGGTAAACCGAACCATTTCCTCCATTTGTTGATACAGTTGCATGGTGTACAAGCTGTACCCCATGGTGACCAGGGTCATCAGCAGAAATAATTCCGGCAGGTAGTTAAAGTGCTTTCCCCGGGAATTTTTGGGGAAATGCCACAGGCTCAGGGACAGAAGGCGTTGGATGGGCTTGGGTAACGGCATACGATTGTCAATTCAGCTTGTCTGGCGAGGATATATGGACGCCCCGCCAGAGATTGGTAAGCGATGGTTCAAGGCGGGTCAATGCCACAAGCGGCATCACTCCGGGGCAGGTTTACGGGATTACCCGGGGCCGCCTTTGAGGCCTTTTTGCCCAACCCTGACGGAGTGATGCTGAATGCTTGCGGAAAATAGTGGCGACTAGACCAGATTTTCCTTAACGGCTTTTACTGCCGCCTGTACCCGATCATGGACAGAGAGTTTTTGTAAAATACTGCACACATGGGCTTTGGCGGTATGCACACTCACCGACAGGCAATCGGCAATCTCGGAGTTGCTTTTGCCTTCCACCAGCAGGGTGAGTACCTGATTTTCCCGCTCGGTCAGTTGCAAGTCCGCGCGGGCGGCCTGGCCGTTACCTTTGGGGCGGATGCTGCTGCTGGAGAACATCTCCAGGGCCATGCCGGCAATGGCCGGATCCAGCCAGGCAGCCCCTTCGAAAACGGATTTAACCACCTCAATCAGCCGATTGGAGGTAATCTCCTTCAGGCAGTAAGCGTTGGCCCCTGCCGATAAGGCCGCCAGCACCTCATCCTCAACCTCGTGCGAGGTTAGAATGACGACTTTAATATTTTCGTCAAAATTTTTGATGGCCTTGGTCACTTCAATCCCGTCCATGCCGGGCAAGCCCAAATCAAGCACCACCAAATCGGGCTTGAGTGATTTAATCATTTCAATGCCCTGTTCCCCCGTTTCGGCCTCTCCCACCACCTCAATCCGGGGATCCTCGTTGAGAACGGAGCGCAAACCGATGCGCACCAGTTTGTAATCTTCAACCAACACCAGCCGAATGACTGAGCTTTCAACCTTTGTGGATGTCTGGATCATAATTAACCTGCTAATTGACCTACTAGAGCCAATACGGTAACTTTGGGTTAGAATTCCAGGGTTTAGAAGAGGATAGAGTATGCCTTGGAAGCCCTTGAGTGACGAGCAATGGGAACTGATTGAGCCAGTGATTCCCAAGCAGC
>NZ_QFWH01000014.1:2500-5358 GCF_003149375.1 Vampirovibrio chlorellavorus
GTGGAAGCATCTGGAAAGGTGTGCAATAAAGGGTGATAGCCCCGTACACGAAAGAAAGCCGATAGTGGGTAACGATGAGTAGGCCGGGACACGTGGAATCCTGGCTGAAGATGGGGGGACCATCCTCCAAGGCTAAATACTAACTACTGACCGATAGTGAACCAGTACCGTGAGGGAAAGGCGAAAAGAACCCCGGAGAGGGGAGTGAAATAGAACCTGAAACCGTATGTGTACAAGCAGTGGAAGTCTGGGCAACTGGACGACTGCGTACCTTTTGTATAATGGGTCAGCGAGTTATTTGCTGTGGCGAGCTTAACCGCATAGGGGAGGCGAAGGGAAACCGAGTCTGAATAGGGCGTTAAGTCGCAGTGAATAGACCCGAAGCCGGGCGATCTATCCATGACCAGGGTGAAGGTTGGGTAACACCAACTGGAGGCCCGAACCCACGTCTGTTGAAAAATACGGGGATGAGTTGTGGATAGGAGTGAAAGGCTAATCAAGCCCGGAGATAGCTGGTTCTCCTCGAAAGCTATTTAGGTAGCGCCTCGTGTATTACGCTTGGGGGTAGAGCACTGTTTCGGCTAGGGGGTCAATCTGACTTACCAACCCGATGCAAACTCCGAATACCAAGCAGTAGAGCACGGGAGACACACGGCGGGTGCTAACGTCCGTCGTGAAGAGGGAAACAACCCAGACCGCCAGCTAAGGTCCCCAAATACAGTTAAGTGGAAAACGAGGTGGAAGGGCATAGACAGCCAGGAGGTTGGCTTAGAAGCAGCCATCCTTTAAAGAAAGCGTAATAGCTCACTGGTCGAGTCAGTCTGCGCGGAAGATATAACGGGGCTCAAACTGTATACCGAAGCTGCGGATTTCTAGCAATGGCTAGAAGTGGTAGAGGAGCGTTCTGTAAGCCGTAGAAGGTGAGTTGAAAAGCTTGCTGGAGGTATCAGAAGTGCGAATGCTGACATGAGTAACGATAATGCGGGTGAAAAACCCGCACGCCGAAAGTCCAAGGTTTCCTGCGCAACGGTAATCGGCGCAGGGTGAGTCGGCCCCTAAGGCGAGGCGGAAACGCGTAGTCGATGGGAAACAGGTTAATATTCCTGTACTAATGTTTATTGCGATGGGAGGACGAAGAAGGTTAGGTTAGCCCGTGATTGGTTGAACGGGTTTAAGTGAGTAGGGAGTGTGCTTAGGTAAATCCGGGTGCATGATGAACTGAGACACGATGACGAGGCGGCTTGCCGCTGAAGTAACTGATACCCCGCTTCCAGGAAAAGTCTCTAAGCTTCAGATAGACATTAACCGTACCCGAAACCGACACAGGTGGACAGGTAGAGAATACCAAGGCGCGTGAGAGAACTCGGGTGAAGGAACTAGGCAAAATAGCACCGTAACTTCGGGAGAAGGTGCGCCCTTGTGTGTGAAGCCCTTGCGGTGTAAGCATATGAGGGTCGAAGAAACCAGGTGGTTGCGACTGTTTATTAAAAACACAGCACTCTGCAAACTCGTAAGAGGAAGTATAGGGTGTGACGCCTGCCCGGTGCTGGAAGGTTAAATGATGGTGTGCAAGCACTTGATTGAAGCCCCAGTAAACGGCGGCCGTAACTATAACGGTCCTAAGGTAGCGAAATTCCTTGTCGGGTAAGTTCCGACCTGCACGAATGGCGTAACGACAGCCACGCTGTCTCCACCCGAGACTCAGTGAAATTGAAATCGCTGTGAAGATGCGGCGTACCCGCGGCAAGACGGAAAGACCCCGTGCACCTTTACTATAGCTTTACACTGGACTTTGAGTCTGCTTGTGTAGGATAGGTGGGAGACTATGAAGCGTGCTCGCTAGAGTGCGTGGAGTCATCCTTGAAATACCACCCTGGCAGGCTTAGAGTTCTAACTGAGTGCCGTGAATCCGGTGCCAGGACAGTGTATGGTGGGTAGTTTGACTGGGGCGGTCTCCTCCTAAAGCGTAACGGAGGAGCACAAAGGTACCCTCAGCGCGGTCGGAAATCGTGCGTAGAGTGCAAAGGCAAAAGGGTGCTTGACTGCGAGACTGACACGTCGAGCAGATACGAAAGTAGGTCTTAGTGATCCGGTGGTTCTGTATGGAAGGGCCATCGCTCAACGGATAAAAGGTACGCCGGGGATAACAGGCTGATACCGCCCAAGAGTTCATATCGACGGCGGTGTTTGGCACCTCGATGTCGGCTCATCACATCCTGGGGCTGTAGCCGGTCCCAAGGGTATGGCTGTTCGCCATTTAAAGTGGTACGCGAGCTGGGTTTAGAACGTCGTGAGACAGTTCGGTCCCTATCTGCCGTGGGCGTTGGAGAATTGAGAGGAGCTGCTCCTAGTACGAGAGGACCGGAGTGGACGAGCCTCTGGTGTACCGGTTGTCATGCCAATGGCATTGCCGGGTAGCTAAGCTCGGACGGGATAACCGCTGAAAGCATCTAAGCGGGAAGCCTCCCTCAAGATGAGTTCTCCCAAGGATTTAAGCCTTCTAAAGGTCCGTTGAAGATGACAACGTTGATAGGCGCGATGTAGAAGTGCAGTAATGCATGTAGCTGACGCGTACTAATTGACCGTGAGGCTTGACCCTATAACCCAAAGTGGTTTTGGTAATATACCCAAATGAAATAAAGCAGATTAATTGCAAACGTCTTTTATCTATCGACAGAATTGTTAATACCGGTTTGCCTGGTGACAATAGCGAGCGGGGCCCACGTGATCCCATTTCGAACTCAGTCGTGAAAACGCTCTGCGCCGATGATAGTGAGGATTTCTTCCTTGTGAAAGTAGGTCATCGCCAGGCTTCTTCTTTGTAGCCCTTAGTACTTCGGTACTAGGGGCTTTTTTTT